>JBBROG010000054.1:0-36412 GCA_038229635.1 Gemmatales bacterium
AGTAAGCGGCCGAAGCCGTCGCGAAGGCCGCTTACTCCGCGAGTACGCTCCGTGCGCGGCTCCGACGAACAATACGTCCTTAGTTCCGCATTATGGACACTCGTCCGCCCTAGGGGAGAATCCGCCATGCCTGCCGTCGTTCGCACCGGCCTCGACGTTCTGCGCGATCAGGCGTTTGCCTCTTTGCGCCCCCACATCGTCGGTTTAATGACCCACGCCGCCGCGGTGGATTCCTCGCTCCAACACTCCCTCGATCTTTTCCGCGCGGGCGGCGTTCGTCTCGGCGCCCTTTTCGGTCCCGAACACGGCCTTCATGCCGACGCCCAAGATCTCATCGGCGTCGGGAATAATTTCGACCCGCAAACCCGTCTTCCCGTCCACAGCCTCTACGGCGCGACCGTCGACAGTCTTCATCCCACGGCCGAGCAACTCCGCGGCCTCGACGCCCTCGTCATCGACTTGCAAGACGTCGGCAGCCGCTACTACACGTTTCAGGCGACGATGCTTTATTGCCTGGAAGCGGCCTCGCGGCACGGCCTGCTGACCGTCGTCCTCGACCGGCCCAACCCGCTCGGCGGCGTCCTCGTCGAAGGGCCGGCGCTGCGTCCCGGCTTCGAGAGCTTCGTCGGCGCGCACGACGTCCCCACGCGACACGGCCTCACGATCGGCGAGTTGGCCCGGCTATACAAGTCGGAGCGCAACCTAGCCGGAGACCTGAGCGTCGTTCCCTGCGAAGGTTGGCGCCGCGAAATGACGTTCGAGCAGACCGGCCTCCCGTGGGTGTTGCCGTCGCCGAACATGCCGACACCGGAAACCGCCTTCGTCTATCCGGGACAGTGTCTTCTCGAAGGGACGAACCTGTCCGAGGGGCGCGGCACGACGCGGCCGTTCGAGTTGTGCGGCGCCCCGTGGGTGCGGCCGGACCGCCTGTGCGAACGCCTGCATTCCGAGGCGCTGCCCGGCGTCGCCTTCCGGCCGGCCTGGTTTCGGCCGACGTTTCACAAGTTCGCCGGCCAGACCTGCGGCGGCGTCCTGGTCCACGTCCTCGACCGCGAGGCGTTCCGGCCGGTGCGAACAGGACTGGCGCTCCTGGCGGCGCTGCGCGACGAGGCGCCCGAACAGTTTGCCTGGCGTACCGAGCCGTATGAGTTCGTGAGCGACCGGCCGGCCATCGACTTGCTTTTCGGCGGCGACCGCGAGCGGCTCGGGCTCGAAGCGGGGCGCGCGCCGCGCGCGCTGAGCGCGGCATGGGAGGCGGAAGAGGAGGCATTCCGCTCGCGCCGGGGAGAGATTCTGCTGTACTGAGCCCCGCGCCGGAGGGCGGTGCCCGGCGGGGCGCGTCCGACATTTTTTCCGAAGTGGCATGTTCCCGCCACGCCTTCTTGTCTCTACTGAAGGGGACTATGGAAGCAACGCGGCGGGAGTCTCGGCCATGAGCGGCACACACACCTCCTTCGTCCTTCAGCACATTCGCCGCCTGGCGGCGCGCGACGGCGGCCGCGCCGGCGACGGCGAGTTGCTGAGTCGCTTCGCCGCGGCGCGCGACGAGGAAGCGTTCGCCGAGTTGGTGCGCCGCCACGGGCCGATGGTCCTCGGCGTCTGTCGCCGCGTGCTGCGCGACCACCACGAGGCCGAGGACGCCTTGCAAGCGACGTTTCTCGTCCTCGCGCGCAAAGCCGGCGCCATCCGGCGACACGAGTCGCTGACGAGCTGGCTGTACGGCGTCGCCTATCACCTGGCCCTGCGCGCCCGCGCCGCCCGCCGCGCCGTCCTCCCCGCGCCCGAGGGACCGGCGAAGGGCGCCGACCCGCTCGCCGAGGTGAGCGGCCGCGAACTGCTCGGCGTCCTCGACGAGGAACTCGCGCGGCTGCCCGCCCACTACCGGGCGCCGCTGCTGCTGTGCTGCCTTGAGGGATATACCCAGGACGAGGCGGCGCGGCGGCTCGGCTGGTCGGAAGGGGCGCTGCGCGGCCGGATCGACCGTGGTCGCGCGCTGCTCCGCGCCCGCCTCACGCGGCGCGGCCTGACCCTGTCGGCGGCGCTGTCGGGGACGCTGCTGATCCCCGACGCCGCGCGGGCCGCGTTGTCTTCTTCCCTTCTCAACGCCACCGCCCGCGCGGCTCTCCACGGCGCCGGCCGGGGTGTCGTCGTGCTGGCCGACGGCTGGCTGCGGAGCCTCCTGTTCGCGCGCCTGTCCGCAGGCGCGGCGCTGCTGCTCGCCGTCGCGACGCTCGCCGTCGGGGCGGCTTACGTCGCCCAACGTCCCCCGACATCGGATTCGCCCGCTCAGGCCGCGATGCCACCCGCTCAGGAGCCAAAATCGGAAGCCGCCCCGCGCCTCGACGCGCTGGGCGACCCGCTCCCCGACGGCGCCCTCGCCCGTCTCGGTACGACGCGCCTGCGCCACAGGGACATGGTGTGCTTCGTCGGCTTCTCGGCGGGCGGCAAGGCCGTCGTCTCGATGGGGTACGACGGCGTCCGCGTCTGGGACGCCGCCAGCGGCCGCGCCCTCCGCCACTTCGGAAACGCGGCGGGGCAGTCCGTCCACTTCGGCGCCCTGTCCCCCGACGGCAAGCTCATGGCGACCGGCGACCTCAGCGAGGGCGTTGAGATCCGCCTGTGGGACGTCGCCGACGGCACCTTGGTCCGCGCCGTCAACAGCCGACGCTCCCACACCGCCGTCGCCTTCTCCCCCGACGGCAAGCTCCTCGTCGCTCTCGGTCACGACTTCACCGCGCTGAAGCCCACGAATGGTTTGATCGAGCTGTGGGACACGACCACGGGCGAGTTGCGGCACTTGACGCAAGGCCACGACGGCCGCGCCTGGTGCGCCACGTTCACGCCCGACGGCAAGACGCTCGTCACCGGCGGCGCCGACAAGACAATCCGCCTCTGGGATGTGGCGACGATGAAGCCGATCCGGCAAATCGACGGCAATCCGAACATCGTCGGGTCGGCGACGCTCTCCCCCGACGGCCGGCTGTTGGCGACGGTCGGCCAGAACGAGGTCCACCCCGACCCGCGCGTCACTGCCTGGCTCGCCGACAACCGCGTCCGCCTCTGGGACGTCGCCTCCGGCAAACAGGTGCGCGAGTTGGTGATGCCGTCGCGGAAGAAGAACCACGGCATCGAGGAGGGCTTCAGCGGCGTCGCCTTCGCCCCGGACGGCAAGACGCTGGCGACGACCGGGCTCGACCTGACGGTCCGCGTCTGGGACCCGACAACGGGCAAGGAACTGCGGCAGTTTCCCGGAGCCTGCACCAGCATGGCGGTTCTGGCCTTCGCGCCCGACGGCAAGGCGCTGGCCGTCGCTAGCGGCCACACGGCGTTGCGCGTCCTCGACCCCGTGACCGGCAAGGATCTCATCCCACGGGTCGGGCACGACGGTCACGTCTCCGCGGCGCTGACCCTGCTCGTCGGGCGAACGGTCATCACAACGGGGAGCGACGGCACCGTCCGCATTTGGGACGGCGTGACGGGCCGGCAGCGCCGCGCCCTGACCGGACCGGGCACCTTCGGATCGGAATTGACGGCGACCGCGGACGGCCGCACCCTCTATTTGCTGAGCGACGACCAGTCCCCGCGCGCCTGGGACGTCGCGGCGGGCCGGGAATTGCGCCGCTTCGCCGGTGATCGTTCCACTTACGGAAGTCAACCTCTGGCCCTGTCCCACGACGAAACGACTCTGGCGCAGGGGAGCGACAAGGAGGTCCGCCTGTTCGACACGGTGTCGGGCGAGGTCCGGCGAACGCTGACGGGGATCAATAATACCGTGACCGGGATCGCGTTCGCGGCGGGAGACCGGACCGTGGTCGCCTGGACCTCCGACCAGATCGTCCACTTTTGGGATGTTGCAACGGGTCGCAAGCTCCGGCAGTTCCCGTTCGAGGGAGACGGCGTCAAGCCGAAGTACGGATTCTCGGCGTACTACGCGCGGCTGTCGCCGGACGGGCGGCTCCTCGCCTACGCCAGTCAGAACCGCTTTATCGCCCTGCACGACCTGCAGACGGGCAAGGTGGTCCGCCGCTTCGCCAACCTCCCCGACGGCGCCGGCCCTCTGGCGTTCTCGCCCGACGGTCACTGCCTCGCCTGGTCGGGCTGGTGGAAGGACCAATCGGTCCACGTGATCGAACTGGCGACCGGCCAGGACCGCCGCCGCTTCGACGGGCACCAGGGGCGCGTGGCGACGCTGAGCTTCGCCCCCGACGGCCGCACGCTCGTCTCGGGCGGGCAGGACACGACGGCCCTGGTGTGGAACGTGACCGGGTCGCGGACGGCGAAGGCCGAGCCGCCGGCGCCGGACGACCTCGACGCCCTCGCCTCGACCGACGCCGCTCGCGCCGACCTCGCCGTCCGCCGCCTCGCCGCCACCCCGGCTCAGACGATTCCCGCACTCGCCAAGTCGTTGAAGCCCGTTGCCGCCGTGGACGAGAAGCGCCTGGCACGCCTGATCGTCGACCTCGACGCCGACGAGTTCGCCGCGCGCACGGCCGCCGAGGCGGAGTTGGAGAAGCTCGGCGACGCTGCCCTGCCGGCGTGTCGCAAGGCACTCGACGCCTCGCCGTCGCCCGAAGTGCGCCGGCGGTTAGAGAAAATCGTGGAGGCGCAATCGCCCTGGTTGCGGCCGTCGCCGGAGCGTTTGCGCGTGCAGCGATCTCTGGAGGTGCTGGAGCGCGCCGGCACGGCCGAGGCGCGGCGCGTGCTGGAAGCGCTGGCGAAGGGACTGGCCGGAGCCTGGCTGACGGAGGAGGCGAAAGGCGCCCTGACGCGCCTGCCCCGCTAAATCAGCCCGAAGCGCGGGCGCCCGGACGCCGTAAGCGAAGTCGCGCACGTGAACGGGTTTACCGCGGGCGCAAGCAAGCCCCCTCCTGCGCTCGTTCAGAACGGGAAATTCGCCCCGACGCTGAACTGCAGCGGCGTCGCGGCGTTGACCGCCTTGGCCACGTCGACGCGCAGCGTCGTCCGCTCCACGAAGCCGAACAGCGTCACGTCCAGGCGCAGCCCGGCGCCGACGCCGTGGGCCACCGTCCCGTAGGAATGCCCCCTCACGTAGGCGTCGCCGACGTCGTAGAACACCGCCCCGGACAGGTTACGCGTCGCGAAGACGTGGTCGACGCAGTCCCACTTCATGCCGCGCAGGAGCGGAAAGCGCCACTCCAGGCTCCCCAACCACACGAGGCTCCCCTGGCGCTCGCGCATGTCGAAGCCGCGGAACATCGTGTCGCCGCCCAGCGCGAAGAACTGCCCCCGGTCTGGCAGCCCGCCCGCCCCGGCGACGCGCGCCGCCAGCCGCGTCTCGCCGAGCCAGCGCAGCACCGGCTCGGCGACGCGGCCGACGCCGGACGACTCGTCCAGGTGCCCGGACAGGTCCGGCAGTCCCTTCACGATGGAAAATTGGCCCTGGAGCTGATGCACCCCAACGCGCTTGTCCAGCTCGGCGACGCCGCCGGCGTAGGTCAGGTCGAGGGCCATGCCGCCCTTCGGGTCCCAGTACGGCGTCAGGTAGTTGAGGTGGTAGTGCAGCCCGGCCAACTCGATGTCCTCGTAGCGCTGGCCGCCGAGGAGGACGCGCCGCTCGTAGGGCAGGAAGTTCTGCTGCGCCGACGCGAACGCCTCGACGTAGTGGATCGGCGGGAGATACAGACTCGAATTGTAGTTGAAGACGTAGCGGCCGAAGACGGAGCCGCGGCTGGGGTGCGTGTCGTTGGTGAAGGCGCTCGCCAGGCGGTACTCGGCGTTGAAGCCGACCTGCGTCTTCGGCCACGGCCAGTGGTCCCAGACGCCGTCCACGCCGGCGACGACGTCGCGGAAGCTGGTGCGGTAGCCGACGTAAGCGCCGCCGTTGAACTGCTGCATCCGCGTCGCCCCGACGCGAAAGCCCGCGATCGTCGCCCGCTGGTACCACGGGTCGGCGTAGGCCGTCATGCTCGCCCACGGACCGGCGGTCACGTTCCAGCGGTCGTAGGCGCCGGTCAGGTCGGCTTCGTCGAGCAGCGTGTACAGCGGCGTAAAGCGGAAGCGGACGCGCGGCTTCCAGGTGTTGTTCGCCGGGTCGCGGTCGACGAGGAGGTTGTCGGGGTCGACCGCGATCTGCACCGGCTCGCAGGGCAATTCGATCTCGACGCGCACCCGGTGGTCCGGCAGCGTCTCGACCCGCGCCCGCTGGTCCGGGTGCTCGAGGACGCCGGCCTGCGGCAGGATCGGCACGCGCACCGGATATTGGGGACGTCCGTCCTCGGAAGACTCGTCGCGCAGGCAGAACCCGAGCGTCGTCTGCTCGTCGTAGTCGCCCTTCTGGTGCAGGACGACCGTGACCTTGCAGCGCCCCGCCCGGTTGGCGTGCAGCGCCGACAGGAAGTTCGGCGTCAGGCGCCGACTCCGCCGGCCTTCGAGCGGCTCGACGGTGACTTTCTCCACGCTCCAGTCGCAGACGCCGGCGCCGTAGAGCCAGCGGCGGAAGAACTCCTCCCACGAGCGGCCCGTGAATTCTTCCAGCTCGCGCTGGTAGTCGGCGACGCGCAGGATGCGGAAGGCGTAGCGGTCGTAGATGCGCCGCGTGAAGTCGAGGAAGGCCGTCTCGCCGAGGCGGTCCTCGATCAGGCCGACGATCCGACTCCCCTTGTCGTAACAGATGCCGAACAGGTTGGCGATGTGGCCGAACTTCGGCATCTCCTGGATCGTCGGCCCCAGCTCGCCGCGGCCGATGACGCCGTAGATGCCGGTGGAGCGGTACGTCTCGCGGTCGATGTTCGGCAGCCACTCCAGCCCGCGCGGGTAGTGGAGCAGCTTGCTGTTGAAGCCGTGTTCGAGGTCGAGGTACTTGTGCGCCCAGAAGGTCGCCATCGCCTCGTCCATCCACGTCTCGCGGTAGCCGTCGGTGCCGATCAGGTTGTACCACCACTGGTGACAGGTTTCGTGGGCCATGAGGTACTCGACGTAGCCGGCGCCGACGTGCGGCATGCCGAAGACGCGCTCGTCGATCATGACGAGCGTGGCGCACTCGTTGCCGTTCCAGCCGAAGAACGACTCGGCGACGGTGTAGTCGGTCCACGGGTAAGGGCCGATCCAGCGGCTGTAGTACGGAAAAACCTTGCAAATGGTCTGGAGCATCGCCCTGGCGTGATGTTCGTGCTCCGGGAAGGCCATGACGTGGACGCGCACCGGCGGCAGACCGGGGAGCGTCGGCGCCTCGGCCTCGAAGGCGACGTAGCGCGGGCTCGCCAGGAAGGCGAAGTCGCGCACGGCGTCGGCCTGGATCGTCACCTCCTGCATCCCGCCGTCGAGCGGGCGGGTCGACGCGACGGTGCCGCTGGCGGCGACCTTGTGGTCCGCCGGCAGCGTGACGCGGGCGCGGAAGACGCCGGCCTCGTTGTAAAAGGGCTGGTGCCAGGGGACGAACGGCGTCGGGTGCCAGCCGGCGTCGTCGTAGACGGCGGCCATCGGGACCCAATTACTCAGCTGCGTGACACTCTCCCACTGCCCCCAGCGCCCTTGCTTTTGCGGCAGGTGCAGCGTGAAGTCGAGTTCGACGACGACCGACTGCCCGCGGGCGACGGGGGAAGGGAGCAGGACGACGAGGTCGGTGGCGGTGTCGCCCTGGTAGGCGTAGTCGAGCGCCTTGCCGCCGACGCGGATTTCGCGGACCTCCAGAGGGTTGCGGTCGCTGTAGAGCCCCTCGTCGGCGTTCATGTGGAGGATTTCGAGCGTCTTGGCGAGCAGGCCGACCTGGTCGCCGGGCACGAGGTAGTGGGCGTGGGCGTTGAAGACGATCTCGCCCGCCGGGCGCGCGTGCATGTTGGTCCAGGTGACGCGCTGACGGACGTGGGCCTTGTGGCCGGGGACGTCGAGGCGGACGTCGAGGTCGTAGTGCGGCAGCCAGGGCGGCGGCGCGGCCGGGGCGCGCGGCGGCGCGGTCTGGGCGTGAGCGCCGCCGGCGAGGGCGGCGAAGAGGACCAGCGTCAAACCCCCGGCGAAGGAGGGAAGGCGATGGGTCGTCATCCTTGGTCCCACCGTATCTTGAGAGGGCGGATGTAAGGGGATACTAACCGGGTGGCCCACTGTCCATGCCAGTTGACGGCCGCGCGCGCCCGTTCACCGAGTCTTCAGAATGCCAAAAAGAACTAACCACAGAGAACACAGAGAACACAGAGAAAAGGCAAAAGAGAAAAAGAACGATCCGGTTTTTGTATTTCCTCTGTGTTCTCTGTGTTCTCTGTGGTTAGTTCTTTTTGGCATTCTCACGCGGCACGTCGCTGGCACGGTTGCGACAATCGAGCTAAGCTGGGGGTGTCAGCCCGCGCGCCTGGCGGATCTGGCGGCGCTGCTCGTCCATGAGGAAGACCCACAGCGCTTGCTCGCGCTTGTCCTGGGCCTGGGGGTCGTCGAGCGGGACGAAGTGCAGCCCGAGCTGGGCGCCCGCGTTATTCGGGCGGGTATGAGCCACGCGGGTTGCCAGCGCGAATTGGCGCAGGCCGTGCGGGATGGAGAAGCGGGCGGCGCAGACCTCGTCGTCGCGCAGGGCGGCGGCCTCGTCGCCGAGGTCGACCGCCATGCCGCCGACCGAGAGGTCGACGATCTGGCCCGTGACGGTGTGCCGGGGTCCGGCGGCGACCTCGACGCGAAGGCGGTCGTCGGGCGCGAAGGTGTGGCGGTAGTCGTTCCGGCGGTTCTTCATGACGGGGGCTCCTTGTGGTGAGCCGCGCCGGGGAGAAGCTAACGAAAGCTGGCGGGCAAAGCCGTTCTTGCCTGGGGATGGAGGCAATGGTGAATAGATCGCTCGCTCCATAATCGTAAAAAAACGCTTTGTCGTCAAGGCCAGTAAAATTGATGCGGGCCGTCCCGCAAGGTCGATAGAACCCTTACCATGCGTGCCACCATCTTCCTCGTCTGGTTGGTCCCCTTCCTCGGCGCGACCGCGTTCGGCGCGGACGACTTGCCGCAGCCCAAGAAGGACACCAGCCCCCCGTCACCCCTCCCGAATCTCGCCGCCCCCCGGCTCGACGGCGAGTTCTCCCGGTCGAACCCGGGCGAGTTGCAGCGCCTGATCGAGGGCCTGCGCTCCGGACTCGACACCCTGCGCAGCGAGCGCACGGCGGCGGAGCGCGACTCCTCTCGCGAGGCGTCGCGCGAGGTGCGCGACGACGCGATGGAGCGCGTGCGCAAGCGCTTCGAGGAGGCGAAGCGGCGCGAGGAAGGCCGCGCGGGCTCGGTCCCTCCAGCCGCGCCGCCCGAGGCGTCGCCGCCCGTCGTCGTCGCCCCGCCGCGCCGCGCCGAGGCGCCTCTCCCCGGCGTGTCGGACATCATCGACCCGTTGGCGATGGCGCGGACTCTCTACCGGGGCGGCGACTACGCGGCCGCGCTCACGGCCTTCAAGAGGGCGGAAGAGTCGTTCGCGGCGCGGGCCGACGAGGCGCTGCGGGGGCGCGGCGAGGCGCCGCGCCAGGAGGAGCGCGTGCCGGTGAAGTACATGATGGCCACCTGCCTGCGCAAGCTGGGCAAGACGGCCGAGGCGGAAGCCCTTTACCGCGAAGTGGCCTCCTCGAAGGGTGACGAGTTCGTCGCCGAGTGTGCCCGCTGGCAGCTCAACACGCTGAGTTGGAAGCGCCAGACCGAGGCGGGCCTGGCGGAGTTGCGCCGGCGGAACAAGGCCGCCGGCGATGCGCTCAAGGTGCTGGACGAGAGGCCATGAGCCCCGACGACGACGAAGCGGTATTCCGCCAGGCTCTCCGCGACGAGATCGACCACTACCGCCGCGCCGCCGCCGCCGCCGAGGCGCTCGGCGAGTCGCTGAGGCAGGGCGGAGACTACGACGCGCTCCTCGCCGAGATGCTGGGGCACCTGGACGCGGCGGCCGTCGTCGAACGCCGCAACCGCGAGGCTCGCGAACGCTGGCGACTCGCGGGACTAGCTCCGGGGCAGGAGTTGGCCGGCCTGCTCGACGTCGTCGGCGAACTGCTCTCCCGGATGTCCGCGGCCCTCGGCGAGGCCGAGCGCGCGGCCGCCGCGCAGCAGCGCGGCCTGGCCCCGCGACTCGACGCGCTCATCAGCGGAGAGCGCATGCGCCGCGCCTACGGCGAGGTGCGCGACGCGCGCCCCGATTAGCCCGTTTCCCCGTCTTCCTCACCCGCAAGGATGCCGCCCGTGCGAACCACCACCACGCTCCCTTTGCGCCACGACGCCCTCGGCGACAGCGTCGTCCTCCAAACCCGCATCGTCATGCCCGAGGAGGCGCCGGAGTTGATCGCCGCGTCGCCGGCGATGCGCGCGCTGCTGCGCCAGGCGGGGCGCGTGGCCGCGAGCAAGGCGTCGGTCCTCATCGAGGGCGAAACGGGGACCGGCAAGGAACTGCTCGCCCGGCTCATTCACACCTCCGGCCCGCGCGCCCGCCGGCCGTTCGTGCGCGTCAACTGCGCGGCCCTGTCGGAGGGCCTGGTCGAGAGCGAGTTCTTCGGCCACGAGAAGGGGGCGTTCACGGGCGCCGAACAGGCGCGGCCGGGGCGCTTTGAACTGGCCGACGGCGGCACGCTGCTGCTCGACGAGGTCAGCGAAACGTCCGTCAAACTGCAAGCCAAACTCCTTCGCGCCCTGGAGGAGGAGGAATTCGAGCGCGTCGGCGGCACGCGGACGCTGGCGGTGGACGTGCGCGTTCTGGCGACGACGAACCGCAACCTGGAGGAGGAGGTGGCGCGCGGCGGCTTTCGGCGCGACCTCTACTACCGCCTCGGCGTCGTGACGCTGAAGGTTCCGCCGCTGCGGGCGCGGCGCGAGGACATCCCGGTGCTGGCGGCGCACTTCTTCGCGCGCTTCCGCGGCGAGGCGCCCGCGCGCCTGGAGCGGCTCGCCTCGCGGACGGTTGAGATCCTCAGAGGACACGACTGGCCGGGGAACGTGCGGCAGCTGCGCAACGCGGTACAACGAGCGTGCCTTCTCGCCGAGGGGCCGGAGGTACGGCCGGAGGACCTGCCGTCGCTGGACGAGCCGGCGGCGTCGGCGGACGGGCTGCCGGAGGGCACCCTTGACGAGATCGAGCGCCGCGTCATCCTGGCGACGCTGCGGACGACGGGCGGCAATAAGACGGCGGCGGCGGAACGCCTCGGCATTACGGCGCGGACGCTGCTGAACAAGCTGAACCGCTATCGGGAGGAGCAAGTCGCGTGACGGGGGTGTCATTCCTCCTCGTCTCCGAGCCGACCTCGGGGACGAGGAGGCGTGAGGCGTTACCCGCGCTCATGGAACTGCCCGCGGACGTGTCTCCGGCCAGGCCTTTCCTATCCTTATGCGGCATCGCCGCCGCGGTTGAACAAGGTCCGCCCCTCACCCGAGGCGTCCGCATAAACGATTTTGCGCCCCTTTTTTTTCGTCATTGCCTTCCCTTCCCCTAGCGCACGTCGGAGCCACGTTTCGAGTTGCTTGGGTAAGACGTCCAGTTGTTTGGCGATTTCAGGGAGTTGTTTTTTCCCAGGCTCCTCACGGAGGTAGCGGAGGAGCAGAGGCAGACAGCGGCCGTAACAGGTGTCGGGCTCCGGGTTCGCCGCAATAGACCCCACAATCGGCGCCTGGGAGGGAGGGGTAAGTTCCGGGGGCGCCAGCGCGGTTTCCGAGGCGGGCGTGGGCGGTTTCGCCATCGCGGCCGAGCTTTCGTCCACGGGGGGCGGTATGACAGCGGGATCAGACGCCGTATTCGGATCGGCGCGTTCGGCTGGCAAAGCCGCCCCGCTCAACATCTCCGTGACGTCGCCCTTCCAGAACTCTTCTTCCGGGAAGGGGAGAGCTCCCCGCCTCCGCAACTCCCGGCATCCCTCCTCGGGATTGTTGGTGAGGCGAACGAACACCACCTTGCTTGCCGATCCGGACCCATTGCGGCCGAGTTGCTCGACCGCCCCGGCCCAGGTGCCTCCTTCTCCCGTGGTAAAACGAACGACCAGGGCGGAATCGGCGAGTGCGTAGATGTGCTTGTTGCGACCCATCGCCTTACCGACAGAGAACGACGATTCCGGCTCGTAGGGGCTAGACAGCGTGAGCAGACCGCGTCGGAGATGTTCCTTGGCGTCGCGCGAAGTCGCCGCGCGATCGAGCCGTTCCGCCAGCACAACAACTGCTCCTCCGCCGGCTTCCAGAACCGCTGCCACG
This sequence comes from Gemmatales bacterium, assembly GCA_038229635.1. GTDB lineage: Bacteria > Planctomycetota > Planctomycetia > Gemmatales > Gemmataceae > DATFNV01. Next base: position 12,130 of record JBBROG010000054.1, read on the forward strand.
GATGCCTGATCGACCCCTCGGGCGCCGCCGGAGACGACTTGGGTGTCGTTGCCGGCGCAGCGCTCGGCGACCCGACGGGTGAACGAAAGGCCCTCCTCGTCAATGTCGCGCGAACCCACGACCGCCAGTCCGCCTAAGGCGAGACGGGTGGCGTCGCCAGCCCCGTACAGCAAGGGTGGAGAAGCAGAGCGGAGATTGCGAAGGCGTTCCGGGTAGCAAGTCTCTCCTCTGCTGATGACCCACAACCCCAGGCGCTGCCAACGCTCCAGCGCCGCGGCCATCTGTAGGCCGCGACCCAGCAGTGCGCGGAGACGCCCTACCTGCGGTAATCCCGCTTCCTCGGCGGGCAAGAAATCTTCAGACGCCTTCAACAGGTCCGCCGGGCGCCGCCCGTGCCGGCTTAGCCATAACGCCAGAGCGTTGTATTCCGTGGGGGTGAGCGGCTTCGCCTCCGACCCGCCTTCCTTCGCGAAGATGCCGCACAGGCGCAACACAGCCTGAGTGTCCGGGTGGATAGTGCCCTGAAAGACCTGGGTATTGACCATCGCGACGCACCTCGTCAGCGGTTGGCAGCCAGGGCGAGAGGGAAAACGGGCCCGCTGCCCGCCCGGCGAAGCAGGGCGGCCACGACCGTGAAAGTCCAGCGGGAATCGACAATGTCGTCGATCAGCAGGAGCGGCCCGGCGATACCTTCCCAAGGGACGATGTCGAAGGCCCCATCCAGATTATGAGCCTGTTGCCAGCTATTTTCCATGTCTTTCTGCGGCCGCGTCGCGCGTACCTTGCGCACGGCGGGGACGAAGGGGAGGGACAGGCGGCCGGCGAGTCTGTTCGCCACGTCGGGCACCAGACCGGGATGATTCCGGGAAGGAACGCACGTCACCCAGGCCGGCGCGGGTTTGGGCCGCCAGCCGCGGACGAGGCCGGCCAACGCCTCCACGAGTTCATCCGCGAGCCGAGTAGGCGACGGACTTCATTCCTTGGCTCTGGAGCCATCGGGCGATCCGTTCGGCCCAGCGTACCGTGAGGGCATAGACGATGCCGCTGCCCGGCAGTTCGGGGAGGTGGTGGGCCAGCCAGGCCAGCTTGGCCGCGTCGTCCGCCAGTGCGACAGTTTGGAGTCGCAGACTGTCCCGCACCAAAGGTCCGCGACGCACGTCGAGGTTGGGACCGAGTTGAGCAACTACGTCGGCTACGACCCGGTCGTTCGCCGTGGCGGTCGTGGCACAGACTGGGATGTTGGCCGGGAGTCGTTCGAGGATCCGGACGATACGCCGATAGTCGGGGCGGAAGTCGTGGCCCCAGTCGGAAATGCAATGAGCTTCATCGACCACGAACAACCCGGCTCGCGCCGCGTGGGGGAGAAGCATCCCGGTCAGAAAGGCGTCGTTCGCGAATCGCTCCGGGGAAACGATCAGGATGTCGATCTCGTCCGCCCGTAGCCGCCGTTCGACCCCGTCCCAATCTTCGCGGTTGGTGGAGTTGACCGTCTCGGCCCTCACTCCCAGCCGGCCCGCGGCTTCGACCTGGTTGCGCATCAACGCCAGCAGCGGCGACACGAGAAGCGCCGGGCCGGCTCCCTGCTCTCGTAGCAAGCGGGTACTCAGAAAGTAGACCGCGCTCTTGCCCCAACCCGTCCGCTGGACGAGGAGCAAACGAGCGCGGCGCAGCACCAGCGCCTCAATGGCCTCCCATTGGCCGTCACGAAACTCGGCGGCGGGGTTTCCCAGGGCTTCTCGCAACAGGAGCAAACCTCTATCGCGAAGAGAGAGTGAGGCGCTCATCCCAGGTGTCCTCTCAAGAACTGCTTCGGAAAACGCGAGACGACTACATCTTCCTGCCTCCGGTAATCCTACTGATTCCCGTCCTCGGAAAGCCGGGGACCACCGAGTCGCGACCGTGAAGGGACGGGCCTGTTCCCTTCTCTCACGCCAGGGACTTGGCAGGTAGAGCCGGTGCTTTTCTCGGAAGAGCGACCCACTTGCGTCAGGCCGGGAGCCGCTGGTCTAGCGCCGTCGTGGCGGGAAGGCTGATCTGCGGGAGCGTCAGCGCGACGGCACTTCGTCTTGCATTTTTCTCCCCCTGCCTCTACCGTGGCCCCCCGTTCGGACAGGGCGACCTCCCAGGAGGGGAGGCCGCCGGCGCCGGCCTTCCCGCGGCCGCGCCCCACGCCCGGACACACGGAACGACCCGAGGAGAGGCGGGTCCGGCGGCACGCCGGCCCCGACTGCCGGACCCCCGCGACCCGCTCACCCCGCGACACCCCCGGCGGCTCTCCCGTCCCATAATCCCCTGCAAGGATGCACGCATGGCTCGGGAAGGCTTCACGACGCTTCTCTGCGCCCTCGTTCTGCTCCCCCCGTTGTCCCTGGGCGCCGCCGACGACGCCCGCGACGCCGCCGTCGCCACGACGCTGGCGGTGCAGCAGGCGCTGCGCGAGGGGACCGAACACGTCGAGCGCGGCCACTACGGCGGCGCCGTCCACGTCCTCGAGTCGCAGCTGCCGCGCATCAACGGCAACCGCGTCTACCTCGCCCGCCTCCGCGACGCCTACCGCGGCTACGTCAAGGAACTGCGCCTCGCCGGCCGCGACGCCGAGGCCCAGACCTATCTGAAACGTCTGGAAATCCTCGACCCGGGCGCCCGCCTCGACTTCGACGCCGTCCGCCCCGCCGAGAACAAGTCCGCCGCGGCCGTCCCGCCCGTCCCGCCGCCGGCGCCGGCGGCTCCCACGACGGCCGAGTTGGCGGCGGCGTCGGGCACCGCGAGCCCCGGCCCCAAGGCGGCTGCCGTGGTCCGCGGCGTCCGCGAAGACGACCGGCCGTCTTCCCTCAAAGACGATCCCTTCCATCCGAAGAACCAACTCTCGCGGAATCCGGCGCCGGCCGTGCTGGAGCGGGCGGAGCAGGAGTGGAAGAACGGGCATTACGACGCCGCCGGCCGCCTGTTCGAGCAGGCCCACCAGGCCGACCCGGCCGGCACCGCCGGCGTCCGCGACAAGATGGCCTACTGCCGGCTCCACGGCGTCGTGCAACTGCTCAATTTGCCCTCGGACGAGGGGGTTTCCTACCCGCGGCTCGAAGAGGACGTGCGCACGGCGATGTCGCTGTCGCCGAAGGTGGAGGAGCAGGGCAAGTTCCTGCTCGGGCGCATCCAGGAGCGGCAAGCCAGGGCCGGCCCCGCCCCGGCGGCGGCGACGGTCGGCCACCGGGAAGCGAGCGCGGGCGGTTGGGCCGTGGCGGAGACGGCGAACTTCCGCGTGTTCCACACGCAGGGCCGCGACTACGCCGAGCGCGTCGCCCGCGCCGCCGAGGCCGCGCGGGCCGACGCGAGCCGCAAGTGGTTCGGCGACGACGGCGGCACCTGGGGCGCCCGCTGCGACGTCTACCTGCACGCCGCCGCGCGCGACTACGCCCGCGCCACCGGCAAGCCGGAGGTACTGCCCGGGCACTCGACGATCAGCAGCGAGGGGGCGCGCGTCGTCGGCCGCCGCATTGACCTGCACTGCGACGACCCGGGCCTGCTGGTGTCGTCGCTGCCGCACGAGGCGACGCACGCCGTCCTGGCCGGGCGCTTCGGCGGCGCCGACCTGCCGCGCTGGGCCGACGAGGGCATGGCGGTGCTGAGCGAGCCGCGCGAGAAAATCGAGGCGCACCTGCGCGGCCTGCCGCGCCACCGCCAGGACGGCCTGCTCTTCGGCGTACGCGAGTTGCTGACGCGCGAGAACTACCCCGAGGCGCGGCGCGTCAACGCCTTCTATTCGGAGAGCGTGTCGCTGACGCAGTACCTGGTCGCGCAGGGCGGGCCGCAGACGTTCGCGCGCTTCCTCAACGAGGCGCTGCGCTACGGCTACGACCGCGCCTTGCAACGGCACTACGGCCTGGACGTGGCGGCGCTGGAGCAGCGCTGGGGCCAGGCGGCGTTCGCCGGCGAGACCGCTCAGGCGGGATACAGTCACTAAGAATGCCAAAAGAACTCACCACAGAGGCACAGAGGGCACAGAGAAATCACCAAGGGGAGGGCAGAAAAACTCGTCCTCCTGCCTCCCCCGCCTTCGTCCTTTCTTGGTGTATTCTCTGTGTCCTCTGTGCCTCTGTGGTGAGTTCTTTTTGGGATTCTAAACGATCTGTTGACGCTGGATGTCGTTGACGACGTCGGCGACGGCCGAAAGCGCCGCCTCGTGTCCGGGGTCGTCGCCGGGAACCTCGACCACCTTCCCCGTCGGCAGGTCGTACAGCCGGACGTCCGCCGGCCACGCCCCGAACTGCCGGCGCACGGCGCACGCCGCGAGCGCCAACCCCAACGGGATCGCGCCCTTCGCGCGCCGGCCCGTCGCCGGCGCGCCGGCGGAGAACGCGAGCAGGTGTCGCCCCCCCGCCGCGTCCTCCCAGACGCAATCGATCACGCCGCGCACGGCAACGCGCTCCGACCCGCCGAACAACCCGCCGCCCGCCGGCACGTCGAGGAGGAATTCCACGTCGCGCTGACGGGTACGCGCCAGCGCGAGAGCCGCCCTCGTCGGCGAGGCGGCGAAGCGGGCGAGGATCTCTTCGGCCGCCGCACCGTCCTCACGCCCCCGAGCGGCGAACAGCATCCGCCACCCTTCGGGGTCGCGAAAATCCCACACTGACAGCACGTCCCGAGCCGGTCGCGCGCTCGCCTCTTCTTCGCGCGCGCCGAACTCGTCGCCCGGCCGCGCCCACTCGCGCCGGTCGGCGCCGTCTTCCCTGTCGAACTGTCGCGCCACGTCCGCCGCTCGCAAGGGCGATGCGGAACGGCCACGCCCCTTCGGGCGTTTCAGAAAGCGTTCCAACTCCGCGACGGTGAAGATACGCTTCCCCGCGACGCGCGCCGGCACCGGCTCGACCGACGCCTCGCCCTTGCCCAGCAGCGGCGCCCGCGCCCGGTCCGACACCCGCGCCCCCTGAGAGGACGTCGGCGACGGCAGCGACGCCGCTAGCAGGTCGGTGACGCGCACGCGCGGCACCCTGTCCGGCGGCACGTCGTCCGCCAGGCAGGCGCCGGAGCGCGGGTCGAAGCGCTCGGCGAGGGCCAGCATCCACGGCGTCTCCGGGCTCGCCGACTCCGACAGCGACGCCGACAGCACGAGGTAATCCTGCGCGCGCGTGCAGGCGACATAAAGGGTCCGCAAGTCCTCATGCCACTCGTCCACGGCCTCATGTGCCCTCCATAAGCGATGGCCGAAGTCCGGAAAGGGGGCGGGATCTTCGTCGGCGGGGGGGCGGGCGACGCAGCCGAGGCGGGCGTCCCAGAGGGCGACGGGCTGGCCTCCGCCGCCGGTCCGCGCCGCGAGGTCGGGCAGGATGACGACGGGGAATTCGAGCCCCTTCGCCTGGTGAATCGTCATGAGGCGGACGACGTCGGCGCTCTCCGGCTGCGTGGCCGCCTGCTCCTCGCGCGGCTGACTCGACACGAGGTCGCCGAGGCGCTGGATGAACTCGGCGAGCCCGAACAGGCCGCCACGGTCGAACGCCCGCGCCATTTCGAGCAGCTTCCACAGGTTGGCCAGCTTGCGGTCGCCGAGGAATTCGAACTGCACCGCCCCGTCGTAACCCGAATCGGCGAGCACTTCGCCGAGGAGGCGCGCGATCGGCAGCCGGTCCTTGAGGGATCGCCAACGGTCGAGATCCCGGCGGGCGCGCGCGGCGGCCGGCCGCTGGTCGTCGGGGAGCTGTTCGGCGAGGGCGTCGTCGTGGAGGCCGGCCCAGACGCCGTCGCGGTGCCGGCCGACGAGGACCAGCGCCTCGTCGCTGAGGCAGCAGAAGGGCGAGCGCAGCACGCCGACGAGGCTGACGTCGTCCTTCGGGTTTTCCAGGGCGCGGAGGAGATTGAGGACGTCGTAGATCTCTTGCTGGGCGAAGAAGGCGCGGCCGCCGACGAGGTAGTAGTCGAGCCCGTGCCGCCGCAGCGCCGCCTCGTAAAGGGCGACGTTGCTCATGGAGCGGAACAGCAGCACGACGTCGCCGGGGCGGACGGGGCGAAGCGTTCCGGCGGCATGGTCGGCGACGAGCCGTTCGCCGCCGACCATGCCGGCGACGCGGCGGGCGATCGCGTCGGCCTCGCGGGCGCGCGCCTCGGCGACGTTCTCCTTGGCGAAGCGCGAGCTCCACAGGAACTCGACGCACGGGCCGGGGTTGACCTGCGCGTGATGGGCCTGGAGCGGTTCGTAGTCGGCGACGCGGCGCGCGAAGAGGGCGTTGACGAAGTCGAGGACCGCCGGCTGACTGCGGAAGTTGACCGTCAGCCCGAGGCGCCCTTCGTGCGCCATGCCGTGGCGCAGCCGCTGGAAGAGGCGCACGTCGGCGCCGCGGAAGCGATAAATCGACTGCTTGAAGTCGCCGACGCCGAAGAGCTTCCCTGTCGTCAAGCCGCCGCCGCAGAGGGATTCGACGACCTCCATCTGCACCGGGTCGGTGTCCTGCAACTCGTCGACGAGGAGGAAGCGGTAGCGGCGCTGCAGCGCCTCGCGGACGTCGTCGCGGCCGCGGAGCAGGTCGCGAGCCGTCGTCAGCAGGTCCTGGAAGTCGAGCGCCCCGGCGCGGCGCTTGCGCCGCCCGTAGGCGCGCGCCGCCTCCGCCGCGACGCGCAGGAAGCGCCGCCCGACCGCCACCGCATCGGCGACGCCGTCCGGCGTCTGGGTGAAAAGCTCCGTCCGCTCGGCGAGGTCCTTGCGGTAGCCCTCGAACGCCTCCTTGACAGACTCGTAAACGTCCTCCGACGCCCAGGCCGAGGCTTTTTCCTTGCTGTTGCTCACCTTCGCGGATTCGACGAGCCCCGCGACGGCGGCGGCGAGGTCGGGCGCCTCGGCGAGGCGCGGCGTCTCCTCCAGGATGCGCCGCACGTTGGCCGACGTCTGGGGCTTGAGACAGGGCGTCTTCTTCAGCAGGCCGAGGCAGCGGGTGACTTTCGGGCAGGCGGCGACGAGGTAGTCGACGTAACGCGGCAGCAGGTCGCGGCGCTCGTCCTCGAACCACTGCCGCGCGACCTCGTCAGCGGGCCGAGCGAGCCAGGCGTCCCAGGCCGGCCCGTCGTGGGCGGCGACGAGGTGCTCGACCGCGGCGACGGTCGGCCGCCAGCCGTAGAGGAGGATCAGTTCGCGCAGGTCATCGCCGGCGGTCGCGGCGGAGACGAGCAACTCCTGAAGGGCGTCGGCGTAGGCTTCGCCGCGGAGGTTTGCGGCCATGACGTCGTCGAGGACGTCGAAGCGCGGGTCGAGGCCGGCGTCGATGGCGTGTTGGCGGAGAAGCGTACCGCAAAAGGCGTGGATGGTGCTGATCTGCGCCGTTTCGAGGCCGCGGAGGTGGCGCGACCAGAGTTCGACGTCCTTGTCAGAGTGGGCGGAGCGCAACTCCTGGAGGACGGCTCGGCGGATGCGGTCGCGCATCTGCCGCGCGGCGCGGTCGGTGAAGGTGATGGCGACGACCTGGCTGACCTCGGCGCCGTCGTCGCGCAGGTGCGACAGGTAGCGCTCGGTGAGGACGTGCGTCTTGCCGCAGCCGGCGCCGGAGGAGAGGACGATCGATACCTCGCGGCGCGTGACGGCGACGCGCTGCTGGTCGGTCAGCCGCGCGGCCGGGCGCGGCGGGTCCGTGGGAATGACGAGCGTGGATACCGGGGCCGTCATGCGTGGGTTCCTCCCGACGGCGAAGCAAGTCTCGCCCGTTTCATGGAGTGTACAGCAATACGCCGGGGGAAGACAGACGACCGGCGGAGGGGCTCGCCGGTACGTTCCAGGTTGACAGGAAGCCGAACGAACGGGGAGAATGTCGGGGTAAGAGCAACGGGGCTTGGGAGAAGATGCCCCGCGGGGGGAGAACATGTTGCCACGGAGCCATCGGCAAGAAGCGTTGTCCCGCGCCTACGTCCGGGCGGTGGCTGCCAAGGCCGGAGTCCTCTGCGACGACGTCGTTCAGGACTTCGGCATCGACATGTTCCTTCATGGCGTCGAGGTTCGCAACGGCGGGTACTGGGACACCGGCCCCCAACTCGACGTTCAGATCAAGAGTACGACGCGCGCCGAGGTCAGAGACGACTCAGTAATCCACGACCTGGAAGTCCGGACGTATAACCTCCTGCGCGAAGAGAATGCCTTCGGCCGGCCGCGTATCCTCGTGCTTGTGGTGCTGCCCGAGGATGAGGCCGAATGGCTGGAACAGTCCGTGGAGCAATTAATCGTGCGCCGGTGCGGCTTCTGGGTGTCCTTCCGGGGGGCGGACCCGACGACGGCTCACACGACCCTTCGGGTCGCCATCCCTCGGCGTAATGTGTTTTCGCCCGACGAACTCCAACAACTCCTGAGCCGCATCAAACAGGGAGTCATGCCATGACGCGCTACGGCCGCCGCCTGATCTCGCCCCCCAACCAATACCGACGCTGGATCGACCCGCGCGTTCACTCCCTGCGCTTGGCCGACGTGACGGCCTACCTTCTCGGCCGTGGTTGGACCCAGGTTCCGCCTGACCGACCGGGCTTCCTAGTGTTCCAGGAACCGAATTTTGAAGGATCACACGAGGAGCCCTACTACCAGTTCGTTCCTGAGTCCGAGGACGGGAGCGACTACCCGCTGCGGATGTTCGAGTTGATCACGGGCGTCGCCGAGGCGGAGAATCGGCAGGCGTCAGAAGTCATCGACGACATCGTCCGGCCGGGCGAGGGCCGGCGAAACGGCGTCGGGCAGGCGCGGACCGAAGGGGTAGGCGTGGCCGGAGCGCAGTGAAGTGGGCCGAATGAAGACGATTACCTTAAAGGTCTCGGGAATCGGGATCGGTACGGCTCTGGTCGGCCTCCTGCTCGGGAGTGACGTCCTGTACTGGGCCGGGCTCTTCCTCGCGGTCCCTCTCTACCTCTGCTATGCCCTTCCGATGACCATCTTGTTGGCCGGTATCCTGATGGCGGCTTCCGCGCAACTCGCCCTCGCAGTCGCTCTGGCTCCCGCCCTGTGGCTTCGAGAAGTCATCAAGAAGCAGGGAGAAAAGTCATCCCTCGGATGAGCGTATTCCCGTCTTCGTTGTATCAATCGTCGGTAGCGGCATCTCCCACTCCTTCTCGACACCGCGACTCTGCGCGATCCGGCACACCTGCGAGAACGGGCACGTCTCGGTGCAGTCTTCCGAGCGCGGCTTGAGCGGGAATGTCCCTTCGCGGATGTTCTTCACAAGCGAGCCGACCAGCCCTTCGAGTTGCGCGGTGACGCGGCCCCACTCGTCGGCGCTCTTGAACCAGCCCTGGTGCTTGCGGTCGCCCGGCAGGACCACTTTCGGCCCGGTGTCGGTCACCAGCCAGTACGCCAGCCCGAGCGGCCGCGCCCCCTGTCCCGCCAGCAGCACGCGCTCGACGGCGAGGGCGTAGAGCGTCAATTGCAATCTCTGAAAAGTGCGCAGGCTATTCGCCGAATAGTTACTGGACCGGCCCGTCTTGTAGTCGACGATCCAGAAGAAGACGCCGTCCGCCGTCTCGGCGACGTCGACGCGGTCGATGCGGCCGCCCAGGCGCACCTCGACCCCGTCGCCCCGGATCACCAGCGGCGGGAAGGACTCCTCGCCCTCCGCCGGCTCCATGCCGAAGCCCTTCTCGAAGTGGCGCGGCTGCGGCAACACCTGCAACTCGGCCCAGGGGGCGACGAACGCCTGCCAGTGCTTGCGGTAGCGCGACGCCTTCCGGCGCAGGCGCTGACCCTCCAGCCGCCATAGCGTCTCCGCCGCGAGGCCGGCGTGGCGCGAGTGGTCCTTCACTTCGAAGTCGAGGCGGTCCGCTAGCAGAGCCTCGACCGCCTCGGTCGGCCCGTGGACGCCGTCGTCGCGGAGCGTCTTGTGCAGCCACGCCAGCGCCCGGTGGAACACCAGGCCGCGGTCGCTCCCCTCGATGTCCTCGCCGGGCTCCTCCAGCGGCTCCAGATGAAGGACGTCCTCCATGAGGAAGCGGAACGGGCAGGCGATGTACGTCTCCAGCGCCGTCGGGCTCAGGACGCGCTCGCCGCCGAAGCGCGTCCGCAACTCGGCGAGGGCGGCAGGGTGGCGCAGCAGGCCGTCGTAAGGGCCGAAGTCGCGGTCGCGGAAGCGCCGGTCGGCGACCAGCGCCGCCGCCCGCAGCCGCGCCGCCACGTCGCGCGGCAGCCCCGCCGACAGGCGGCCGCCGTCCGCGAACTGCTTCGCCGCCCGGACGCGGTACTCGGCCGGTGACAATGGCGTGTCACTCGCGCAGCCCTCGACGAGCATGCGCCGGCGGATCACGGGGACGGCGCCCGGCTCGAAGAGGTCGAGCAGCGCCGCGAGGAACGAGCTGGGCAGCAGGGCCTGGCCCTTGTCGTCGACGGCGGGGTAGCTGAGGACGAGGCGGCGGCGGGCGCGGGTGACGAGGCCGTAGAAGAGCAGCATCTCGCCGGGCCTCATGTCGCCGAGGCAGGGGAAGTCGAGGCCGGCCGCCTTGAACGCCTGCCGCTCCGCCTCGTCGAAGATCGGCTCCGCCGCCGTCAGGCGCGGGAAGCTGCGCTCGCCCAGGCCCAGGACGAAGACGACATCGGCCGACAGCCCGCGCGCCAGCTCCGCCGACAAGACGCGCACGCGCCCCGGCCCGCGCGGCGTCCGCGCCAGGCCGGCCTCGGCGGCGACGGCGCTGAGGACGCGAAAGAAGTGGGCGCGGTCGAGCGGTCGGGCGCCGCCGTCGAGACAGCGACTCAGGCGCTCCCAGGCGTCCAGTTCGTCCCACAAGCGGCGCAGGGCCGTCGCGTCGCGCTCGTCCCCGGCGTGCGTCAGGCCGACGTCGTCGGCGAAGCGGTGCAGCCAGGCGACGTGGTCCGCGAGCGGGGCGCGGGCCGGGGCGCCGTCCCAGGCGCGGAAGAAGCGGCGCAGGAACGGCCGGCACGCCAAGGAAAGTTTGTGAACGCGCAGGCGGCGCGAGACTTCGGCTTGCTCGTCGGCCGGCCCTTCCGGCACCTTGTCGGCCCAATGGTCCGCCGCCCTCAGGTAAGCGTCGCGGCCGCGCGACTCGCCGAGCAGGCGCAACAGGGCCTCGGCGCGGAGGGCGATGTCCGGCTCCGCGCGCGTCTCGTCCCAGTCGGGCCGGAAGTAGTTGCTGCGCAACAGGGCCGTCACGGCGGCGAACGTCCAGCCGTCCTCGGGGACGCGCGCCGCCCGCAGCAGCGCCGCCGCCGCCGGGGCGCGCGCCAGCGGCTCGGCGCCCTCCATGTCGATTGGGATGCCGTAGTCGGCGAAGGTTTCGCGTACCAGGTCGGCGTAGGGCACCAGGTCGCGCACGGCGACGAGGACTTCTTCCGCCGGTATCCCCTGGAGCAGGAGTTTTTTGAGCTCGCGGGCGACGAGGCGTAACTCGCCGACCATTCCCGGCGCTTCGATGAGCAGGACGCCGTCGGCGTCGGCACTTCGTTCGACGCTCCGCAGGGGCCGGAAGAGTTGCCGTTCGACGTGGCGCGGTCCGGCGGGCGACGGGCCTTCTTTCCTCTCCAACAATTCCACTCGCGGTTGAAGGGGAGCGAAGCGCTCGCGCAGGGCGCGCGGCCCGGCGAACAGTTCGGCGCGCTCGTCGCCGGCCTCGTCGGGCAGCGCGACCCAGAGTTCGTCGGCGGAAGCCGCCAGGGCGTCGAGGATGTCGCGCTGCGTGCGTGTGAAGTCGGTGAAGCCGTCGACGAAGACGGCGCGGACGTTCTCGAAGGGGCGGCGCCGGCCGCGCCGCAGCAGGTCGCGGGCGTACCACTCGCGCCCTTCCAGGTCGAAGAGGCGGTGCCGCTCCAGGTGACGCTGGTAGCGGGCGTAAATGCGGGCGCACTGCCGCTCCTTGGCGCTGATGTCGTAGCCGTTGTGGCTCATCTCGACCCGCCGCCCGTCGTAGCCGCGCCGGTACGCCGCCCGCGCCAGCTGCGACGGCCGAATCTCGTGGCGCTTCAACTCGCGCAGCAGCGCGAAGACGCCCTCGGCGAAGCCGCGCGTGTCGACGACGCCGGCGAAGTGCGACAGCTCCCCCGTGCGGTGCAGCTCGGCCACGATGTCGTCGCCGAGGAGGCGGCGCTGCACGTTCGACAGCGGCCGCGCCAGCGGGTCGTTGACGCGGATCAAGTCCTCGGCCAGGTCCTCGAAGGTGAGGAGGCGCGAACCCAAGAGGTCGGGTGCGAAGTCGAGAAGGCGTTCGCGGACGGCGTCGGCGGCGCGGCGCGTCGGCGCCAGCCACAGAGCCGCGCCGGGCGCGGAGGCGGCGACAGCGGCGCAGCGCTCGAGGAGCCGACTCGTCTTGCCCGAGCCGGCCGGGCCGCAAAGGAGTTGGACGTTCGTCGTCATGAAGAAGGAAGCCTCGTCCGCTCGTGTCGCCGGAGCGCTTCCCATTGTGCCGATTTTGCCGGCCGACGCCATGCCGATTCTCGGTCCGGGCAGGCTGGGTCGGCCGTGCCGGCGCGGGTGTCGCCGATTCTCTCAAGATTAACGCCGGGTCCGGTCGAAGATGCACGCGATACCCACTCACGGGAGCCAGGACCATGCCAGCGTGCCGCCGCCGACCGACTCGTCCGGGCTGTCCCGCCCCTGTCGTTCCCCTGCTCCTCGCCTTGACCGCGTCCGTCGTTATTTTCTCTCCGGCAAAGGCCCAAACCCTCTCTCCCGCGCCGCTGCCCCAGCCGGAGCCGGCCGCCATCGAGGTGCGCTTGCCGCCCGAAGCTGCGTTGTGGTTTTCGGACGTGCCGACTGCGCAGGCGGGGAGCCGGCGACAGTTCGTCACGCCGGCGCTCCTTCCGGGACAGGCGTACGCCTACGACATCGCCGCCCGCTGGCGCGAGGCCGGCGCGGAAGTGGCCTGGAATGAGTCCGTGATCGTGCGGGCGGGGGACCGACTTGTACTCGACCTCCCCGAACTCCTGGCCGCGCGACGCGGCACGCGGGTCGAGGATTTCCCGAAAGGGCGCGGGGAGGTGGTGCGGCACGTCGTGGGTCACATGTCGGTGACGGACTTTCCCGAGCCCGCCAACGTCGCGCGCCGGCCGCCGGGGGGCATGAACGTGGCGGATTTCGCTCGGCTGGCGCCGGCGGGACCGCCGCGCGGCCACATGCGGCTTACGGAGTTCGCCGCGACGCCGGGGCGGCGCTGACACCGCCGGCAAGCAGGTAACTGCGCGGCCGCAGGCCGTGGCCTTCCCGAAGGACGCCTTCGGCGGTCAGGTCGGCGAGGACGTGACGCACCGTCCCCTCACGCCAGTTCAGGCGGTGTGTCGCCATCTCCTCGAGGAGTTCCAGCGCCGTGAGCGGCCGGCCGGCGCCCCGGAGGAGGCGGACCACGTCACGGGCACAGTGTCCGAGCGCCGGGTCGGAGTGAGGCTCCCCCTTGGGCAGGCGCGCCCGCAGGTCATCGAGGGCCGTGCGCAACGCCTGCTGATGTCGGGTCAGCTCGGTCAGCTGTCCTTCCAGGTCGGCGATCTGCTCCCGCAGCGACGCCAGCGCGGCGGCATCGGTCGGCGTCTTGTGCGTCCTGAATTGTTCCGTGGCGGCGGTCATGGCTCGGTCCTCACCTGTCGCGGTCGAAGAAACATGCAGAGAGAAGCAAACCCGGTGCCGAGCCCGACCATAAATGCCGGGCCGAAACCGCTGCGCGGGAAGTCCCCTGAACGGGGCTAAAGGACCTACGACCCGAACCCGCGCACGCACCGATCGCGAAGTCGGTCCGAAGAATCTTCTTCCCGGCGGGCGGCGCGGCGCGCTATACTCTGGAAGTCGATAACCCTTTCATGGCTCAACCGCCGAGGCCGCCATGTCGCCGTGTTGCCTGTCCCGTCCGCGCTTGCTCCTCGCGGCCGCGCTCCTCGCTCTGCTGCCGCCGTACCGCGCGGCCGCATTCCAGCCGGCCGCGCTTGCCGCCGCGATGCCGTCGGCGGAGGAGGTGCAAGACCTGCTCCGCCGCGAGCCCGTCACGCGGGGGAACTGGCCGACGTGGCGCGGGCGGCTGCTCGCCTGGATCGGCGACCGCAGCCACAACACCGACGCGGCCTACGAGGCGGCCCGGACATTTACCCGCCGCGAGGCGTCGGCCGACGGCCAGCTGACCGGCCCGCTCGCCGGGGACGCCCTGGCCTGGTACTTCCTTGGCAATTCCTACTACCAACAGATGCCCGAAGGGGCCGACCTGTCCGTCGAGGCGGAAAAAGCGGAAAAAGCGCTCCGCGAAAGCCTTCGTCTCGACCCGAAGTTCGCCCGCGCCCACCGCAACCTTGCCGTCGTCCTCTCCGTCCTGGACAAGGGCGCCGCGGCCGTCCGGGACCGGAGCGAGGAGGCGCGGCGCGAACTGGACGAGGCTCGACGACTCGACCCGGCCCTGCCGCTCAAGGGGATCGAGGGTCAGATCGCCCTGCGCCAGAAGCGCTTCGCCGACGCGGAACGGCTGTTCGCCGAGGCCCTGGTCGAGGACCCCGACGAGAAGCGCTACTATTTCGCGCAGGCGCTCGCCCTGATGAACAACCCGCAGCGCCCCGGCAAGCGCGCCGCGGCGGTCAAGGCCCTGCTCGACCGCGCCCCCGACGACGGCGATCTCGTCGCCCTGTATGGTTTCACCTTGGCCGAGGAAGGCGACCCCCGCGGCGCCCTCCGCGAGTTCGAGTGCGCCCGCAAGCTGGGGGGCGATCCGGGGAAGTTCGTCCCGCCGCAGGTCCTGCGCGAGATCGAGGAAGCCGGCGCTCCCGGCGTGTGGGAGCGCGCCGGCCTGGTTGCGGTGGTCTTCGCCGGCGTCTACGCGGCGGTGCTGCTGTTCATGGCCTGCGGCGGGCTGCTCCTGGCCGGCATGACGCGCGGCACGCGCGCCCTCGGCCTACTCGGCGCCGCGCCCGACGAGCTGGTTGCCTCGGGGCAGGTGACGCGCACGAGCGGCGAGTCGTGGCTGGCCTCGCTCTACGCGCTGGCGCTGGCCGCCGGCCTGCTGTTCTTCTACGCCGCCATCCCGTTCCTCATCGCCGCGCTCTTGGCGGGCACGGCGGGGCTGCTGTTCCTCGTCTTCCAGTTGGGACGCATCCCGATCAAGCTGGTCGTCATCATCGTGATCGCCGGCCTGGGCGGCGCCTGGGCGGTCCTGCGGAGCCTGTTCGCGCGGCCGGCGAGCGGCGCCTTCGGCCTCGCCAAGACGCCGGCGCAGTGCCCGCGCCTGTACGAGGCGCTCGCCGAGGTCGCCCGCCGCGTCGAGACGAGCCCCGTCGACGAGGTCTACCTGGCGCCCGGCTCGGCGATCAGCGTCCACCAGGAGGGGCGCGGCCCCTTCGGCCTGTTCGGCGTCAAGCGCCGCGTCCTGACGCTCGGCCTGTCGACGATGCACTACCTGACGCTCGCCGAACTGAAGTCGATCCTGGCGCATGAGTACGCCCACTTCAGCCATCGCGATACGTTCTACAGCCGTTTCATCTATCAAGTGGCGCTGTCGATCGGCGAGGCGGTTCGTGGCATGGGGGAGACGGGCGGCGTGCTGACCTACGTCAACCCGGTTTACTGGTTCCTGTACCTCTACTACAAGTGCTACGGCCTGCTGTCGTCGGGCTTCTCGCGCTCGCGCGAGTTCCTCGCCGACCGCATGGCGGCGACGCTGTACGGCAGCGAGGTCTTCGCCACGGCGCTGACGAAGGTCTGCACCGACGGCACGCTGTTCGAGATGACGATGTACGACAACATCGCGCGGCTCCTCCAAGAGGACAAGGCGTTCGCGAACATGTACAGCGCCTTCCGCGGCTTCCGCGACGAGCAGCTGACGGCGGCGGACCGCGAGGAGCTGTACCAGAAGGTCTTGCACGAGAAGGGCTCGCTGTTCGCCTCGCACCCGACGTTCGCCGAGCGCATGGAGGCGGTGGCGCCGCTGCCGCGGGCCGAGAAGCCGGACGACGCGCCGGCGCTGTCGCTGTTCGACGACGTCGAAGGGCTGGAGAAGGAATTGACGGAGTTCCTGACGGGCTATATCTACTACACCCGACAGCAGGCGCAAGCCGCCCCGTCGGCGTGAGCGGCCATTTTCTCCTGGAGCGCAAGGCGGCGGGCTGCTAGACTCATACCACACTCGCGTCGCCGCAGTTGTCACCACCAGGCGTCTTTCCCCGGCCGGGGAGAACGAGGGCGAATCATGAAACAGCCTCCCCCCGCCAAGGGCAGTGCGTCCGGGGCGCGGCGCGAGCCGGCCCCGACGGCGCGAGGCGCCTCCCGGCCGAAGGGCCACGATTACCACCTCACCGTGCGGTTCTATTGCAGCATGAAGGCTCGGCGCGTCTACCCGCTCACGGTCGAGGTGCCGCGCGGGGGAGCCGGCCGCGCCGCGGAGGGGCCGGGGGGAGCCGACATCCTGGTCCGCCCGCTCGTCCCGGGCGCCCTCGTCGTGCCGGCCCAGCTGCCGCTCGACCTGGGCCGCCCCGGCGCCAAGGCGACGTTCCACGTCACCCCGCTGGCGTGCGGCAAGCTGCCCGAGGCCCGCGTGCAAATCGTGTACGACGGCCACCCGGTGCAGGACTTGCCCGTGCGGATGAAGGCGGGCACGCAGGGCCTGACCTGGCTGCTGCTGCTGGCCGCCGTCGTGCTGCCGCCGCTGCTGTTGCACTACACGCGCTACGCCCCGCTGCGCGGCAACGTCCCCGACAGGAGGCTGACGAGGGAGGCCCTCGACAGGGTCCGGAAGGGGCTCGGAATCCCGGGGATGGGGGGCAAGGACGGCGACAACGACCGGCCGCCCGTCGCGCCTCCGCCGCCTCCCGCCGGCGGGCGGGGCGACGTGCTCCTGATCCCTCGGGCGGGCGCGCCGCTGGCGGCCACCGACTTCGAGTCCTTTGAGGACGTGCTTTTCCTCCAGGCCGACGAGCCCAAGGCCGACGCCGAGAAGGAGCCCAAGGGCAAGCCCCCGGCCGGAAAAATGGGCGGCGGCATGGGCGGGATGATGCCCCCCGGCGGGGGCGCGCCGGCAGGGCCGAACGACGCGCCCGGCGTGCCGCCGCCGAACGCGATCGACGACCCGTGGGAGAACTACCTACGGCCCGGTCAGCCGGACGAAGTCCTCGCCTATCGGCTCGAGACCTACTTGACGGCGAACGCCCCGGACGTGATCGGCTTGCGCCGGGCGTTCGCGTACCTCGGTCAGGGGGTGGGCTTCGTCTACGGCCTTCTGTGCGACAGGGCCGCCGACATTCGCCCCGCGTTCTGGCTCGGCGCCGGCCTCCTCGGGCTCGCCTTCGCGTCCTGGACGCGGAACCGCGCCCAGAAGGTGACCCGGACGCGCCTGGTGACTCTGCCGGCGCCGACGGGCATGACGCTCCGCGCCGCCCAGTCGTCGGAGACGCTGCCCCTGTCGCCGCACGGGGACCTCGCGGAGTAACTCATGGCCCTGTCGCTGCGCTGCCCCTGCGGCGCCGAGTTCGAGGTGGAAGACACGTTCGCCGGCCAGGCGGTCGGCTGCCCCGATTGCGGCGCCGCCCTGAAGGCCCCGCCGACGCGCCGCCGCGCGGCGCGGACCAGCGGCTACGCGCTCGCCAGCGTCGTCCTCGCCCTCGTCGGCGCCTTCACCCTCGTCGGCACCGTGCTAGCCACCCTGCTCGGCGTCATGGGTCTCGTCAGCGTCGCGCGGCACCGCGGCCGCGTGACCGGCGCCGGCTTCGCCGTCTTCGGCATCCTGATGGGGGTGACGTTCACCGCCCTCACCGGCTTCGCGGTCGTCAACGCCGAGGTGTTCGACCGCGTCCGCGAGACGGTCAACGCCCACGAGGCCGACCGGGGCGGCCCGCTGGAGGTGGTGCGCAAGGACGAGGGCTACGCCATCACGCGGCCGTCGCGCCCCTGGGGCGTCGCCACGCCGGCGACGGCGAAGGAGATGCAGGTCGGCGGCAACCTGCTCCTGGTCAACACCGGCAAGGACGCCTACATCGAGGTCGTGGCCGACGACGCCGGCCGGCAGTCGCTCGACCAGTACCGCGAGAGCTTCCTCGACACCTACCGCAAGGACGCCGCGCCGGGCAAGGCCCGCAACCTGGACGACCTGATGCGCTTCACCCAGTTCAAGCTCCGCGAGACGAAGCGGCTGGCGCCCAAGGACGGCGTGGAGGCGACGGAGGTCCTGTTCGACGTCAAGCTGGCGGGACAGAACCTGGCGTACCGGGCGCGGCTGGTCAAGCCGAAGGGCGGCACCGAGGCCTACGCCGTCATCGCCTGGGCGCACCGCCGGCGCCTGGCGCAGCTCCAGGACGAAGTGACGCGGGCGATGGACAGTTTCCGCGTGCTGCCGGGTTGAGGAGTCGCGCGCCGTGGCCGCCTGTCACTACCACCCCGATACGCCCGGCGTCGGCATTTGCATGCGCTGCCGCGAGGTCGTCTGCGCCGCCTGCCGCACGCCCCTCCGCGGGATCAACCACTGTCACGCCTGCTTGCGCGCGTTGGCCCGGCCGCGACCGGCGCCGGCACGAGTCGGCTCGGTCCTGTTGGCGCTGCTGCTGGCGGGGTTGCTGTGGGCGGCGCTCTTCGGGGTCTTCCTGCTGGCCCAGGGGCGGCTGGCGCCGTGAGGGGGGTGTCACGGAAAAGGCGGTGGCCGTGACACCCCCGTGACACCCCGTGACACCCCCACACGCGCATGTGACACCCGACGACAGGGACGCCACGGCGCCGCATACTCCGGTGACGCACTGCCGATGACGACCGACCTACCGCCCCAACAACCCGACCTGCGGCCGCGCACCACGGGCGAAGTGCTGGACGACGCCTGGCGCCTGGCGCTGGCCGACGCCCCCGTACTGCTGGCGCTGGCGGGCCTGTTCGCGGTGCCGGCGTTCGCGGCGCTGCTGCTCCTGCTCACGCGGCCGACCCCAGAAGGCGTCCTCGCCCGCTGCGCCCTGCCCGCCCTGACAGCCCTGCTGCTGCCCCTGACCGGCCTCGGCTCCGGTGCCTGTCAAGAGTTGCTGCGCCGCCGCGCGGAAGGGACGCCGGTGACGCTCGGCGGCTGTCTGCGGGCGGCGTCGAGGCACGGACCTGGCCACGTCGTCGCCCGCGGGCTGGCGCTCCTCTTTCTGCTGCCCGGCCTGGGGGCTCTGGGGCTGGCGCTCGAGTTGTCGCGGGGCGAGGGCGGCGGCGTGTTCCTGGTGCTCTTCGGCGGCGTCGGCCTGTTCCTCATCGGGGTGGCGCTGTGCCTGACGCACGCCCTGCACCCGCTGCTGGCCGCCGGCGAGTTGCCGCCCTTCACCGCCATGAAGGCGGCGCTGTCGCGCGAGCTGCGTCGCAACTCGACCCGCGCCGCCGCGGCCGCGGTCAGCCGCGTCTGTCTTTACGTCTTCGCCGTCCTCAACCTGCACCTTCTCGTCGGGCTCGCCCTGTGGGTCGCCGGCGGACTCGGCGGGCTGGAGACGGCGTTCCTCGAGGTGACGCTCTCCTTAGCCAACCCCGTCTACGCCCTCGCCGTGGGCGGCCTCGCCTGGCTGCTGCTGACGCCGTTCGCCGAGGCGGTCAACCACGGGCTCCACCTCGACGGCCGCGTCCGCCACGACGCGCTCGACCTGGCGCGGCGCGTCCGAGCCTTGTTCCCCGTGCCGGATCGCGAAAAGGTGGCGGCGCTGTTGCTGACGCTGGGCGGGCTGTGGGCGGCGACCCCAGCCGCGGTCGCGCGGGAGGATCGGCACGCGGCGGTTCGGGGCGTTCGCGCCGAATTGCGCGTCGTCCTCGGCGAGGTAAAGGCGGCCGACCCCTACCCCGGAGGGGCGGCGTACGCGCGCCGCCTGGAGGCGCTGGCGGAGCGCCTGGACGGGCCGGGGGCGGAGGGAGAGCGGACGCGCTGGTTTCGGGCGGCTCTCGACGGCTTCGCCGGGCGGAGCCGCGAGGGGGCCGTCGAAGTTTTGGAGGATCTGGACCGCAAACTGGCGCTGGTCGAGGAGAGCCTGGAGCCGCCCGGCGAGGGCGAGAAGCGGCGCTCGCGGGCGGAGGTGCGGTCGCTGGTGCCGGGGGCGGGCGACGACAAGGCGAAGGCGGAGCCGGCCGCGAAGAAGAAGGACGAGGAGCCGAAGCGGCGCGAGGTGCGCCGCGACGACCCCGGCGAGGACGCCCCCGGGCGCGGCGGCGGGCCGGGCGTGGTGTCGGCGGGGGCCGGCGGCGCGGGCTTCGGCGGCCTCGGCTGGATGCTGCTCGCCGGCCTGCTGCTGGCGGTCGTGGCCGTGGCCGTCGTCCTTTGGCGACAGCGCGGGCCGTCGGAGTCGGTCGAACAGGCGCCGGCCGCGGAGGCGCCGCTGCCGGCGCGGGCGCCGGCGTTCGAGCCGGAGCGCCACTCGGCGGCGGAGCTGCGGCGCCGGGCCGAGGCGCTGGCGCGGCGCGGCGAATTCCTCGAGGCGCTGCGCGTGTTGTACCTGTCGGCGCTGACGCTGCTGCACGAGATCGATCTTATCCGCTACGAGCCGACGCGGACCAACGGCGAGTACCTGCGCCAGCTGCGCGCGGCGGAAGGGGCCGAGCGGGTCGCGGAGTCGTTCGGCGGGCTGACGCGGCTGTTCGAGCGTCAGTGGTACGGCGAGCGTGCCGCGGGGGCGGACGACTACGCGAGTGGTCTGAGCCTGGCGGCGCGCCTGGGCGAGGAGGTCCGGCGGTGGTAGCGACCCGTCGCCTCTCCTGGTTTCTGGTGCTGTTCCTCGCCGCCGTCTTCGTCGGCGCCGTGGCCTACGCGCTGCGCCTGCGCGCCGGCGCCGGCCGCGGCCTGCCCGACTACTCGGTCTATTCCGAGGAGGCGAACGGCCTCGGCGAGGCGGCGCGGCTACTAGCGAAGCTCGGCTGGGAACCCATCGCCCTGACGCGCCCCGTCCAGCAAGGGCGCCGCGAAGGACTGCTCGTCGTGGCCGAGCCGGCCTTCGCGGCACCCCTGGCCGGCCATCATTTCGGGCTGCCCGAAGGCGACGCCCGTTCGCTGCTGCGCTGGGTCGAGGCCGGCAACACGCTGCTCTACTGCGCCAGCCACGCCTCCGAATTGCACGAAGCGCTCGACGTTCCGGTGCTGACCGACGAGGCGGCGACGCCGGACGACGTCTTCGTCCTCGAAGCGGGTGCGGCCGGGTCGTACACCGAAGACATGCGCCGCGTGGCGGTCGAGGGGAAGAACGCGCTGCCGACGAGTCGGGGCCTGCCGCTGTGGTGGCAGGGCGACCGGCCCGGCGCGGTCGTCGTCAAGCACGGCCGGGGGCGCGTGATTCTCGTCGCGGACGCCTCGCCGCTGACGGCGCGCGGGCTGCGCCGCGAGGACAACGCGGTCTTCCTGTACAACGTCGCCCTGCGCCACGCGCGCGGCGGCCGCGTCTACTTCGACGAGTACCACCACGGGCTGAGCAGCGGCGGCGGCTTCTTCGGCTACCTGGCCTACCACGGCGCCCACTTGGTCCTTGTGCCGGTCCTGCTCGCGGCGGCGGCGGCGGCGTGGAGCCTGGCGGCGCGGCTGGGGCCGGCGGTGCCGACGCCGCGGGCGACGCGCGCCGACGCCGTCGACTACGCCTCGGCGGTGGCGCGCATCTACGAGCGGGCCGGCGCGCGGCGGCTGCCGGCGCGGGCGCTGGTGCGCGGCTTCCTCGGCGCCCTGACGAGCCACCTGCGCCTGCGCCGCAACGCCCTGCCGGCCGAGGTCCTCGCCGCCTGGCGGCAGCAGAACCCGGGCGACTCCGGGGAGCGGTTGCAAGCCTTGCTGCGCGGCGTGTCCGAGCTGCGCAAGCGCGACGTGACGGAACCGCGGTTGCTGTCGTGGTCGCGGGCGTTCGACCAATTCGCCGCGTCGTTGGGCGGCCCGACCGGCCCGAAGCGGAGGAACGCGATCTCATGAGCGCCGCCGACGTCTTCGCCCTGACCGACCGCGAACTGTGGCTGGTCGCCGCCCGCGCCGGTGAGCGCCGCGGCGGCCTCGTCGCCACCTTCGTCAGTCAGGCGTCGATCGTCCCGGCGTCGCCGCGCGTCGTCGTCGGGATCGCGAAGCAGCACCACACCCGGGGATTGATCGAGGCGAGCGACGCCTTCGCCCTGCACCTGCTCGGCGAGGAGAACCTCGACTGGGTCTGGCGTTTCGGCCTGCGTTCCGGCCGCGACGGCGACAAGCTCGACGGCCTACCTCTGACGACCGCTGTGACCGGCAGCCCGATTGTCGAAGGCGCCCTCGGCTGGCTCGACTGCCGCGTGGAAGCGCGCCTCGACAGCGGCGACCGCACCGTCTACCTCGCGGAGGTCGTCGCGGCGCGGCGGACGAGCGCGGCGGCGCCGCTCACCGCCCGGCAAGTGATGGGGCGCGCTTCGCCGGAACGTCTGCGCGAGTTGACGGAGCAAATGACCCGCGACATCGCCGTCGACGCCGCCGCCATCCGCGCCTGGCGTGACACGCTCCCGGAACGGCCGTGACCTGGGGGGCTTCGTGGACTGGCAGCGCTCGTCTTCAGGAGACGGCGGGTGCCTGAAGTCCGAGCAGCCGACGCAGCGACGCCATCCCCACTTCGGCGACCTGCGTCGGCTTCACCTGCCACAGCGTCGGGTTCAGCAACTCCAGCGACACCCAACCGTCGTAGTCGAGCGCCCGCAGCCGCGCCAGGACGGCGCCGAAGCGGAAGTCGCCGTCGCCGGGCAGGACGCGGTCGGCGTCAGTCGCCAACTCGCGCGGCACGCCGGCCACGTCGCACACCTGAACGTGCATCAGGTTATCCTTCGTCAACAACTCCAGATCCTCCGGCTTGCTCGGGCCGGTGGTGTAGTGGAAGACGTCGAGGCAGACGCCGACGTTCCGCCGGCCGCACTGCGCGACGAGGGCGACGGCGGTGTCGAGGCTGGAGCAGAACGTCGACCGGCCGCGAAACTCCAGCGCCAGGCGAACGCCGTAACCCTCCGCCATTTGCCCCGCCCGGGTCAGTGACACGACGGCGCGCGCCAGGGAGGTGCGGTCGACCGGCTCGGCGAAGTCGGCGACGACGAGCAGTGTCGGGATGTCGAACAGGGCACACAACTCCAGGCGCTTGCGGAAGTGGTCGTAGTGGGCCTTGCGCGGCTCGCCCTGCGACAGCAGTAAGCCGCCCTGGTAGGCGGCGGCGGCGAGAGCCATCTGACGGTCTTCGAGCAGCTTGAGCGTGTCGGCGCCGGAGTGGCCTTCGAGGTGCTGTTCCAGTTTGGTGAGCCACACCTCCAGCGCGAGACAGCCGGCGTCCGCGTAGGCGGCGACGTCGTCGGCGAAAGAGCAGGGGAGCGTCGTGGCTTGGCTGATGCAGGGTTTCATACAGACATACACGGTAGAGGGCGGGCGTGCGAAGCCGCAAGCGGCGGGTCAGCGACCGAGGACGTAGCGGTGCGGGTCGACCTCCTCGCGGAGGATGCGCAACTCCTCGTCGGACGGCGGCTCGGTGACGTCCGGCGGCTCGCGGAAGTGCAGCGCGAAGCCGGTCGCCGCGACGACGCGCTCCGGCGTCACGCCGGGGTGCAGGCTTCGCACCTCCATGCGCTTCGTGTCGTCGCGGTAGCCCAGCACGGCGAGGTCGGTGATGACGCGGTACGGCCCCGTCCCAGACGGCAGTCCCGCCGCCTCGCGCGCCCCCGGCCCGGTCAGGTAGCCCGGCGTCGTCACGAAGTCGACCTTTTCCACGAAGCGGCGCGGGTCGTGGTGGGTCACGACGAGGACGCGCCAGCACAGCGACGCCAGGTCGTTGGCGCCGCCGCTGCCGGGCAGACGCACCTTGGGGCGGCGGTGGTCGGTGCCGAGCATCGTCGAATTCAGATTGCCGTAGGCGTCGATCTGGGCGCCGCCGAGGAAGGTGTAGTCGACCAGGCCGCGCTGACAGCTCTCCATGATGTCGGCCATGCTCGTCGCCATCGCGGCCTGGTAAAAGGTGCGCGAGTCGCCGACGCTGATGGGCATCGTCGGCAGCCGCGGGGCGACGCCGCCGGCCTCGAAGAGGATGACCAGGTTCGGCGAGCGCGTCCGCTGGGCGAGCATCGCCGCGGCGCACGGGACGCCGGTGCCCACGGCGACGGTCTTGCCGTCCACCAGCAGGCGGGCGGCGCAGCAGATCATCAGTTCCATCGCGCTGTAGGTCATGGTCGTTCGTGGCTCAGAGTCGGTCCCGTATGCTCCCCTCGCCCCCGTACTCAGGGGAGAGGGGCTGGGGGTGAGGGGGTTTTCTGGGGCGCCAAGGCCCCCCTCACCCCAACCCCTCTCCCCTGATACACAAACCCGGTAAGACTGTCCGGTTCGTGGCCGCTCGAAGCTGAAGTCGGGCTGAGGGTTATGACCGGGCAAATCGGACAGTCTTACCGGGTTTGTGTATGAGTACAGGGGCGAGGGG
>JBBROG010000055.1:0-35853 GCA_038229635.1 Gemmatales bacterium
CTTGCCCCCCCCGCGCCCCCCGCCGGCCCTCTCTGCGTCCCGCCCTGCCGTGGGCGCCGCGGGCCGCCCGCGCCCCCCGCCCCCCCCGCCCCCCCCCCCCCCCCCCCCCCCCCCCCCCCCCCCAACCGACGGAAGACGCAAACCCCTCACCCCAACCCCTCTCCCCAAAGGGGAGAGGGGCTTACGCAACGGACCACGACCATGTCTGCCCCGCACGGCTTCTCCTGGATCGACAAGCCCCATCTGGCGGCGATGGCGCGCCCGTCCGACGTGGACGACATGCTCTGGCTGCGTCAGCAGGGGATCGAACTGCTCATCTCGCTGACCGAAGACCCGCCGCGGCGCGACTGGGTCAACGAAGCCGGCCTCATGATGATGCACGTCCCCGTCGAGGACATGGCCCCGCCGACGCAGGCGCAGCTCGACCACTGCCTCGCCGCCATCGAGCGCGCCAACGAGCGCCAGATGGGCGTCGCCGTCCACTGCGGCGCCGGCCTGGGGCGCACCGGCGTCATCCTCGCCTGCTACCTCGTCGCCCAGGGGACGTCGGCCCAGGGAGCCATTTCCAAGGTGCGCCGGCTGCGGCCCGGCTCGATCGAGACCGACGAGCAGGCCGACGCCGTCGTCGAGTTCGCCCGCCGCCGCGGGCGGCAGATCAACGAAGGGTGACCGACTCATGAGTGGCTTCGTCGACCGCGTGCGCCGCTTCTGCACGACCATCGCCCGCAACACGCTCAACACCGGCGCGTACATCGTCTCCCTCGGCGAGACGACGTATCACGAAGGCGTCTACGACCGCCGCCGGCGCCGCTGGAGCAACTGGAACCGCGTCTTCTCCGCGCGGCCACAGCAGTACGTCCGGCCGACGACCGAGGAGGAAATCTGCCGCGCCGTCCGCGAGGCGACGCACCTCCGCGTCGCCGGCGGCGGGCACACGTTCAACGCCTCCCCCCTCACCGACCAGACGCTCCTCTCCCTCGACGCTTACAACCGAATCCTGGAGATCGACCGCGAAGGGAAGCGGGTGCGTGTCCAGGCCGGCATTCGCCTGCGCGACATGATGGAGCATCTGGAGGCGAACGGGTTCGATTTGCCGACGCTCGGCTCGACGAACGCGCAAAGCGTCGCCGGCCTGGTCGCCACCGACCTGCACGGCACCGGCCGCGACCACGGCTTCCTGTCGGAGCAGATTTTGTCGCTGCGCGTCGTCAACGCCCGCGGCGAGGCCGAGACGTTCCGCCCCCGCGAC
Organism: Gemmatales bacterium; assembly: GCA_038229635.1. GTDB lineage: Bacteria > Planctomycetota > Planctomycetia > Gemmatales > Gemmataceae > DATFNV01. The sequence goes on from JBBROG010000055.1 coordinate 1,250, forward strand.
CCGACGTTCCACGCCGTCATCGGCGGCCTCGGCACCTGCGGCGTCGTCACCGAGGTCGAGATCGCTTGCGCCCCCGCCTACAGCCTGGAGAAGTCGATCCGCATCGTCGACCGGGCCGAGGCCGAAACGAACATCGAGAAATACCTTCAGGAACACGCCCACCTGAGCTTCTACTACCTCGCCGGCGCCGACACCGTCCACGCCCGCATGAACGTGTGGGATGAGACGCCGCAGGCGCCCAAGCCCTCGGCGGCCCGGCACGACATGACCGCCGAACTCATCGACATGCTCTTCTCCGGCTACCTGCTCGGTCTGACGCGCACGATGAAGAAGGCGCGATTCCTGGCGTGGATGGGTCTGACCTTTTTCAAGCTGACGATGGACGGCCGCAAGACGGTCTACGCCTCGTCGAACGGCTTCCGCCGCAAACTCTTCTACCACCACGACGAGTTGGAATACGGCGTCCCGTTCGAGACGTACCGGGAATGCCTGCAAGAGATCCTCGATCTCCTGGAGCGGAAGAAGTTCCCCTGCATCGTCGAGGTGCGCTTCACGCCCGACCGATCGCAAGGGAATCTCGGCCCTGGCGTCGGCCGCCGCACCTGCTACATCGAGCTGGCGCCGAGCCTGGCGCGCGACCCCGAGGAGGTCTTCCCCGAAGCGGAACAGGTCTTCTGGCGCTACCAGGGACAACTCCACCTGGGCAAGTGGACGCGGGCGACGCCGGAGAAGCTCCGCGCGATGTTCGGCGAGGAGCGGATCGCGCGCTGGCGGGAGGTCCGGCTGCGACAGGATCCGGGCGGGAAGTTCGACAACGCCTTCACGCGCGGCCTGTTCGGGGCGACGCCGACTCGGGCCGGCGGAGTAGAGTCCTAAGTTGAGCGGGATGCCTGCGACTCAAGAAACGCCTCCATCCCTCGCCGCGCCCCTCCCGCGTACACCGGCTCCAGCGCGTCGAGCAGAGGTTCCTGGCCGCGCCAGAAGGGAAAGTTCCCTAGCCGCCGCGGCCACGCCGCCGACACCGGCGGAGCCTTTACCTCGCCGAACACGTCCTCCGGCAGGGGCTGAGCTGCCCAGAACGCCGACGGGTCCGCCGGCAGTGGCGCCGAGGACTCGGCGGCTTCCGGCGCGGACGGCGGCTCGGCCGGCGCCGCGTCGCCCGCCGGCGCCAGGTCGTTCAAACGCTTCAGCAGCTCCTCGCGGCTCATGCCGCGCAGCTTGAAGATCAGGAACGGGTCGCGGTCGAACTCCTCGCCGAGCAGGTAGTAGACCGCCGCGATGTGCTTGCACGGGTTGGATGGATCGGGACACGAGCAGTCGGTCTTCAAGTCCGCCTTCTTCTCGGGGAACAGCGACAGCTTCGCCTTCGTGAACACCTCCTCGATGTCCTGCGGCATCTCGCCGGCGAGCAGCTTCGCGACGAACAGAGCCTGGCTCGACAGCGCCTTGAGGACCGCCTTCCACTCCCCGGGAGTCAGCGCCTTCACCGCGATGGCGACTTTGTAGGGCTGCGGCTGCGAGCCTTGCACCTTGGCCGCGACGCGCCCTTCGTCGACGTCGACCGACAGCACCTGGCCGCCGCGCGCGTAGGAGCGGCCGCGGCTCAGGCGCCCGCCGATGTCGAAACTCTCCAGCACGGCGATCCAGCGCTTCGCCCACCAACTTTGGCCGAAGGCGCCGCGCTTCGTTTGCGCCTTGATGCCGCCCTTGGCGGCGCGCGGCTTCGACTTCGGGTAACGCGGGTAATCGTCCCAGTAGCGCATGGCTCACTCCCCGACCGCCTCCTTGCGGAGGATAAAAAGGTCTTTCAACTGGTCGTTGGACAGTTCCGTCAGCCAGCCCTCGCCGGCGCCGACGACGCTCGCGGCCATCTTCTGTTTGCGCTCGATCATCTCGTCGATGCGTTCCTCCAGCGTGCCGACGCAGACGAACTTGTGGACCTGCACGTTCTTCGTCTGGCCGATGCGGAAGGCGCGGTCGGTCGCCTGGTTCTCGACGGCCGGGTTCCACCAGCGGTCGAAGTGGAAGACGTGGTTCGCCGCCGTCAGGTTGAGCCCCGTGCCGCCCGCCTTCAGCGAGAGCAGGAACAGGCGCGGCCCCGACGCCTCCTGGAAGCGCGCCACCATGCGGTCGCGCCGCTTCGCCGGAACGCCGCCGTGCAGGAACAGCACCTCGCGGCCGAACTCGTCCTGCAAATGGCGCTGAATCATGTCGCCCATTTCCGTGAACTGCGTGAAGATCAACGCCCGGTCGCCGGCCTGCAACACCTCGTCGAGCATCTCCGTCAGCCGGGCGAGTTTGCCCGAACGCCCCGGAATCGGCGAGTTGTCGCCGAGGAATTGCGCCGGGTGGTTGCACACCTGCTTCAGCTTTGACAGCAGGCCGAGGATCAACCCCTTGCGCCGGACGTCTTTCGCGCCGAAGATCGTCTCCGTCGACGCCTTGACCGTCGCCTCGTACAGCGACGCCTGCTCCTTGGTCAGGTTGCAGAAGACCTTCATCTCCAGCTTGTCGGGCAGGTCGGCGATGATGCTCTTGTCGGTCTTCAGGCGGCGCAGGACGAAGGGGCCGGTCAGCCGCTTCAGCCGGGCCGACGCCTCCGCGTCGCGGTGCGCCTGGATCGGCACGAAGAAGCGGCGGCGGAAGTCGGCCTGCGTGCCGAGGAAGCCGGGGTTGAGGAATTCGAGGATCGCCCACAGGTCGCCGACGTGATTCTCCACCGGCGTCCCCGTCAGGGCGATGCGGTAGCCCGCCGTCAGCGCCCGCGCCGCCTGCGACTGCTTCGTCTCCGGGTTCTTGACGTTCTGCGCCTCGTCGAGGATGACGCCGCCCCAGTCGACCTTGGCGAGCGCCTCGCGGTCGCGGTGCAGGAGGGCGTAGCTCGACAGCACCAGGGCTTGCCCCGCGACCTGCTTGCGGAGGGCGTCGCCGCGCGTCCGCTTCAGGCCGTGGTGAGCCAGCACCGGCAGGCCCGGCGTGAAGCGCTCGGCCTCCTTCCCCCAATTGCCGACAACCGAGGTCGGACAAATGAGCAGCACCGGCTTCTTGCCGTTCGCCTCCCAGTGGCGCTGCACGAGGGCGAGCGTCTGGATTGTCTTGCCCAGCCCCATGTCGTCGGCGAGGCAGGCGCCGAGGCCCCAGCGGCCGAGGAACGCCAGCCAGGACGTGCCGCGCGCCTGGTAGGGCCGCAGCGTGCCCCGGAAGCCGGCCGGCGGCGGCAACTCCTCGAACGTGACCCGGCCTTCGAGCTGCGCCAGCAGCGCGTCGACCCAGCCGTCGGCCGTGACGCCGCTGACCGGCAGGCCGCCCGGCGCCGTGGCGGCGCCGAGAGCCAGGCGTATCACGTCGCGCACCGTCGTTCGGCCCGCCTCCTTGTGCTTCCAGAAGGCGAGGGCCGCTTGGATCTCCTCGGCGCTCATCTGCACCCACTGGCCGCGCACGCGCACCAGCGGTTCCTTGAGGCGGGCCAGTGCCTCCAGCTCCTTCGGTGAGAGAAGGTCGTCGCCGAGCGCCACGCGCCAGTCGAACGCCAGCACGGCGTCGAGCGTCAGCCCGCCGCCGTGCATCTTCGGCGAGCGGACGTGGGCCTGAGCGCTGAGGTGCTGCTTCGTCCCCTTGCGCGTCCACCAGGCGGGCAGCAGCACGCCGAAGCCGGCCTGTTCGAGCAGCCACGCCGTCTCGGTGAGGAAGGCGTGGGCGCCGTGGGTGTCGGTCTCGTAGCCGGACGGGGCGGCCGCCTGGAGACTCGCCTCGACCGGCTGGCACAGCCCGGCGGCCTGGCCGAGCGCCGTCAGCAGATATTCGCGGGCGTTGAAGCGGCGCCGCTTGAAGGCGTCGGCGTGCGGGCCGCGCGCCGACCAGGCGTCGCCGGCCGGGATCAGCAGACTCGGGTCGTCCGCCGCTTGAAGGAAATAGCGGACCCGCCACGCGCCCTGCGGGACGGCGAAGTCGGCGTCGGCGTCGGACTCCCGCGGCTCTTCGAGCCGAAAGCAGAGGCGAAATGGCGCCTCCGCCGCGACGGCCAGCGGGCGCCGCCAGGCGCGCACCTGCTCGGCGAACGGCCTCAGTTGGTCGTCCGTCCCGGCGAGAAAGCCGTCGCCGGAGCGCAGGGCGTGCAGCCAGGCGTCGTGGGTGCTGTCGAAGGCCGCGGCCGCTTTCCGCGGGCGCCGCGCCGGCCGAACGGCGACGGCGGTCGTCACGGAGGCGCGGACGAGGGCGTCGACGACCTCGCGGAGAAAGTCGCCGAGCAGGGCGGCCGGGGACGCATCGGGGACGGCGTCGGCGCTCGCGGCCAGCGACCGGCAGGCGGGCGGCATGGCTTGCGCGAGTTGGTTGCCGCGAGCCGCGTCGGCCCCCGCGAGGACGGGGCGCCAGACGGCGCGCCACCCGTCGTCGACTTGTTCGAGGTCGGGGACGAACTGTTCGCGGGCGACGAGCGCGGCGCCGAGGCGCAGCGCCGCGGCCCAGAACGCCAGCGTGGGGCCGACGACCACGCCGGGCGCCAGCGTTTCGCGGCCGGCGCAGGCACAGAGCAGATCGACGGCGCCGGCAGGCGTCAGAGGGAGGGCGGTCACTCTCCAGGGAGCGAGTTCGGCCTTGGCGGCGTCTTCCGGCGGCTCGGCGACGAGCGGACTGGAAGGGACGGGACGGTCCCCGACGGAGGGCAGCCAGGCGACGACCTGCTCGGCTCCCGCGTGGCGACGGCTCTCGTCCGGGAGGACGGCGGCGAGGGCGGCGGCGAGTGGTCCGGCGCCGGGGTCGAAAGGGAAGGGACGCGGCGACACGGCTTTCGGCTTCGGGCCGCGGCGCGCCACGGGCGGCGCTTCTCCCCACAGCAAGAATCGACGTCCCGACAGGCCGGCGTGAAGGATGAGCATGATATCGTCCCGCTGTTCGGAAACCGCCTACATTACCCGCAGGAATCTAACGGGGATCGCCTCCTATCCGTGGACTGGGGTCGGACCAGGAGAAGGATCTTTCTTATGATCCAGGGACACTCTCGTAAGGGGTGATAGAGACAGCGGCTCAGGGTTTCTTCGCCTCAAAGCGTGGTGCCAGCTCGCGGCGCAACACGTCGAGTTCGTGCCAGGTCTCCCAGTCGAAGGCGTTGTAGCGCGGATCGGCTGGCGGTGCCCACAGCATCGCCACACTCGGAAGCAGGCTGCCGGGCAGCGTCCCGACGACGTTCGCCGCGCGCACCGCCTCTTGGCCATGGTCCAGCCAGGCCGTCGCCTTCGTCCACGATTCCTTCGCCCTGTCCGCCTGCTTGGTCTCGTGATAGGCCCAGGCCAGCAGGAGTTCCTCCACCGGCGGTTTGTCGTTGCCGCGATCCTTCAAGGCCGCCTCCAGCACTGTGACCGCCTCCGTTGGTTTTTGCTGCCGCATCAGCAAGCCGGCGCGAGTCCGCCGCGGAAGCAGGCCCTTCTCGTCCGCGGATGGGAGCAGCGCGGTGGTGTCCTTCGGTCCCAGCGTCGGGCTGTGCCACGCCGTCCGCGCCAACAGCAGACGGGCGGCGGCGTTCCGCGCGTCTTGGTTCAACGTCGCTTCGAGGAACGTGGTGCGCTGACGCAGCCGGTCAGCACGCTGCGATGGACGATACGCCAGCACACGATCCAGGTGGAAGGCCGCGGCGAAGCGGTCGCTGCTTTTGACTTGCTGGAATTGCTCTTCGTGCCAGTCCGGTTCGGGCCGCGTCGCCCCCAGGCGAAACTCCAACTCTTCATCTTGGGGCAGAGGCAAAGGCCGCGCGTCCCACAGCCGCGCCGTCTGATCGGAACTCGCCGTCGCCAGGCGCGTCCCATCCGGGCTGAACGCCACGCTCGTGACGGTGTTGGTATGGCCGTACAGCGGAAAAATGCCGCCCTGATACTGGCGGGTCAGGAAGTGCCATTCCCACTTCCGCAAGTCCAGCGGCACGGCTGCCAGACGCTCACGGGCCTCCGCCGCATTGTTGCTATCCCACGCCGCCTGCGCCAGCAACACGTTGCAGGTGGCCAGATGATAGGTTTTCTCCCGCTCGCGTGTTTCCGCGAGCGTCTTCTGCTCGTCGGCAAGCGCCTTCGCCGTGCGCGCGACCTCTGCGTCGTCGCGGGCTTGCTTCAACGCGGCATCGCGGTCACTTAGTGCATCCAATGCTTCCCGCGCTTTGCCCCGCGCGATGCCTTCTTGCTCCTTCGCATCCAGATATTTCACGAAGACACCGCCCGCTCCGCCTAACACCGACAGCACCACCAACGCCACCAACGCCGTCACCAGCGGATTCCGCCGCACCCACTTCGCCGCGCGCTCCATCCGACCCACCGGCCGTGCCCGGATCGGCTCGCCGCCAAGGAAGCGCCGCAAGTCGTCCGCCAACTCCCGCGCCGTCCCGTAGCGTTTGCGTGCCTCCTTGTGCAGGCACCTCAAGCAGATCGTCTCAAGGTCGCGCGGCGTCTTCGTTTGCAACTGCGACGGCGGCACCGGCTCGTCGCTCACCACCTGCAGGACTGTGTCCAGGGCCGTCGCCGCCTTGAACGGCGGACGACCCGTCAGGCACTCGTACAGGATCGCCCCCATCGCATACACGTCCACCGCCGGCCCGATGTCTGCCGACTTGCCGCCCGCCTGCTCCGGCGCCATGTACGACGGCGTGCCCATGACAGCGCCGCTGACTGTCTGGCCGGCTTCGTCGAGTTTCTTCGCCAGGCCGAAGTCGGTGATCTTCGGTGTCCCGGCCTCCGCCAGTAGCACGTTCGCCGGCTTCAGGTCGCGATGAATGACGTGCTTCTCATGCGCCGCTTGCATCGCCCGCGCCAGCGTCTCCACCAGCGCCGCCGCTTCCCTCGGCGGCAGCGGCGTGCCGTTGAGCTTCTTCTCCAGGCTGCCGCCGCCGCAGAACTCCAGGGAGAAGTACGGCAAGCCGTCCTGCTCGCCGACCTCGTGAATCTGCACGATGTTGGGGTGCTGCAAGCGGGCGATGGCCTCCGCCTCCGTGCGGAAGCGTGCCACCGCATCCGGCCCGGCGTGGCCGCCCGCCAAGATCATCTTCAGCGCCACCAGCCGATTCAGTTTCCGGTGCCGCGCCTCGTACACGACGCCCATGCCGCCGCGGCCCAACTCGCGGATGATCTCGTAGCCCGGCACGGCGTCGCAGCCCGGGGAAGCCCCCGTCGGTGCCTGGCGAGACAGCGCCTCGCTCTCGGAAAGCGCCAGTGGTGGGGGGAAGGTTTCCGTGTCGCCGGGGATGGGCGGGGGAATCCGCGGCGACTCGGCAACGACGGCGGTGGGAGGGAAGGTCGCGGCTTCGGAGGGTGACTGGGGCTTGATGGGAGACGGCCCGCGCGGCGTTGCCATTGGCGTCTCCCAGGGGACACAGACAGGGACGCTGCCCCCCACGGAGGCGGGGCAACGGGGAACACCAGGGATGCAGAAACCGCACTATACCTCCCAGGCGCGGGCCGGACAACAACAAACTGGGGCGCATGCTCGAACGCGCGGGAAGCCATTCCGGTGGAGTATCGGGAGGTCACTTGAGTGAAGCCAAGAGCGCTATCGGCGACAGGGACAGGTCGGCTCGCATTTTCCTTTCGTAGAGGTCGTCCGTTCAAACCAGTTCCCCAAAGGTCAAACAAGGGGTATTCAGACTATAGCCAGCCATTGAGCAGGTCCTCAACAGCAATGAGGCAGTTCCGAACGGAGGCAGTATACCGCGCCTCCCCTCCGGCAAATTCGTTAAAGTCGTCCGCCGCCGCGCTCCGATAAAGAGAGACAAGGGATTTCGTTACGCAGGTGGGCCAGGGGATCGAGCATGGAAGCCATCACCATCGAAGGACGCGGTTCGCGGGCGCGGGCCGGCGGCGCGGCGACGGTTCGTCCGGCGGCGGAGGCACTGGAACAGCGCCTGGTCCCGACGGTCGACGGGATGGAGACGCTGATGCACCTCCACGCCCACCTCAGCATCTTCGTAGACGGGCAGCAGATCGCCGTCCCCGCCAACATAGGGATTTCGCCGTCAGGAACGCGGCCGGTCCACACCCACGACGACACGGGCCGGATTCACATCGAGTCCAACGTGATCCGCGATTTCCACCTGAGCGACCTGTTCGCTTCCTGGGGGCAGCCGTTCACGAAGGACCAGCTCCTCAGCTATCGTGTCGGCCCAGACCGCGTGCTGACGATGACGGTCAACGGAACGCCGACCGACGCCCTCGGCGACTGGACGTTCCACGACCACGACGACATCGTCCTCCGGATCGTCTCCCGCCCCGCGGACGCGCATCCGGCGGTCGCCGCCCTGATCGCCCACAGTGCCGAGCATTATAACGTGCTCGTTCGCGAGTATTACGGCGCTTACCTGGGCCGGTCGCCGGACGCGGCGGGACTGGTTTACTGGTCCGGCCGGCTTCAGCAAGGGCTCGCGTCGCAGCGAGTCGAGGCGATGCTCCTCGACTCGCCCGAGTACGTCGCCAGGCACGGCGGGGGCGGCTCCGGTTGGGTGGGCGCGGTCTACCACGACCTGCTCGGCCGCGCGGCGGACGCGGGCGCCCTCGCCTACTGGGGCGGCCGCCTGTCCGGGGGCGCCGCCGCCGAGGACGTCGCCGCCGCCGTCGCGGGGAGCGCGGAGCGCTGGGGCGGCGTCGTGAGGCACCTCTACGCCGAACACCTGGACCGCGCCCCGAGCGCGGCGGACGTGGACGCCTGGGTGGCTCAGGCGTCGCACGGGCTGCGCTTCGAGGACATGGAGGCGGCGCTCGTCGATTCGGCGGAATACCACGGCAGTCCCGCGAAGGGGCAGGGCGACCCGTGGCTCTGGGTGCGAAGCGCCTACGAAGGACTCCTGCACCGTTCGGCCGGCGTCGCCGAGGCAGATTACTGGGCGGCACAGGTCGACCCGGCGGCTTTCGTTCGCTCCTGACGCGCGGGGCGGATTGCCGTTGAACCGCCGCGCGGGTTGCGGGACTCAATAGGCCCTCACCGCGCCGCCGGCACGAGCGCCAGCACGACGTGCGACGGGCGCTCGGCGTCGTGATAGACCGTGTTGTCCGCCGCGAGCAGGCGCCGGTGCTGTTGCAGCGGCTCGCCCGTGTTCGGGTTGACGTCGAAGCGCGGAAAGTTGCTGCTCGATACGTCGAGACGGAGGCGGTGCCCTTTCGCGAAGACGTTCGCCGTCGGGTAGAGATGAATCGTCACTTTATAGACCTCTCCCGGCGTCATCAGTTCCGCCCTGGCGAGCGAGTCGCGGTAGCGCATCCGCGTGATCGAGTCGCCGAGGTTCAAGTCGAAGCCGAGCGGGTAGTCGGCGTTCGGCGGGTAAACGTCGATCAGCTTGGCGGTGAAGTCGGTGTCGACCGCCGACGACGAGACGTACAGGTTGACCGTCACCGGACCCGTCACTTCCACGTCCTCCGTCAGGGGCTCCGTCTGAAAGACGAGGACGTCGCGCCGCTCCGACAGCGGCAGCTGCTCCTTCGTGGCGAGGACGTTCACCGCCGGCTTCTCCTCAGGCCGGCGCGTGCGCTGGTCCCAGCCGCCCGCCTCCAGCAATCCGCCCGTCGACGACAGGTTGCCTCCGATCGTGGGCACCGGGTTGGCCGGGTCGAAGCGGTACGTCGTCGAGGACGCCTTCGCCGCCGGCTTCGTCGGCGACAGCCCGCCGTCGGCGTGGACGTAGAACGGCGTGAACTTGGCGCGCTCGGGCGGAAACGTCTGCTCGTCGCGCCAGCGGCCGCCGTGACGGAGTCGGCCGTCCTTCGACTTGCGGCCGTCGCCGCCGCCCATGACGAAGACCTTCACCGGCGCCGCCCTCTCGGCGCCATTGTCGATCCCCTTTAGCCAGCGGTCGAACCAGGACCGGCGCCAGTCGTTGAAGTCGAGGGCGGCTTCGGGGGGGAATTCGACCTCGCCGGCGAAGGGCCGCGCCTGCGCCCCGTGCGTCCACGGGCCGACGATCAGCTTCTGCGGCGACTTCTTCGCCTTCGACAGCACCTGCCAGTTGAGGACGTTCTGCCGGCACCACGAGTCGTACCAGCCGGTGACGTGGAAGACCGGCACGTCGGCGTAGCGCCCCACGTTGTCCACGACCGAGTGGCCGGGCTGCTTCCAGAAGTCGTCGTAGTCGCCGTGGCGCATCGCCTCGACGAGCCAGCGCTCGTAGTCGGGGACGGCCTTGAGCGGCGTGCAGCCGGGGCGGACCGGCAGGCTGAGGACGTGCTGCGGCATGAGGCGGCCGTTCTCGACGAGCGCCTCCTTCAGCTTCGGGTCGGCGAGCGCCTTGCGGGCGTTGGGGGCGCCGATGGTGAAGACCCAGTTCATGAAGCGCAACTCGAAGGCGCCGGAGTGGCGCACCCCGGCGAGGCCGGTGTTGGAGACCGAGTCGACGGGGATCATGCAGGCCAGCTCGGGCGGGTTGGCGCAGGCGAGGGCGTGCTGCGTGCCGCCGACGTAGCTGGTGCCCCAGGTGCCGACCTTGCCCGAGCACCACGACTGTTTGCCGACCCAGCGGACGACGTCGTAGCCGTCGTCGACGTCGTCGACGATCATGCGCCATTCGCCCTCGGAGCCGTAGCGGCCGCGCGTGTCGTTGACGACGACGGCGTAGCCGCGCGCCGCAAACCAGCGCGCCTCGGCGACGACGCCGTTCTTGTTGTAAGGCGTCCGGACCAGCAGCGTCGGCTGCTTGCCGGCGAGGGGCTCGCCGTCCTTCGCGGGGAGGTAGACGTCGAGGGCGAGCTTGATACCGTCGCGGGCGGCGACGAGGATGTCCTTGCGGACGACGACGTCGTTGGCGGGCTCGCTCTTGGGGGCCAGCGGCGTCTGAGCGCCGGCGGGGGCGGCGCCGAGGACGAGGCAGAGGAGCGAGGCGAGGCGGAAGCGGGAGGAAGTCATGGGTGGCCCTCATCGGTAGCTTGGCGAGCGGGGGACGCGATGATGATAACGGCGGCGCGCGAACGGCCGCAAGAAAAAACGACACGCTTTGGACGGAACCGACGCTGAGATTCCTGGCGCATCGATTCGGTGGCGTGGCGCGTACAATGCCCTTCCGCGATCGTGCGACCACCGCACGGCACCCCGGAAAGGGAGATCCCTCATGCCCGCGCAACGGTCCGACGCCCTGGTGTTCTTCGGCGCCACGGGCGACCTGGCTTACAAGAAGATCTTCCCCGCCTTGCAGGCGATGATCCGCCGCGGCCGCCTCGACATGCCGGTCATCGGCATCGCCAAGGCCGGCTGGGACCTCGCCCAGTTCAAGGCCCGCGCCCGCGACAGCCTCGAAAAGCACGGCGGCGTCGACGAGACGGCGTTCGCGCGGCTCACCGCCCGCCTCCAATACATCGACGGCGACTACCGCGACCCCGCCACCTTCGAGCAGCTGCGCCAGGCGCTCGGGACCGCCGCGCGGCCACTGCACTACCTCGCCATCCCGCCGAGCCTGTTCGGCACCGTCGCCGAGGCGCTGGTCCGCTCCGGCTGCGACAAGGGCGCCCGCGTGGTGGTGGAGAAGCCGTTCGGCCGCGACCTCGCTTCGGCGCGGGAGCTGAATCGCACCCTGCACGAACACTTCGCCGAGTCGGCGATTTTTCGCATCGATCATTATCTCGGCAAGGAGTCGGTGCTGAACCTGATCTTCTTCCGCTTCGCGAACGCCTTCCTGGAGCCGGTTTGGAACCGCAACTTCGTCCACAGCGTCCAGATCACGATGGCGGAGGCGTTCGGCGTGCAGGGCCGCGGCAAGTTCTACGAGGAGGTCGGCTGCATCCGCGACGTGGTGCAGAACCACATGCTGGAGGTCGTCTCCTACCTGGCGATGGAGCCGCCCGGCAGCGGCTCCGAGGACGGGCTGCGCGACGCGAAGGCGCAGGTGCTGCGGGCGGTCCGGCCTTTGGACAATGAAGACCTCGTGCGCGGCCAGTTCCGCGGCTACCGCAAGGAGGAGGGCGTCGACCCCGAGTCGCAGGTCGAGACGTTCGCCGCGCTGCGCCTGCAGATCGACTCATGGCGCTGGGGCGGGACGTCGTTCTTCATCCGGGCGGGCAAGTGCCTGCCGTTCACCGGCACCGAGGTGCTGGTCGAGTTCCGCCGCCCGCCGCAGAAGCGCTTCGGCGGCTTCGAGATGGTCCATTCGCGCAACTACGTCCGCTTCCGGTTGAGCCCGTCGGTGGAGACGGCCATCGGCGCCCGCGCCAAGGCGCCCGGCGACCGCATGGTCGGCCGCGACGTCGAGCTGCTCGTCCACAGCGAGTCGGCCGGCGAGCTGGAGCCCTACGAGCGCCTGCTCGGCCTGGCGATCGACGGCGATTGCAGCCTGTTCGCGCGGCAGGACGTGGTCGAGGCGGCGTGGCGCATCGTCGACCCGATCCTGAACAGCCCGACGTCGGTCTACGAGTACGAGCCCGGCTCGTGGGGGCCGGAGGCGAACCGCGTCGTCGCCCCGGAGGGCGGCTGGCACACCCCATCCAACGACGGAGAGACGTCATGACCGAGCCGCACGCCGTCGTTTTCCTGCTCGACGTCGACAACACCCTCCTCGACAACGACAAGGTGGCCGCCGACCTGCGCCGCCACCTGACCGCCGCGTTCGGCGCCGAGCGCCAGGAGCGCTACTGGGCGATCTTCGAGGAGCTGCGCGCCCAGCTCGGCTACGCCGACTACCTCGGCGCGCTGCAGCGCTACCGCGTCGAGAGGCCGCGCGACCCGCGCCTGCTGGAAGTGTCGTCGTACCTCGTGGACTACCCGTTCGCCAACCGCCTTTATCCGGGATCGCTCGACGTCATCGAGCACCTGGGGACGTGGGGGCCGACGGTCATCCTCTCCGACGGCGACGTGGTCTTCCAGCCGCGCAAGGTCGAGCGCTCGGGGCTCAAGGACGCGGTCGAGGGCCGGGTGCTGATCTACATCCACAAGGAACAGGAGTTGGACGACGTCGAGGCCCGCTACCCGGCGCGGCATTACGTCCTCGTCGACGACAAGCTGCGCGTTCTGAGTGCGGTCAAACAAGTTTGGGGGCCGCGTGTGACGACCGTGTTCCCGAGGCAGGGGCATTACGCCCTCGACCCGGACGTCGTGAAGAAGTACCCGCCGGCGGACGTGAGCGTGGAGCGAATTGGCGACCTCCTCGGCTTCGACGGGGAGACATTATCCGGCACTTCCCGGAGCGGTCCGGCGGCAAAATCCGTATGATTCCATGTAGAGTGCTTGGTCCAGGCCGCTTGCGGCTTAGCACCCGCGCCGCTTGACCGCGCGGGTGCTAAGCCGCAAGCGGCACGGGCGAGGCGCTTCAAGGTGACACAAAGAGGCATCAAAAGGACGGACGAATGACCGAGACGAGCGTCGCTGAGGTGGGAACCGGGTTCGGGGCTCTGGGCCTCGAGCCGCGTCTGCTGGAGACGATCACCGGGCTGGGCTACGAGGAGCCGACGCCCATCCAGCGCGAGGCGATCCCGCACCTCCTCGAAGGGCGCGACCTGCTCGGGCAGGCCGCCACCGGCACCGGCAAGACGGCGGCGTTCGCCCTGCCGCTGCTGCAGCGCCTCGCCGCCCGCGAAGACCGGCCGCGCCCCTCGGCCCTCATCCTCGTCCCCACCCGCGAACTGGCCATGCAGGTCGCCGAGGCGGTCCACCGCTACGGCAGCGCCCTCGGCATCCGCGTGCTGCCCGTCTACGGCGGGCAGGCGATGGACCAACAGCTAAGGCGGCTGAAGCGCGGCGTCGACGTCATCGTCGCCACGCCCGGCCGCGCTCTCGACCACATCCGCCGCGGCACGCTCAAGCTCGGCGGCGTCTCCGCCGTCGTCCTCGACGAGGCCGACGAGATGCTCGACATGGGCTTCGCCGAGGATCTCGAAGCGATCTTGACCGCCACGCCGCGCTCGAAGCAGACCATGCTGTTCTCGGCGACGATGCCGCCGCACATCACCGGCATCGCCCGCCGCCACCTCACCGACCCCGTCGAGATCCGCGTCGCCCAGGAGCGCGTCGAGGCCGGCGAGGCGCCGCGCGTCCGCCAGACGGCCTACGTCGTGCCGCGCGCCTACAAGCTGGCGGCGCTGGGCCGCGTCCTCGACGTGGAGGCGCCGGCGGCGGCGCTCGTCTTCTGCCGCACCCGCACCGAGGTCGAGGAACTGACCGAAACGCTCGGCGCCCGCGGTTACCGGCCCGAGGCGCTGCACGGCGGCATGGCCCAGGAGCAGCGCGACCGCGTCATGCGCATGTTCCGCGCCGGCACGGTCGAGTTGGTCATCGCCACCGACGTCGCCGCCCGCGGGCTCGACATCGACCACCTGTCGCACGTCGTCAACTATCACGTCCCCTGCGCGGCGGAGCAGTACGTCCACCGCATCGGCCGCATCGGCCGGGCCGGGCGCGTCGGCGTGGCGATCACTCTCGCCGAGGCCCGCGAACACCGGCTCCTGCGCAACATCGAGCGCGCCACCGGGCAGCGCATCGAGGTGGCGCAGGTGCCGAGCGCCGCCGACCTGCGCGCCCGCCGGATGGAGCTGACGCGGGCGGCGCTGCGCGAGACGATCCTGGAAGGGGACCTCGACCACTTCCGGGTCGTGGTCGAGTCGTTGGCGGGCGAATGCGACATCATGGACATCGCCCTCGCAGCGGTGAAGATGGCTCACAAGGCGCGCGGCATCGAGGACGAGGAGACGGACGACATTCCGATCCCCGCGCCCTTCCGGGAGCGCGAGGGGGGCGACAAGAATGACGGCCGGACGAGGCGCAACGCCGGGCGCGGCCGCGGGCCGGGCGCCGGGATGGCGCGGCTATTCTTCGGCGTCGGCCGCGACTCCGGCGTCGCCCCGCGCGACCTGGTCGGCGCCATCGCCAACGAGGCGGGCATCAACGGCCGCGACATCGGCGCCATCGACATCGCCGAGCGCTTTTCGCTGGTGGACGTGCCCGAGGAGGCCGCCGAGTACGTCATCGAGGCGCTGCGCGGGGCGCGGATCAAGGGGATGCGCGTCACGGTACGCCGGGATCGCTGGGACGGCGGAGCCGGTTGACGGCGCCGCCGCCGCGCGTATCCTGGCTGCGGGGGACGCGCCGGCTTCGCGCGAGCGCTCCCGCGTCGAGGACGATGATGAGAACGAGGACGAAGCGCCGCGCCGCCCGCTCCGGATAACGCGATCGCTTTTCGGACGAACTTACGGCGGCCCGGACTTCCGAAATGAAGGGGGCACTTCCTTGGGAGAGGGTTTTTCCCCCGCCGGCGGTGGGGCGGCTGTCGCCAGGGGCTGGGTGCCCCCCACATGCTTTTCGATGCGGGTCCGGACTTTCTCGGGTACCACCTCAGACTCGCGCAAGGTCGCCATCTCGGCCTTACTGATCGGCACCGGCCCCGGCTTCACGTCGGCCGAGGCCGGGGTGGTTTCCTGCGCTGGTGGGTCGGTCAGCCGTCTGGCGACCGTCGCGCCCGCAGGTCCACCCGCGATGCGGGCCTCTACTTCGGCTTGCGTCATCGGGAGGGGTGCCACGGCCGTTCCCCTCCGCGGCTTTTTGGGCGGTGTGTCGCCCCGCCTCTTCTGACCCATCGCGTGCCTCCTCTACCAGACGTACATCTCTTTGACCCGGTTATCCTCTTCGACCCGGACATCGACGTCGCGGTTGCCTCCCTTGGCGTGGGCCGCCAGAATGGCAAAATTGGTGCAGGCGTCGGCGTGGGAGTCCTGGAACTTCCGCCAGCCCCCGTCGATCCAGCCCCAGACGTTCGCCTCACTCTCCTCGGCCCACAAGGCCTCGACCTTCTTCGCCCGCAACCAGGCCATCAGAACCTCCTTCGGAGTTAGAACCTCCTACGGCTTGAGCGCCCGCTTACCTGTAAGGCGGCTGGCCGCCGCGTAGACGGCATCGACGGCCCTCAGCAACTCCGGCGGCGGGGCTTTCGTTTGGGGGTTCACCTGTCCGGGGTCGGCCGCGAAGTACGCCCGAAATGTGGTTTCTCCATCGGAGATCTCCAAACAGCCCACCACGGTGTCGGGTAAGAAGCGCGGCGGCTCCGGCACAAGTTCAAGGACGCGGCTGTTCAGCAGCTTCTTAAGTAGCGCCGAGAACTCAGCGGCCTCAACGTTTTCCACCCGGGCATTCGCCTCACGCCCAGTCAGGGCGCATCGCATCTCGCAAGTGACGGGTCCCCGGCCGGAGACCCGGAAGTCAAAATAATAGGATTGAGACGGCATGCCGCCGCTGACCCGGAGCGTGACTTGAATGTCCGCGCCAGCCTCGGGCTTGCGGACGGCCCTCGTCAGAGACTCCCTGAGCGGCCCGAGGTCGAGCCGCGGTAGGGGTTGCAGGTGCGGTTCCGGCTTGCGTGTCGGCGTCTGGGACCAGTTGGATCCGCGCGGCGATGTGGGTGCCCGTCTGCCGGAAAGCAGCAGTCCACCCGAAGGTGCATTCGGCGACCGAGAAGCTGATTTCCTGCGCCTTGGCGTCCCTGCCATACGAAAAGCCGTAAATCTCGCTGACGAACCAGATCCCATCCCGGAGAGTCTCGTGTACCATGACTGGGACGTCCAGGCTCTTCGCCAAGGCCGCCAGAGACAGCAGGTTCGCGCAGGCATCCGTGTGCCGGTCGTCCAGTTTACGCCAACCTGCGTCACTCAGCCACACCCAAGCGTTGGCGGAGGACTCGTCGCACCAAAGCGCCTGAATTCGCCTCCGACAAGAAACGCCCATTGATATGTTGCTTTCACCCCCGGCCAGGGTCGTTTGAAGGCTACAGCGATCTGCGACGGATATTCTATCACGGTCGCACCCGGCCGCCACCCTTTCAGGATTTTGGGCGGGACCGGGAAAGCGCGGTCAAGACAACAGCCAGATGCCGGCGGCGGCGCAGGCGACGAAGGCGAACGCGGCCAGGCGCAGCAAGGTGGTGTAATAGCCCTTGGTCGCGTCCTCCAGACGGAGATAGGCGGCCACGGCGGCGAGCAGGGCCACGACGACGGCCAACAACCGCCCCATCACGGCCTGACGGTATTCCGCCCGGACGTGGCGGGTCTGCGTCTGGGAGACGTTTTCCTGCCGCTGGATCTCTTCGCGGTCGCGCGGCCCTACCTCGACGCGGACGACGACGCGGCGCATCGTGCCGACCGGCTGGGCGAAGTCCTTCACCTCCTCGCGCGCCATGTGACTGGCGACGCGGATCTCTTCGATCTCCCCCCCCGCCGGATCGGTGAAGGTTTCGTCCTTGCCCAGGTCGCGCACCAGATGCTCGCGGACGTAGTCCCGAGACGGGTGCCACTCGACGGCGAGGCGCTGCCGGCTCAGGTAGTCGCTGACTTTGCCGCGCGCCTTCTCCAGCGCGTCCTGGATCGCCTCCTCGCGCGTCTGTTTCCAGCCGCCCTCGACCGCCCAACCGGGCGCCTGCCAGGCGGGCGCCTGCGCCGGGGCGCCGGCGACGGCGGGCGGCTTGGAGCGGTCTTTCGCTTTCACGGCGCAGCCCGGCGCGGCCGCGCTCAGGCCCAAGACGACCAAACTCAGCCACAAGGTGGGACGCATGAGTCGCTCCTCCTCCGGGCGGCGCCTTCGGGCGCCGCCGATCCCGACCACGATATCCGGACAACGCCCACCGATCTTAGCTGTAGCGCAGCCGCAGGCGCCGCGCCGCGGGCGGGGCCGGCGGTTCCCACGGGCTGACGAGCTGCACGATCGCCGCCGTCATCACCAGCGCCACCGCCCCCAGCGCCGCCTGCTGCCATACCAGCAGCGGCAGCAGCGCCCAGAAGCCGGCCGCCAGCAGCGGCAAGAAGCTGAAGCGCGACGAGCGACGCGGGTCGCTCATACGCCACCAGCGGAGGGCGAAGAACGTCAGGGCGAAGTAGCTGACGTAGTTCGCCCCCTCGGCCAGGCCGCGCCCCGGTAACAGGGCGCCCCACGGCTTCGCGGCCTCGCCCGCCAGCGTCATGCCCGGACCCCAGCCGCGCAGCCACAGCGCCGCCAGACCGACGATCACGCCCAGGAACATCATCACCAGGCGGCGCCCCCACGAGTCGCCGCGCTTCCCGCCCCACAGCTTCGCCGGCACCAGCACGGCCCAGGAGGAGGCCACCGTCAGGAAGAAGATCCAGCCGATGTCGGACGGCAGGTCGGACGGCACGGGGGTGAAGTTGGTCGCCTGCCCCAGCGCCGCCCACAGCGTCACGCCCAGCAGGGCGAAGACCGCCGCCAGCGCCAGCGACCCCGACAGTTCACCGATGCGGCCGCGCGCCGTCGGCGCCGGCAGGACGCTCGGGATTGGCTCCTCGGGGAGGCGCGGCTTCGGCGGCGGCGGCACGACGGGCTTCTTCGGCGCCTCGACGCGCGGCCGCGCCACCGGCACCGCCCGCGCCTCGGCCTGGCCGACCGCCTCGACCGCCCGGGCCATCTCCGTCATGCTCGCGTAGCGGTGCGCCGGGTTCTTCGACAGCGCCCGCGCCACCACCGGCAGGTAGTCCGTCGGCAGCTTGCTCAGGTCCGGCGGCGACGTCAGGTGCTTCATGAGGATTTCGCCGGCGCTCTCGCCGTCGAACGGCACCCGGCCCGTCAGCATCTCGTAGAGCAGGACGCCGGCCGCGTAGACGTCGATCTGTTTGCCGTAATTGCCCGTCGAAATCTCCGGAGCCATGTAGTGGACCGTGCCGACGCTCTGCGTCTGCGCGGTGCGCTGGCTGCCGCTGATGAACTTCGCCAGGCCGTAGTCGCCGACCTTCACCGTCCCGTTTTCGAGGAACACGTTCCCCGGCTTGAGGTCGCGGTGGACGATGCCGTGGTCGTGCAGGTACGCGACCGCCTTCGACAGGGCGAGGAACCACTGCTGCGCCAACTCGGGCGGCAGGCCGTTCGGGTGGCGGTTGAGGACGACGTTGAGCGGCTCGCCAGAGACGTACTCCATGACGACCCACTGGTCGCCCTGCGGGTCGCCCTTGAGGTCGTAGAGGGCGACGAGGTTGGGGTGCTTGAGGTTGAGGCACTGGGCCACCCCGCGCATCTCGACGTCGCTGTTGCCGCTGGCGCGCAGCAGCTTCAGCGCCACTTCCTTGCCGCCGTCGCTGACGGCGAAGTAGACCTCGCCGAAGCCGCCCCGGCCGATGCCGCGCTTCAGCACGTAGCCGTCGAGCGGACGCTGACCCGAGCTGTACGTGAACTTCATACCGTCACTCCCCCTTGGCCGCTGGCGGCTTCGCACTCGTAACGCCAAGCCGCGAGCGGCTAAACGGATTGCCCCGCTCTCGTCTCCAGGGGCTCGAGGGCGAACGAGAAGTCTTCCCCCGACACCAACGATTTCGGCCGCAGCAGCGACCGCTCCTGGACGCGCTGGCCGTCCACGGTAAACGTCCCCCCCGGACAGCGGACGCCCAGGCCGTCCCGATGGCGGTACAGGACGACCGGCTGCTTCAGGTCGGGAATCGACACATGGTTCTGGGCGCCGTCGCCGATCAGCAGCGTGTCTGCCATCAACACCACGCCGTCAACCGCCAGGGCCAGGCGGTGGCCGCTCACCAGGTCGAGCCGAGCCGACGCGCTCACCGGCGCCGGCTGGCGGAACTGGAACTGGCACGACGTCCCGAGCGTCACCCGGTCGTTCGGCCGCAGCAACGCCTTGACCGTCGGCTGGCCGTTGACCAGCGCCGGCCGCATCGCCTCGAAGAGGTAGCCCTCGCTGTCGCGCGTCAGGGCGGCGTGCAGGCGCGACACGTCGGCGTACAGCGGCACGTCGACGTAGCCGTCCGGCGTCGCCTGGCCGAGCGTCACGCGCTGAGCCAGACAGATCAAATAACCGCCGACCCCGTCGATCCACAACACGAAGCGCTGCGGCGGACCCTCAGCCGGTTTCGCCGGCTCGTCGGCGTTCGGCGCGGCCTGGGGCGGACGGTAGTGAGCCACCGTCACCGGCTCGACCGCCTTCCACGCCAGCGCCCGCGCCTTGCGGGCCTCCGGATGCTGCGGCGCCGCCGCCAACACCTTGTCGGCCAGGTCCAGCACGTCGCGCCAGCGGGCCGCTTCCGTCGCCTCGTGCAGGTCGCGGAGCAGGGCGGCGAACGACTCGCGCTTCGCCTCCAACTCCGCCTTGAAGTTCTCCAGCGACGCCGCCGACCCCGGCAGAAGGCGGCGCGTTCGCTCCACGGTTTCGAGCGCCTGGGCGATGTCGCCGCGGCCCGTCTGTTCGCGGGCCGTCAGCCAGCCCTTGGCGACCTCTTCGAGCAGTTGCAATTCGGGTTGTCGCACCGACCGCTGGCGCAAGCGCCCGGCGGCCTCAGCGGCCCGGCTCGGCTCGCCGGCCTGGAGCAGGGCTCGCAGTTCGGCGAGCCCCAGCTTCACGAGGGCCTGGCGGAGCGGCTCGGCGTCGCGGCTGTTGGCGTCGAGTTGTTCGGCCTGGAGCAGGTCGTGCCAGGCGGCCTCGGCGTCGTCGCGGCGCAGATGGCGTTGCCCGCGCTCGACGAAGCCCTGCACCACCTGCCGCAGCAGCTCGAAGGAGCGCTTATGTCCGTGGGCGCCGGACTGGCAGAGAAGGCGGTGAGCCTCCTCCAGGCGCCCGTTCTTGAGCGCCTCCTGAGCTTGCCTGATTGCCAGCCACGCGAAGCCGAGCATGATTTCGTGTATCCGTTCGTTGCGAGGACTGGTATCTTACCAGAGACATACAGCCCGGAGACGTTCGGCTCGCAGCTCCCGCGGGTCACCCCGAGTGACCCTGTGAGTTCCTCTTTCGAGGGTTCCGACCGCCTCCGGGCGTGTTTTCACACCCTGGTAGCTCTTCTGAGTCCCTTGCGGGGAGAGGGGCGAGGGGCACCCCCCGATGCCCCGGTTCCCTTACTTCTTCTCGGCGAAGCGAGCCTCGCCGAAGCGCTCTTCCATCTCCTTCATGGCCTGATCGACGCGGGCCTTCTCGGTGAGGGCCTCCTCGATCTTCGTGTCGGTGTTGACGCCCTTCTGGAGTTCGAGTTCCTTCTTCTCCTTGGCGATCTGGGTCTCGACCTCTTCAAAGAGCTTCACGACGCGGGAGAACTGGCTGTCATCGACGGCGATGTCGTTGACCGTCTGCGCCTGGCGCAGCTTGGTCAGCTCGAGCTCAAGCGTCTCGACCTTTGCGGTCAGTTCCTTCTCCTTCGCCTCCATCGACTGCAGCTTGGCCTGGAGGGCCTCCAGCTTCTCCTTGCGGCGAGCGAGCAGTTCCTTCTGGCTCTTGACGGCCTCGTCGGCCTGCTTGAAGGACTCCCACTTGCGCGCCAGGCTCGCCTGGACCTTCTCGCGCGGCAGCTTCTCGGCGCCAATGGTGACGAAGACCGCGTTGTCGTCCTTCAAGGACGCCTTGAGCGTCTTCATCTGCTCGGCCCACTTCTCGAGGTTGGCCTGAGCGACGGTGATATCCTTCTCGAGCTTCTCGCTCTTGACGATCTCGTCGGCGAGCTGGCCGAACTGCTTGCGCTTCTCGGGCTTGAGCTTGCTCAGCTCATCCTTCAGCCGCTCGATCTTGTTCTCCATCGGGATGGAGCCGCGGATCTCGGCCTTGGCCCGACGCGCGGCGTCCTTGACGTGCCACAGCAGGTCAAGTTTGCCGAGGGTGAAGAGCGCGGCCACAACCAGCAGCGCGGTAACTCCTAACTTCTTGCACATGTCCTGAACCCCTTTCTAGCACTGACCAGGGTAACCGGGGCGAAACATACGTCCCACGGGGATTCCCCGCCCAAGAGATTATTCGCCGGGCGGGGAACCATATTTAGAAAAAATGGGGAGAAGATCGTGTTGGCCGCTTGCGGCTTCGCACTTGCGAAGCCGCAAGCGGCCAAGTCACGCCGGCGCGCCTTCGAGCGCTTGCCGCACGGCGTACCACAACTCGTTCATGCGGAACGGTTTGCGCAGGACGCCGGCGGCGCCCTCGGCGAGGGACGGCGGCGGCAAGTCGCCCTCCGGCAGGCCGGTACAGACCAGCACGGGCAATTTCGCGTCGTACTGGCGCAAGCGGCGAAACGTCGCCGCCCCGTCCTCGCGCGGCATCATCAGGTCGAGGATGACCAGGTCGGCGCTCCCGCCGCGCACGAGATAGTCGATCGCCGCCTGCCCGCTGGTGACGCAGTGGACCGCGTGGCCGGCGATCGCCAGGAAGCGGCGGACCACGTCGCCGACCGCCTCCTCGTCGTCGACGACGAGGATCCGGCGGCCGGGCGTGCTCTCCGGCTCGACGACCTGCCCCGGCTCGAAGGCGCGCGGCGCCGCCTCCTCGGTCTCCGTCCCCGTCAAGCGCGGCAGGTAGATCCCAGCACGGGTGCCGCCGGCCGGCGTGCTGTCGAGGGTCAGATAGCCCTGGTGGCCCTGGACGATGCCGAACACGACCGGCAACCCGAGTCCTGTCCCTTGTCCGACCTCTTTCGTCGTGAAGAACGGGTCGATCGCCTGGCCGAGTACCTCGGGGGTCATGCCGCGGCCGCGGTCGACGACTTCGAGCAGGACGTAATCGCCCGGCGGCACGTTCTGCGGGAACGCCGGCAGCTGCGCCGCCAGGAGCGCGTGCCGCAGACGGAACGTGATCGACGGCGCCTCGCCCTCCACGTCTCCTTGTCTCCCCGTCTCCTTGTCCTCGCGCTTGGACAGCACCGCGTCGCGGGCGTTGAGGGTGAGGTTGATGAGGGCCTGTTGGAGTTGGTTGATGTCGGCGACGACGACGAGGGGGACGCCGTCGAGCCCTGTTTCCTGGAGGTCGAGGGCGACTTCGGGCCAGAGGGTGCGGCGCACCATCTCGGCGGTGGGCGCCACCAGGTCGCGCGGCGCCAACGGACGGCGGACCAGCTCGGGCTTGCGGGCGTAGGTCAGCAGTTGCCGCGTCAGGCGGGCGGAGCGCTCGGCCAGGGTGACGATGTTGCGCACGAACTCGCGGGCGGCGTCGCCGAGGGCGGGCTCGCGCAGGGCGAGCGCCGCGTAGCCGCTCATGCCGGCGAGGAGGTTGTTGAACTCGTGGGCGACGCCGCCGGCGAGCGTGCCGACGCTCTGCATCTTCTGCGCCTGCATGAGCTGCCGTTCGAGGTGCTTGCGCTCGCTCACGTCGCGCTGGATGCCGACGAGGTGCGTCAGCTGCCCTTGCGGGTCGAGGACCGGCGAGACGGTCAGCGACACCTCGGCGAGCCGGCCGTCCTTGCGGCGATTGGTCAACTCGCCCTGCCAGTCGCCGCGCGCGAGGACGGTGCGCCACAACCCGGCGTAGAACTCGGCCGGGTGCAGGCCGCTCTTGAGCAGGCTCGGCGTCCGGCCGAGCAACTCCTGCCGCGCGTAGCCGGTCATCTGCTCCAGGGCGCGGTTGACGTGCAGGATGGTCCCCTGCAAGTCGGTGACCATGATGCCGTCGCCGGCCGACTCGAGCGAGGCGAGCAGCAGGCGGTTCATCTGCTGAAGGCGGTGGCGCGTGACCGACTCGGCGACGCGCTTGGGCAGGTCGCCGAGGAAGGCAAGGGCCTCGTCCTTGACGAGGTAGTCGAGGGCGCCGGCCTGGAGGACGTCGCGGGCCAGGTGTTCGTCGCCGTGGGCGGTGACCATGAGGGTCGGGACGACGATGTTCTCGCGGGCGAGGGCGCGGAGCAGCTCGACGCCGCTCAGGTCGGGCAGCCGCTGGTCGAGCAGGACGAGGTCGAAGGTGGTGTGGCCGAGGACGGTGAGGGCGTCGGCGCCGGTGCGGCAGCGCGTGACGTGGTGCCCGGCGCGCTCGAGGCTCTTGCGGATGAGGAGCGCGATGTCGTCGTCATCCTCGACCACGAACAGGCGCAGGCTCTGGGTCATGGGAACTCCCTTCCGTCGTCAGGGGCGCGTCGAGGAGGAAGGCGGTCCCCGCGCCGGTGTCCTCGTCCAGGCGGAGCGACCCGCCCCACGCCTCGGCGAGTCGGCGGGCGACGAACAACTCCAGCCCGGTCTCGCCCGGCTCGGCGAACGGCTCGAACAGTCGCTCCCGCCGGGCGGCCGTCAGCGGTGTGCCCTCGACGACGACCCGCGCGACGGCCCGGCCGTCGGCCGTCGCACAGCGCAACTCCACCCGACGCCCCCCCGCCGGGCCGGCGGCGGCGAGGTGCCTTACGAGCAGGAGGAGTACGCGGCGGAAGGCGGAAGGCGAGACCGCCAGCGAAGGGGCGGAACGGAGAGGATCATACACCAAGGTCAGTCCGGAGTCCAATTGCTTCAGTTCGGCCGCCACTTCCGCGACGGCCTCGGCGAAGTCGACGCGCTCCGGGACGGGCGCCGCCTCCTGGAGCCGCACCAGGCCGGCCAGCTCGGCGGCCAGGGCGTGGAGCCGCCGCGCCCCCGCCGCGACGCGCCCCAGGTAGTCGCGGCCGTCGGCGCCGAGGCGCGCGCCCTCCTCCTCGTTAAGCAGGCGGACCAGGCCCTGGATCGCCACGAGCTGGTTCGGCACCTCGTGCCCCAGAGCCCGCCGCAGGCACGCCAGCAGCGGCGCCAGGGAGTCGTCCGGGGGAAGGGGCACGCCCGGAGTCACTTGGCCTCTTTCGTCCACTGTTCCACGTCGCTGAAGGCGAGCAGCGGGTCGAGGGCGGTGGGCCGCAGGGTCTTGCGGTGGGCG
Organism: Gemmatales bacterium; assembly: GCA_038229635.1. Taxonomy (GTDB): domain Bacteria; phylum Planctomycetota; class Planctomycetia; order Gemmatales; family Gemmataceae; genus DATFNV01. Next base: position 25,758 of record JBBROG010000055.1, read on the forward strand.
ACGAAGGTGTGCAGCTGCCACAGCGGGATGAGCGGCATGAACTGGTTCAGGCGCTTGTGCGCGGCGTGCATCGCCTTTTTCACCTTGTCGAAGTCGCGGTGCGTGGTCGTGGCGAGGAGCAGGGCCATCAGCTCGGCGTCCTCGTAGCCCAGGTAATTGCTGCCGCCGCGGTCGATCGCCTCGCTGTCGAAGAGCGGCCACAACCAGTACGCCGCGCTGGCGAAGTCGTGGCAGTAGTAGGCCAGTTCAAAGGCGTGGCTCTTCTCGACGTCCTCGCGGAGCTTCTGCGGCGCCACCGGCGTCGGCGTCAGGACGAGGCCGGGGAGCGTCGCGGCGACCTGCTTGCAAATCGCCTCGACGGCGAGCTTCACCGCCGGGTCGCCGGTCGGGTACTTGAGTGACAGCGCCCGCGGCGGGACGCCGCCTTCCTTCTGGGAGGCCTGCTTGAACATCGCCTTCGCCCGCACGGCGTCGTGCAGGTCGGCCTTGACGTCGGGGTCGCAGGCCCAGCTGTCGGCGGGGAAGGGGCCGTTGAGCGGCCGGTGGACCTCCTTGCGGGGGAAGCCGCCGCGGAAGACCTCGTCGAGAATCGCCTCGCGGTCGAGGGCGAAGGCGAGGGCCTGGCGCAGCGCCGGGTTGTCTTGCAGGGGGCGGTTGCGGTGGTTGACGGCGAGGAACCAGACGCGGCGCGTCTCGAGCGGGCCGACGACCGTCACCTTGGCGTTGGCCATCAGGGTCCGCGCCCGCGCCGCCGGCACGTCGGCGACGAGGTGGACGCCCTCGGCGTCGCCGTCGCCGCTCGTCAGGCCGTCCGCCGGGTGCTCGTCGTCGCGGGGGTATTCGACGAACTGGATTTCGCGGATCCGCGGCAGGCGGAAGCGGTTGTCGCGCTCGCCGTACATGGGGTTGGCCGTGAAGCGCGCGGTCTTGCGGCCGTCGAGGGTGGTCTGCCCGGCGTAACTGTACGGCCCGCTGCCGACGGGTTGCTTGTTGCGCTTCAGCTCGTTGCCCTCGACGCCGCGCGGCAGGATCTTGAAGGTCATCAGCGACAGCGGGTCGAGGTAGCCCTGGTTCAGGTTCAGGCTGAGGCGGAAGACGTCGCCGCCGAGTTCGACCTTGTCGGCCAGCAACTTGCCGAGGCCGGGGACGGCGCCTTCCCAGCGTTTCCTCTCGTCGAGGAGTAGGTGCAGCGTGACCGCCACGTCGTCGGCGCTGACTCGCTCCCCGTCGGACCAGTAGGCGTTCGGCGCCAGGCGGAAGTCGCGACTCAGCCCCGCGAGGCTCGGCATGCCCGCCGCCAGGGCCGGCTCGTAGCGCGCCCCGCCCTTCGGGTCGTCGCGCAGCCGCACCAGCCCCTCGAACATCAGCTCCACCGCCATGCGGTCGACGTCGGTGGTGGCCCAGCCGGGTAGCAAGTTGGACGGCAGCGAGCGGACGCCGACGCGGAGGATGGGGTAGGCGCCTTCGAGTCGCTTCAGGTCATTCTCCAGGCCGGGCAGGCGCGGGAACAGCTCATACGCCAGCCGCCTTCGGCGCAATGCCTCCTCCTTCTTCCCTTTATTGTCCAGTTCCTCGGCTTCGCCGCTAAGCCGTTTCGCCTGACTGCTCATCCGGTTTGTCAGGCTACCGGACGCGGCGGCGCCGGGGAACAGGTTCTCCAGGAGGCGCAGGCGGTCGCGGGCCACCTTGTAGCGGTTCTCGCCGCCGTCGTCGGCGCCGTCCGGTCCCAGGCCGCGCTCGATGAACGACACGAGTTTCCCGGCGATCTCCTCGCGGTCTTTGGGGTCGGGGTAGGCCTCGGCGAGGCTGCGGGCGTGGTCGGCGGCGCCCCGCCAGTCGTTGTCGGCGGCGTAGAGCGCCAGCTGCGCCAGACGCACCTCGAGGAGCTTCTTGTGCAGCCGGGCGCCGACCACCCTGTCCCAGCGGTCGTCGGAGGCGTCGCGCTTGCCGGTTTGTATCGCCGAGTCGTGGAACCGCTGCGCCGCCGACAGCACGAGCACCGCCGCCCGAAGCATACCGCCGCGCGACACGTAGTTCTTCGACCCCTCCGCGTGTTGGTCGAGTCTCTTATCGGCGAGGAACATTTCGACGCGGATACAGGCCAGATCCTCGAAGGGGATGATCTGATGCACATAGTCGGTGCGGATCATCAGGCGTCCGCCGGGGCTCCAGTCGTCGTTGTAGTAGTTGACCGCCTTGGAGTTGTTGACGATTTTCGGGTTCTTGTCGGGGTAATACCTCTCGAGCGGCTCGATGGCGTACTCCTTCTTCCTCGTTTGACTCGAGAGGACGAGGAGGTCGTGCGGCTTGACGAACTCGTGGTACAGTTCCTTGAGGAAGAAGTTTTTCGTCTGCTTCAGGGCGCTGTCGACGTCGGCGGGCTGGTCGTCGAGGGCGGGCGCGCGCGGCGCCTTCTCCTCTTTTTCGTCGACGTCGATCACCCGGAGCTTCTTGCGGGGCTTCTCGTCCTCGACCTCCTCCTTGCGCGAACGCTTATCCTTGGGCTTGGCCTCTTCCCCTTCCTCGCCCTTTTTCTGTCCGGGCGCCTGGGCGGCCAGGTCGCCGGTCCACAAGGGCAAGGCGCCGGCACCGAGGAGGAGTACGAAGAGGCCGCACAGCAGGCGGCCCGGCCGGGACAGTCGCGCGAAGGGAGCGGTCATGGGTTCGGTCCCGCGAAAAGAGGTGAGCAACGGGGCGACAGGTCTTAGGGATTATAGCAGGGGACGGGGAGTGCGCCTCCAAAACTCTTCGGCGAAAAACGCCCGTCGTGGGAGTGTGCGCGGATTCCGGGCGTCGCCCTCCAGTCCCGTTCACCGGGCTAAAGAGCCTACGACCCGAACCGGCGCACGCACCCGTGTCCGGCGCCGCCGGCGTCCGCGATTGCCCGTCCTCATCGTTCACGTTACATTATCTCCATGACGCAGACGACCACCTCGGCCCCCCGCCGTCCTGTCCTCCGCTTCTTGCGCAAGCGCTATCAGGGTTGGCGCGAGCGGCACCAGCTGCCGTTCAACTTCGCGCTCCACCTCGTCGGCATTCCGCTGGCGCTGGCCGGCGTCGTCCTCCTTTTTCTCGCGCCCTGGTATTGGGGCGCGGCCGCGCTCGTCCTCGGCTACCTATTGCAGTACGTCGGCCACAAGGCGGAAGGCAACGACGTCGGCGAGTTGATCCCCGTCAAACGCCTGCTCGGCCTGCCTCACGTCGCCGTCGCGCCGCGCTGGCGGCAGTCCGCCGAAGCCGACGCGAAACGCGCCGCCGTCTGAGCTGCCGTCTTCACCGCTTTCTTGCCCGATCGCCGACATGTCTCCCGCCTTCGCCGGCGCATCCGGCATTCTCGTCACACACGGCAAAAGTTCTCTGAATTCCGCCCGCGGCACCGTCGATACAGAGCGTAGCATCTCCGATTCCGCGCTTACGGGTGCCGCCCCAGGGGGATCGTCACGGGGCGGCATCGGCTCGGACCGAGAGGGGTGCCCGCCGGCGCGCGGGGCCGGGACGGATTGATCCAACGGGGTGAAGAATATGCGCTGGAAAACACTGGTCGGGGGGCTGGCGCTGGCTCTGGCAACCTCCTCGGGGTGCAAGCAGCAGTGCTTCCTGACGGAGCGGGATCTCCAGCACTACCAGACGATGGCCGGGGTGCCGACGGATCTCGACCCCAACCCGGCGCACTCGTCTATCGTGCCGGCGCTCGACGGCCGGGTCGGCGCCGACCCGACCACGGTCTACAACCCCGAGCGCGAGGTGCGCTACCTGTCGCTCGCCGAGTCGTTCGCGACGGCCCTGGAGAAGGGCACCGTCGGCCAGGGCATCAACGGCCTGGTCGACGACACGCTCGTCGCCGCCGTCGGTGACCTCAACCAGCCGCTCGACCGGCAGAGCATCCGCGTGCTCGCCCTCGAGCCGGCCCTGTTCGGCACGAACATCGACGCCGCCGAGTCGAAGTTCGACGCCCGCTGGGTGAACAGCCTGAGCTGGACGACGACCGACCGCCCCGTCGGCACCGCGCTGGACGCCTTCCAGACCAACGGCCGCGGCGGCCTCAACGCCATCCAGACGCAGGCCGCCAACCTGCGCAGCACCCTCGTCAAACCGTTGCCGACCGGCGGCGTGGCCGGCATCACCTTCAATACCGACTACCAGTTCACCAACCTGCCGGCGCGCGTGAACCCGTCGTACACCCCGTCGATCCAGTTCCAGTTCGAGCAGCCGCTGCTGCGCGGCTACGGCGTCGAGGTGAACCAGATCGCGGCGCGGCACCCCGGCGGCATCCTCCAGGGCGACACGTTCACGACGCAGCCGGAAAGCCAGTTCGTCAACGGCGGCATCCTCATCACCCGCATCCGCTTCGACCAGTCGCGCGCCGTCCTCGAGTCGCAGGTCAACCAGATGATGGTCAACGTCGAGACGGCCTACTGGAACCTGTACGCCGGCTACGGCGAGTTGTACGCCCGCGAAGTGGCCCTGCGCGAAAACCTCATCATCTGGCGCCTGACCAAGGTCCAGGTCGAGGCCGGCAAGGACAAGCGGACGCCGGCCGAGCTGTACCAGGCCGAAGGGCAGTACCAGACGTCGCGCAGCGACTGGCTGGCGGCGCTGGGCCGCGTGCTGGAGCGCGAGCGCAACCTGCGCGGCCTGCTCGGCATGCCGGTCGAGGACGGCACGCGGCTGGTGCCGTCCGACGCCCCGACGCTGGCCCCGTACCAGCCCGACTGGGCGAGCGGCGTCGCGGACGCCCTCACGCTGCGGCCCGAGCTGATTATCGCCCGCGACAACCTCAAGGCGCAGAGTCTCAGCCTGATCGAGTTGAAGAACCGCCTGCTGCCCGACGTGCGCTTCACGTCGACCTACGACAGCAACAGCATCGGCTCGCGGCTCGACGGCGCCGACCAAAACAACGCCCTGCGCAACCTGGCGTCCAACCGCAACAACAACTGGAGCCTGGGCCTGCGGGCCGAGATCCCGATCGGCTTCCGCGACGCCAACGCCGGCGTCCGCCAGGGGCGGCTGCGGCTGGCGCAGCAGTACTGGGCGCTGCGGACGATGGAGGACAAGGCGCAGCGCTTCCTCGTCCAGCAGTATCGCGGCATCGCCGAGTTCCAGCGGCAGATCGTCATCCAGCGCGCCGCCGTCGACGCCTACAACAACCAGCTCAACGTGCGGCTCGAACTGGTCCGCAGCGGCAAGGAAGTGATCGACATCACCCTGGAAGCGATCCGCTTCGGCACCGGGGCGCTGCAGCAGTACTACCAGTTCGTGGCCCAGTACAACGCCACCCTGGCGCAGTACGAGTACGCCAAGGGGACGCTGCTGAAGCGGAACAACATCGTCATCTGCGAGGGGGCGCTGCCCGGTGTCGCCCAGGTACGGGCTTCGGAGCACGAGCGCGAGCGGAGCAAGGCGCTGGTGCTGCGCGAGCGGCCGATCGGGCCGGGTCTGGAGCCGACGTGTCCTGCCGAGGGCTGCGGTTTCCAGAAGCTCGACACGGACAAGGTCGCCGTGCCGGAACTGCTGAAGACGCAGCCGCCGATGCCGAAGGAGATGTACGAGACGATTCCCGGCCCGCGCCCGCTGACGCCGACCGCCTGGTCGCCGATCAATCCCGAGAAGGCGCCGGTGAGCGGCGCGCCGCTTGTGACCTCCGGGACGGTGAACTACTCGGACGCGCCGCCGCCGCTGGTGACGACGACCAGGCCGACGACAGGGATCTACTCGGCCCCCGGCATGGTGCGGCCGCTGACCTTCCCGGAGGACGCCAGGGCGCCGGGGCTGCCGCCGCTGCCGGCGAGCCCGGTCGGCGGGTCGCGCTGAGGACCTCTCGCCGCTTGCGGCTTCGCACTTGCGAAGCCGCAAGCGGCGATGTCGTGTTGAGACCGTCTCATGCGCGTCTTCGTTTACGAGTACACCTGCGCCAGCGCGGCCGCCGACACGTCGCTGCACGCCGAGGGCCGGGCGATGCTCGCCGCCGTCCTCGACGACTTCCGCCGCGTCCCCGGCGTCGAACCCGTCACTCTGCCCGCCGACGAAGAACTCGCCTTCCGCGACCTGGCCCGCGCGAGTGACGCCACGCTCCTCATCGCCCCCGAATTCGACGACATTCTGTATCACCGCTGTCGCTGGGCGGAGGAAGCCGGCGGCCGCCTGCTCGGCCCGTCCTCGGCGGCGGTGCGGACGACGGCCGACAAAGTGTTCCTCGCCGAACTGCTATGTCGCCGGGGGGTGCCGACGCCGCCGTGTCTGTCCCCGTCGAGGGAGGCACTGACCTTTCCCGCCGTCCTGAAGCCGCGCGACGGCGCCGGCTCGCAAGCGACCTTTCTTGTGCGAAATTCCGAGGATCTGCCCGTCTGCCTCGCCCGCGCCGCGGAGGACGGCTGGCGCGGCGAACTCGTAATCCAACCGTTCGTGCCGGGGTTGGCGGCGAGTGTCGCTTTCCTCGTCGGGCCGCGCGGCGCCGTCCCTCTGTTGCCGGCGGCGCAAGACCTCTCCGACGATGGCCGCTTCCGCTACCTCGGCGGGAGCCTGCCGCTGGCGGACGACCTCGCCGGCCGCGCGGTGCGGATCGGCCGTCGAGCCGTCGAGGCGGTGGAAGGGTTACGCGGGTACGTCGGCGTCGATCTGGTGCTCGGCGACTCGGCGGACGGTGATCGGGTGATCGAGATTAATCCTCGACTGACGACGTCTTACGTCGGCCTTCGCGCGCTGGCGCGGACGAACCTGGCGGGGGCGATGCTGCGCGTCGCGGCGGGGGAGGAGGCGCGGCTCGCATGGCGGGCGGGAAAAGTGTCCTTTCGCGCGGACGGAACGGCGGTAAGAAACTAACCACAGAGAACACAGAGAGCACAGAGGAAAGACAGAGAAGAGGCAGCTTATCGCCTTCATTATTCTCTGTATTTTCTCTGTGCTCTCTGTGTTCTCTGTGGTTAGTTCTTTTTTCGTGCCGACGATTCACGGATTGAAGCCGAGGCTGCGCAACCAGCCGCGCTCCTCGCCGCTGTGCGGGTCGCGGAACAGGACGTCGCGGTAGGCGCTGGCGACCCAGAACGCCGCGTTGCCCTGCCCCTTCTGCCCGTTGCCGTAGTACTCCGCCGAGCCGACGAAGCCGGCGATCATGTCCTCGTTGGTGAAGCCGCGCAGGAAGGTGTTGACCCAGCCCTGCACCTCGGCGTCGCCGGGCGTGCGGCCGAGGTAGGCGGCGTAGTTGTCGCGGACGCGCTGCCCTTCGCGCTCGGCGCTGGCCGCGAAGCCGTAGGCGACCTGGGACGTCGACACGCCGGCGTTTAGCCGGCCCGTCCAGAAATCGACCTCGCCCTGCGACGGGTCGCGGCCGAGTAGGTCGCGGTACATGCCGCGCACCCAGCCGGCGCCATTGCCGCCGTGGTTGGCAATGTACTCCGACGAGCCGAGGAAACCGGCCTCCAGCGACTCGTCCGTCAGCCCGCCCTGCAGCGCCGTCGCCCAGTAGTTGAGCCCGCTGCCGTCGGGCGTCCGCGCCAGGTAGCGGCGGTACGCCTTGGTCACGAAGTCCTCGTAATGCTCGCGGCTGTGGGCGAACACCTGAGCCGCCGCGATGAGGTTGCCCGGCGGCGACGTCGACGGCACCACCGGCAAGTCGTCGTCGCCGATCTGCAACGTCGCCGCGGTCGTCGCGCCGAGCGTGGCGCCGCCCGTGGGGACGCTCAGAGCCAGGGCGACCGTCTCGGGCCGCTCGACCAGGTCGTCGTCGATCAGGGCCACGGTGAAAGTCTTGCTCGACTCGCCGTCCGCGAACGTGAGGGCGCCGGACGTGGCCGTGTAGTCGGCGCCGGCCGTCGCGGTGCCGGTGCCGGTGGCGTAGGAGACGCTCACGGCGCCGCGGACGCCGTTGGCGCGCGTCACCGTAATCGTCGCCAGGCCGGCGTTCTCGGCGGCGCTGAACGTGGCGGCGCCGAAGGCGAGCTGGCCGGGCTGGTCGTCGTCCTGGATGGTCAGGACGGCCTGAGTCGGCGTGCCGAACTGGGCGCCGCCGGTGGCGTTGCTCAGCGCCAGGTTGACCGTCCGGTCGCCGTCCGGCAGCGTGTTGTCGATAAGAGGGATCAAGACCGTCTTCTGCGTGTCGCCGGCGGCGAAGTTGACGGTGGCGCTGACGGCGGTGTAGTCGGTGCCGGCATGGGCGGTGCCGTCGGACGTGACGACCTTGACGCTGACGGCGCTCGCGGTGTCGCCGCCGCGCGTGACGGTGATCGTGGCGCTGCCGGCGTTCTCGCGCGCCTGATAGGCGGCGGCGCTGAGTTGCAGCTGCGGCGCGACCTGCGTGTTGAGGTCGAGCTTGACGTTGGCCATGCCGACGGCCGCCTGGCGCGTGACCGGGCTGGCGAGGGTGCCGCCGCTGAAGGTGACGGTGTAGTTGCCGGCGGGCAGGGCGAACTGATAGCCGCCGCCCGGCGCGGTCTGCTGGAACAGGTTGATGTTGTTGCCGACGACGGTGACGGTCACGCCGCCGAGCCCTTCGTTGAGGTCGTAGAGGCTGTTGGCGTTGGCGTCCTTGTAGACGACGCCGAGGAGGAACGGGCTGCCGGGGTTGAGGCGGGCGCCGAAGTCCTGCGTCGTGAGCAGGGGGCCGGTGGCCTTGCCGGCCGTCGCGTCGACGAGGCCGATGCCGATCTCGGTGTAGCGGGAGTCCATGTAGTTGTCGCGGTGGCCCGGCGGATTCTGGATGCCGCCCGGCCCGCTGCCCCAGTCGATGGCGAAGGCGGCGTGCGTCTCGAAGACGGTCTTGCCGTAGGCGAAGATGTTCTCGGCGACCCGGCCGGCGTCGTAGCCGGCGTTCTGGATGCGCGTCAGCAGGTCGAGTTCGCCGGGGAACTGGTGCATCTGGTCGTCGCGCTGGAGCATGAGCTGGCTGTGGGCGAGGGCGGAGCTGGCGAGGGAGTCGTTCCAGGCGAGCGGCGGCACCGCGACGAGGCCGTTCCACTGTTGCTGGAGCAGGGCGCGGTCGACGTTGAAGAAGGTCAGCGCGTTGTTGACGTCGGGGTCGCCGGCGTTGAGCAGCCGAGACAACTCCGGCGCCGGCGCGGCGCGCATGCGGTTGATGAGTTCAAGGGCGTACTGCTCGCGGACCCCGGCGGCGGGCAGGTCGCGCCCCTCCAACTCCTCGAGGCGGGGGCGGCGGGCCGCGACGGCGTGGCGCGGCGTTCGGGCGAGGGCGCGGTGCAACCAGGGGAAAAGTCGTCGGGGGTTGCGAACGGTCATCGTCATCTCTCCGGGTGGGTGTTCGCACCGCGGAGGGCGAGCGGTACGAGGCGGGGGCCGTCCCAAGAATAGCATTCTCTTCGCGCGGCAGCCCAGATCCTACTCGGGGAAGGTGAGAGAACGCCAGACGAATCTCCGGGCGGCGAGGAGGAGCGGAGGCATCCCCCGGGTTGCGCTGCACCCGCTGCGCGGGTTGCGCTCCACCCGGGGCTACGATCCGTCACCCGCTACGCGGGTTCAATGCCACCCGCACCCCCTACGGAATTCCGGGGTTTTCCCCTTGACTTCCTGAATCGGCGGCCTGATAATCTCTTCCGTTCCGATTGAGCTTCACTTTCTGTCCGCGAATCGTCGGCCGGGGCGGTGCTGGAACAACACCCGCCCGCACTCAATAACGACGACGGGCGCTCGCACGATGAGGGCGCCAGAATCCCGGCAGGGACGCTTCACTCACAATCGCGCGGGAGGATGCTCATGAGTGTTCGTTGGCTGCGACTCCTCCGTTCACCTGAACGGAAGTACACGGGGGGGTAAAACGTGCCTTCTTCCGGCCGCAGGTCGAAGGGCTGGAAGATCGCCGCGTCCCGGCGACATTCACGGTCGATACTCTAGGCGACGGTGCGATCGGGCAGACGCTCCGCTGGGCCATCAATGAGGCAAACAGCAGCAGTGACGCCTCATCGACCATCAATTTCGTGGACGGCGCGGTCGGCATTATCATGCTCAGGCGAGCGCTTCCGGACCTCCAGAAGAACATCACGATCGACGGTCCCGGACTCGATCTATTTCGCGTCCCGAAGGTCCAGGTCGCGCGCTTCGACATGGGCATGACGCCCAACTTCAGCGTCTTCAGGGTTCAGCAATTTGC
>JBBROG010000056.1:0-35316 GCA_038229635.1 Gemmatales bacterium
AGAGCGAAAGCCGGGCAGAGCACGGCGAGCGCAGCGACTGTCAACAGGATTCTTGCGCACAAGGTCTTTGTCTCCTTATCTTGGGTGATGGCCGGTAGGTCCACTTACATACCAACTACCCGGCGACGAAGGCTCTGGTTTCAGGGATGCTGCCTGGTGGCCAGGACAACCGCCGGAACTTCGCCGAACTCGTTAGTCGGCCGCGGCGTTGCGGCCGCTCCTTGCGGCACAGGTCGGCCACGCGCGTCAGGTGATGGCGCAACGCAAGCACCAGCGTTGCGGGCAGCATCGTTCGGCGGTCCTTACCACCCTTGCCGTGGCGGACCAGGATCTCTCGGCGGTCGAGATCGACGTCCTGGACGCGCAATTGCAAGCATTCCAGGAGACGCAAGCCCGATCCGTACAGCAAACTCGTCACTCACGCCCTTGAATAGACCGCCTGGGGCGGCCTTTGTCAAGCATCAACACAGGACGAGTGTAAAGTCCATCAAGCGATTGACCTCATGGCGGGAAAGAAGTTGTGACTTTGCAATCCTCCTGGCGTCTGGTTGTCAGGCGACAAGAGAAAGTCCGGGTCACGCCCCGCAAACGATTTGAAAAGCCACGTCGCCGCGCGCGTGCGGCGTGAAGTGTTCGACGGCGCTCAGCTGCTCGTAGGCCTCCCGCCCCTGCGGCCCCAGCTGCGGCAGCCGCGCCAGCGGGACGCACGTCGTCTCGCGGTACAGCAGCACGTCGTCGCCGCCGGTGACGTGGAGCAACTTCGCCTCCGGCAAGGCTTCCTCGGCGAGTTCCCGGAAGCGCGCGCCGGACGGCCCCTCGGGGACCGCCAGCAAGCAGACCTCGGCCGCGCCCTCCGGCGCGTACACTGCCAACTCGCCGGCGGCCTCCTCGAACGCGCCGGCGATGGCGTCGACGGCCGCCTGGTCGCCGGACTGCTGTTCGAGGAACAGTTCGGTCGCGTCGGCCCACGACATGCTCGCCTTGACCGTCGCCTCCGCCTCCTGCTGCATGGCGATCTCCAGGTTGCGCAGCATGTTCGTCGGCGTCAGGCAGACGTGGACCAGCGCCGTGAACTGCCGGCGGATCATCGCCTGCACCTTGGCGTCCAGCGCGGCCAGCTGCTCCGGCGTGACGCCCGCGAGGATGTCGTCGACCGCCCCTTCGAGGGTCGCGCAGCCGCGCGGCAGCAGACTGCGGCCGGGGACCGCGCCGCGCGACGCCGGTTCCGCTTCCTCCTCCTTCGCCGGCCCGTCCCCCGCCTTGTCCTCGAACGCCTTCAGCAGCTCGCCCAGGCGCGAGCGGCAAAAATTGACCTCGCGCAGCTCGTCCGACATGAGGCCGCGCAGCGACACCAGGCCGCGCGCCACTTGCTGGATAATCAAGCTCTGGTAACGCCATTTGGGGTAGGCGCGGAGCAGTTCGACGGCCTCGGCCGTGGTCGGCGGCGGCTTGCCCTTGGGCGACGGCGGCCTCCCCAGGGCGGCGGCGAGCGCGTGCAGCCGCGCGTGGGCGTCGGCGGCGCGGCCGACCAGTTCGCGCGTCAGGGGCTCTTGGTGCTCGAGATAGTGCTGCAAGGTGACGACGACCGAGCGGACCGCCTCCTCGGAGCCCGCCAGGCGAAACTCGGGCGCCTCGATCAGGTGGACCACCAGTTCCGCGAGCCGGTGTCCCCACTCGGCGACGACGGCGTCGCCCGCGTCGCGCAGCAGCTCCCGGAAGCGGCACGGCTTGTCGGCCAGGGTCTCCTCGCCGGGCGGGCCGACCTGCTCTTCCAGGAGGGCGAGCGTGTCGAGGACCGCCGCCGGCTCCGGCTTCGGCCGCGCGGCGAAGTCGCGCGTCAGGCCGGCGAACAGGGCGTCGGGCGCGTCGCCCAGCGCCTTCTCGGCGGCGGCCTGCAAGCGCTCGATGAATGCCTCGGGGCCGTACTCCTCGCGCGGCCACTGCTCCAGCATCCACTGCCGGGCCGCCTCGCGCAGCGGGGCGCCGTCCTTGCTCATCCAGTGCGCGACCAGCGTCCGGCACAGGCGGCGCGCCACACGGGCGATCAGGTCGCGGCGCGGGAACGCGAATTTGTACAGCCCGAATGTCTGACACAGCGGCTCGGCGCCGCGCGGCGGGGCCGCGCGGCGCGCCGCGTCGGCGGCGCGGCCCAGCGGCGTCGTCAACTCGCGCGCCAGGAGTTCCGCGCCCTGGGCCAGGACTTCGCCCGCCTCGGCGGCGTTATCCTCCTTCGGGAGCGGCAACATCACGGCGCGGCCGAAGGGCGAGCCCGCGTCGACGAGGGCCGGCGCGCGGTCGAGGTAGCGCGCCGAGAAGCCGCCGCCGCGCTGGAAGTGACACAGTTCCGTCAGGGCGGCGTAGGCGTTGCCCGGCGGCAGCGGTTTCGCCGGGTTGCGCTCCGCCGTCGGCAGGAGGAACAAGCCGACGACGTCCGGCTCGCCGTAGTCCATTTGCCGCAGCAGGTCGCGGACGACGTAGGCGACGTCGAGGAACATGCCGCCGCCGGTGCCGCCCGCGAGGCCGGCGACGACGTAGACGCGCGGCCGCGTGCCGCGCAGAGCCAGGTGCGTCTGTCGCTGGGCCGACTTGAGGGCTTCGGGGCTGGCACAGGCTTCCAACTCCGCTCGCAGCTTGGGGACGATCAGGCGGTAGTTGTCGCAGAACGCGAGGCGGCCGAGGGCGCGGCAGCCGGCGGTCAGCAGCGACCGCGGGATGCGGTACAGCATCTTCTGGTCGAGCCAGGAGGAGATGTCGGGGCGGCCGTCGCGCGGCTTGAGGTAGTGACTGGGGCGATTCAGCCGCGCCAGGATCGTCTCGGCGCCGCTCAGGCTCGCGGCGCCCGGCGCCCGCCCGGCGGCGCGGACGGCGTCGGGGTCGATGTCGAGGTAGAGGAGGCGCAAGTGCGGCAGCAGGTCCGCCGGGCCGAACTGGAGGGTCAGGGTTTCGCGCAGACGTTGGAGTACGGCGAGGCCGAGCCCGCCGAGGCCGACGACGAGGGCGGGGTGGAGGACGCCGTCGCCCTCTTGCGGGCGCGGGGGTGTCGAGGGGCTCGGCGTGGCGACGGCCGCCAGGGGCGTGGCGGGGCGGCCGCGCAGCCAGTCGGTGGGGCGCTGCGACGCCGTCTTGCCGCCGGGGGCGGGTGTGAGGAGAGCGGCGGCGTTGAGGCGAAGCTGCGTCGGCGACGGCGCCGGGTCGGCGGCGCGGCCCGCTCCTCCGGACGGAGCGCCGGGCGCGGTCTCGGCGGTAAGCGGCGGCAGCGGGTCCGTTTCGAGGTCCGGCGAGTTGCCGCCCCGCGCGGCCTCCTCCGACCCGGCGGCGCGGAGGGCGTGGATCATGTCCGCGCAGGTCGGGTGGCGCTCGTTGGGGTTCTTGGCGAGGGCGCGGCCGATGACCGGCCGCTCGCCCGGCGCCAACGAGGTGAGGTCGGGCGTCCCCTGAAGGTGCTGCAGGACGAGTTGGCGGACGTTGTTGCCGGGGAACGGCCGCTTGCCGGTGAGCATCTCCTGGTAGACGATGGCGAGGCTGTACTGGTCGCTGAAGCGGCTGACCCACTGGTCGAACGTCTCGGGGGCGGCGTAGACCGGGGTGACGCCGCCGGTGACCGAGGCGGCCATGCCTTCGAGATCCTTGACCAGGCCGAAGTCGGCGACCTTGATGTGGTTGTGGACCAGGAATAGGTTCTGCGGCTTGATGTCGAGGTGCTGCAAGCCGTGGACGTTGTTCATCAGGTCGAGGCCCTCGGCGGCCTCGGCCATGTAGCCCAACAACTCCTCGCGCGGGATGCCGGGTAAGCCCTGGGTGCGGCACTCCTTGAAGCGGTCCCAGAGATTGCGGTCGGCCAGCTCCATCACGATGATGAGTTGGCCGTCGATGATGTCCCAGCGTTCGAGCGAGAGGATGTACGGGTGGCGGACGGTCTGGACGCGGCGGATCGACTTGAGTTCCTGCTCGGCGCGCTGGCCGTCCTCGCCGGCGGCGTCGATCTCGCCGTAGACGAACTTGATCGCCTTGAGAATGCCGCCCGGCGCCTCGGCCTTCCAGACCTCGCCAAAGCCGCCCTGGCCCAGCCGCTCCAGGAGCTTGTAGCCGGGAATCGGTTCGGCCTGACTTTCGATCCGGACCGCCATGGTCTGATCCTGAGGCACGGGGGCGCGTCGAGGAGAGGCCGTGAAGATACGACCCGCCGAAAACCATAGCTCGGGAGGGAAGCCCCCGCAAACGGCGCGAGGTTTTTCGCGGGGCGTATTCGCGCCGGGCTTGAAAGTCGTCGGCCGACGCCGCAAAATGGGCGGCATGTTTGCCCTCTCCCTCAAGCAGCCCTGGGCGACCCTGCTGGCGCGCGGCCGCAAGACCGTCGAGGTGCGGCGCTGGCCGACGGCGCGGCGCGGCCGCGTCTTGATTCACGCCGCGCGCGTGCCCGACGCGCGCCCGGAGGCGTGGCGCCACGTCTCCCCGGAATTGCTGGCGGAGGCCCGCGTCGTCGGGGGGATCATCGGCGTCGCCGACCTGACGGCCTGCGTCGCTTATCGGACGCGCGACGCCTTCGCCCTCGACCAGGAACGCCACCTGAACGACCTGAGTTGGTACGAGGGGCCGGTGCTATACGGCTTCACGTTCGCGAACGCGGAGGTGCTGCCGTTCCGCCGCTACGCGGGCTGGATGCGCTTCTTCGAGGTCAAGGACGCGCCCGCGTGAACGCCTCGGCTCGCCGTGCTAGCGTCGTGGCGGCCGAGGCGCCGAAGAACGGCGGGGGCGGGCCTTCAAGGGAGTAAGGGAGTCGTCTTCATGTCGTTGGCACAAGTCGAGCGCGAGCAGCGTTTCCGCCTCTCCTGCGTCCCTTGGAAGACTTACGTCGTCTACAGCGACGACCTCGGGCCGCGTCACGTCCGGGTCACCTACGACCAGGGGGAGATGGAACTCATGACCCTTTCCTCGCGGCACGAGCGCGGCAAGAAACGGTTGGCCCGTCTGATCGAAGCGCTGGCCGAGGAAATGGCCATCGACATCGCCAGCTACGGCTCGATGACGTGCCGGCGCGAAGACCTTGCGCGGGCGCTGGAGCCCGACGAGTGCTACTGGATCGCTAACGAGAAAGCCGTCCGCGGGCGTGAGGACGTCGAGTTCCCTCAGAACCCGCCGCCCGACTTGGCGGTCGAAGTCGAGATCAGCCGGAGTACCTTGGAACGCCTCCCCCTTTACGCGAGCCTCGGCGTGCCGGAAGTCTGGCGCTGGGACGGCCGGCGGCTACTCGTCGGACTGCTCGGCGAGGATGGTCAATATCACGACAGCAATAAGAGCGTGTCTTTTCCCTTCCTGCCGCTGTCCGAAATGGTCCGGTTCTTGACGAGGATCGAGCCGAGCGAAACGCAACTCCTCCTCGAGTTCCGCGCGTGGGTGCGCGAGCAACGGGCTCGCGGCTGGGGACAAAAACCGTCTCGCAAGCGGAAGAAGTGAGCCCGCCCGCCGTCCGGTTCGTGGCCTAAGCTTGAGGCGCGGTCTCGCGCCCCCCGCCCGACGCACACGAACCCGACGCCATGCTCACGACCCCCGACGCGGCTCGCCTTCCTCGACGCGACGCCCTCGCGCTGCTCGCCGTCGTCGTCCTGAGTTGGGCGGTCGCGCCTTCGGGGGGGATGTACACGCACGTCGGCGCGCTCCTGGCGTTCGTCGGCTGGGGCCTTGCCGTGGCGGCCTGTCTCCTGCCCGAAGGCTCCTGGCGCGTCGGCCCGCACTTCCGCGACAAACTCCTCACGCGCTCTCTCGCCCTGCTGCTCGTCCTCGCCGCCTTCGAGAGCGTGCGCAAGTCGGACCCGGTCGCCGGAGGGTTGGCCGCGGCGGCGGCGCTCCTCCTGGTTCTTGCGCTTCGCGGGGTCGTGAAACTCCCCGATACGCCGCTCCTGGCGTGCCTCGCCGCCGCCGCTCTCCTCCTAAGTGGAAACGGACTGCTCAAGGCGGAAGTCCTTTACGGCGCCTCCAAGGACGAGCAGACGCCGCTCCTGGCCGCCGCGGGGGCTCTCGGCGCCCTGGCCTGTGTCGGCTGGCTCTTCAACCGGGTCGTCGCTTCTCCCCGAGGCTCGCGGGCTCTCTTGCTCCTCGTTTTCGGCGCGGGCTTCCTGCTGCGGGCGGGCGGCATCCTCGGGTCGCCGGACCCCGTCGTGGACGTCCTCGTCTGCCTGCGCGACGCGCCCGACCACCTCCTCGAAGGGCGCAATCCTTACACGGCCGACTACCACGACGTCTACGACACCGACCGCGCCCGCGCCCTCGGCGTCGGGGCGCCGTTGGCGCACGCCGTCTACCCGGCTTACTTGCCGACGCCGCTCCTGGTCGCCCTGCCGTTCCGCGCCGCCGGGCTCGACCCGCGCTGGGCGAACGTCGTCTGCGACCTCCTCGCGGCGCTGGCACTCTACGCCGCGGCGGCGCGGCGCGGGCCGCTTTTTTCCGCCCTTCTGACGTCCCTGTACTTGCTGATGCCGCGCGCGCCGTTCCTGATCGAGCAGGCGTGGTACGAGCCGATGATCGCCGCGGCGCTCGGCGGCGGGCTGCTGCTGGCGGGACGCGGCCGCCGCGCCGGCTTCCTGCTCCTGGGTCTCGGGCTGACGGCGAAGCAGTTCGGCCTGCCGATGCTCTTCCCGCTGGCCTGGGCTCACCGACGCAGCCGACTCGCCTTCGTCCTCGGCCTTGTCGCGGCCGGCGCCGTGGCGCTGCCGTTCCTGCTGTGGGACCCGCTGCCGTTCCTCGACGTCGTCCTGTTCGCCCACCTGAAGCGGCCGCCGACGCCCGACTCGATCACGCTGCCCAACGCGGCGCTCCAGATGCTCGGCGTCGCGCTGCCGCGCTTGCCCTTGCTCGTCGGCGCCGCCGCCCTGATCGTGGGAATCACGGCGAAGACGCGCGCGACGGCGGCCGGCGCCGCCCTCGGTGCCGGGGCGGCGCTGCTCACGTTCTGCCTCGTCCACACGCAGGGGTATTTTAACTATTTTTACCTGTGTCAGTATCTGCTGCTGCTCGGCCTGTCGGGGGGCGCTCTCGGCGAACGCCGCCCTGCGGGCAGCGGCTAAACGAAGAAGGATCCGACTCGGCCTGGCGGGGGCTTGCCCGCGCCGCGTGAACTATAGTCCTGGTACGGCCCGGTACGTCGTCGATCACCTTCACGGGAGCAAGGCATGACCCCCCCCAGTTCCGCCGCGGACGGCTCGCCCTGGCGGGCGCGCGGCGAGTTGTTCGCGATCAGTCTGCTGATCCTCTTCCTCGAACTGGCCTGCATCCGCTGGTTCCCGGCGCACGTCCTCTTCCTGACGTTTTTCACCAACACGGTGCTGCTGGCCTGCTTCCTCGGCATGTCGGTCGGCTGCCTCGCCGCCGGCCGGGCGCGGAACTACCTGGTCGCCACGCCGGCTCTCCTCGCCGGGGCGGTGGCGGCGGCCATCGGCGTCGAAAAACTCATGGCGCTGACGTCCGGCGCCGCCATCGACGTCGGCAAGCAGGCGTCGCCGCAGATGGTCTTCTTCGGCACCGAAGGGCACGTCACCGACGTCGCCCGCTTCGTCATCCCCTTGGAGGTCCTCGCCGGCGCCTTCTTCCTGCTGATCGCCCTGGTGATGGTCGGCCCCGGCCAGGTGCTCGGCCGCGCCCTCGGCAAGGTGCCCAACCGCGTGCTGGCCTACACGGTCAACATCCTCGGCAGCGTCGCCGGCATCGGGCTGTTCGCCCTCTGTTCGTGGTGCCGGCTCGCGCCGTTCTGGTGGTTCCTGCCCATCGCCCTCGGCCTCGGCTATTTCCTCTATCAGCGCTCCCTCAATCGCGACCTGGTGCTGCGCTGGGGCCTGCTCGGCGCCGTGCTGTTGGGCGTGGGCGCCCACGGCCTGCAACAGGTGGCCGACGACGGCGTGGTCCGCGAGCACGTCTGGTCGCCTTATTACCGGATCGATTATGACGGCCCGCCGCACCGCAACATCGGCGTCAACCTCATCACGCACCAGCAGATGGTGTCCCGCGACGACCGCACCGCGCCCGGCCACGCCTACGCCCTGCCGCACCTGCTGCGCCGCGACGCGCTGCGCCACGCGGGCCAGGACCCGCGCCCCTTCGAGGACGTGATGGTCATCGGCGCCGGCTCCGGCAACGACGTCAGCCGCGCCCTCGCCTGGGGCGCCAAGCACGTCGACGCGGTGGAGATCGACCCGGTCATCCAGAGCCTCGGCGCCCGCGACCACCCGGACCGGCCCTACCAGGACCCGCGCGTCACCGTCCACCTCGACGACGGCCGCAACTTCCTGCACGCGACGGACAAGCAGTACGACCTGATCGTCTACGCCCTCGTCGATTCGCTCGTTCTCCACTCCAGTTATAGCAACATCCGCCTGGAGAGCTACCTGTTCACGCGCCAGGCGTTCGAGGACGTGAAGCGGCGGCTCAAGCCGGGCGGCACGTTCGTCATGTACAACTACTTCCGCCAGGGCTGGATCGCGGCCCGACTGCAAAAGGGCCTCGGCGAAGTCTTCGGCGCCGACCCCATCGTCCTGACGCTGCCGCATCAAGCGCGCATTGAACCGGACCAGAAGTGGGACGGGTTCACGCTGTTCTTCTCGGGCGCGGGGACGGCGCCGCTGCGCGAGGCGTTCGCGGCGCGCGGCGAGTACCGGCTCGACGCCCGCCGCGCCTCCGACGCCGAGGCGCCCGACGGTTTCGCGGCGGCGCTCCCGGCGAAGGACGGCGAGTGCCTGTCGTTCGCGCCGGCGGAGGTCGCCCAGCCGGCGGACGAACTGCGGACCGCCAGCGACGATTGGCCCTTCCTCTATCTGCGTAGGCCGATGGTCCCCGACTTGAGCGTGCGCGGCGCCGCGATCATGGGCGGACTGGCCCTCGCGATGCTGTTCCTGTTCGCGCCGCGCGGCGGCAAGGGAGCGAGTTCGTGGCTGCTGGAAGGACGGATGTTCTTCCTCGGCGCCGGCTTCATGCTGGTCGAGACCAAGGCGGTGGTGCAGATGGCGCTGCTGTTCGGCAGCACCTGGATGGTGAACTCCGTCGTCTTCTTCGCGGTGCTGGTGATGATTCTGGCGGCGAACCTCTTCGTGCTGGGATCCCGGCCGCAACGGCTGTGGCCGTACTACGCGGGGCTGCTGCTGACGCTCGGCCTGGGCATCCTCGTGCCGCTCGATTCGTTCCTCGGCCTGGGGCGCGGCGTGCAGGTGGCCGGGGCGTCGGCGCTGGTGTTCCTGCCGATCCTGTTCGCCGGCGTCGCCTTCGCGGTGTCCTTCGGCCGCAGCGCCGAGCCGGACCGGGCCTTCGGGGCGAACATCGCCGGGGCCATTCTCGGCGGGCTGGCGGAGTACGCCTCGATGCTGCTGGGGTTCCAGCACCTTTTGCTAGTGGCGATGGTCTTCTACGGGCTGTCGGCGTTCCTGGGGGACGGACTGCTCCGCGAGAGCCTGCGGCGCAAAACGGGGGCGGGTCGAGAGGAAATCGCCGTGCGGTAGAACCGAATCGCGGCCGTCAGGGAGTGGTTTTTCCTCCCTTCCCCGACGGCCGCGGCTCGGCCGCCGCCTTCGCCAGCGCCTGCCACACCACCTTGCCCATCCCCTTCCCCGCCGCCAAAAGCTGGTGGAACACTTTGCGGACCTTCAAGGCGTCGAACTCGGCGCGGAGGACGCGCAGCAGCGCCACGCCGTGCGCCTCGTCGAGGAGGTTGGCGACCGCCGGCATCAGATATTCCTCGACGCCGTACACCTTCCCGTCGGCGGCGCACACCGGCACGACGCCGTGGAGGAACTCGCCGAGTTGCTCGCGCACCGCGGCGACGGCCTGGTCGATTTGCTGCTCCTTCGTCCGCGTCGGCCGCTGCCAGTCGTAGGGCGGCGCCCACTCCATCGCCGGCGACAGCAGGTCGATGTGCGTCACCACGGCGAGGATACGCGGCATCTTCAGATCGGGCCGCGACGCGAACCAGGCGCGCAACTTCTCCAGCGACGTCAGGTCGGCCTGTCGCGCCGGGTTGCGGGCGTGCAGCACCAGCAGCAGCAAGTCGGACTGCCGCGCCGATTCTTGCGTCGCCCGCAGCTGGTCCTCCTTCGGCCCGGCGTGGCCGTAGCCGACCGTGTCGAGGAGGACGAGCCGCGTCGGGATGCCGGCCGGCTGCACTTCGTAGCGCGTCACCTCCGCCGTCATCGGCAGGACGTCGGTTTGCGCCCGCCGCTCGCCGAGCAGGGCGTTCACCAGCGACGACTTGCCCGCCTTCACCTGCCCCATGAGCGTGATCGTCACGCGCTTGACGCCGTCCGCCGCGTCGGGCTCGGCCGGTGCGCGCGCGGCGGCGGCTCGGGGCGCCGCCTGGCCGTCCGGCGGCGCCTGCTCGCGCATGATCTGTCGGTAGCGCGCCGCGCCGATGCGGAGTCGGCCGCTGTTCAACTCGACGAGATAAGTGCCGAGGCGGTGGACGTAGGACGTGTAGAACCAGACGAGCAGATTCTGTTGCAGTTTCTGAAGCGGCTGCGACAGGCCGACTTTCGAGGCGGCGTAGCGCAGCCCCGTCTCGACCGGGTTGAAGACGGCGGCGATCACCCAGTAGACGTTGACCGCCGACTCATACCAGTCGGTCGCCCGGCGGGCCAGGCGGAGGTCGCTGATCGTGAGCAGGTGCCCGCCCGGCAGGTACTGGTCGACGAGCTGTGCCATGTCCTGGGAAGCCAACTCGACGACGGCGAGGATCTCGGGAATGGTCAGGGCGGCGACGGGGTCGACGGCGTGCGGGTTGTAGAAGGCGGCCAACTCCTGGGCCATCGCCTTGCCCTGATCGACGTAGTAATCGAGGTCGGTCAGCTTGTCGAGATTGATCTGGGGCGCCGCCTTGGCGCGCGCCTCGACCAGCGCCCACGCCTGCTTGTCGCGCTCGGTCCAGGCGAGCGGGGCGTCGAACTCCGGCGAACGCAGCAGGTGCCGCTTGTGCTGCCAGTACGAGCCGAGCAGGTAGCCGGTCGACAGGCAGGCGAACATGACCAGCCAGACGTAGATGCGGGCGCCGCTCACCCACAGGAAATAGCCGCCGGCGCCGGCGAGGCCGACGAACGGCGCCAGGATCAACAGGGCGACGACGACGATGCGCCAGCGGCTCATGGGGCAGTCCTCGATGATTCGCCGCCGCGCGTCTTCGCCCACGACCGCTCGACGAGCGCGAACTGTTCGCGGTAGTAGCGGCGCAACTCCTCGGGCGGCGGGGCGTGGCCTTTCTGCACGGCGCTGTAGTAGAAGCACGCCGCCTTGCCCAGCGCGAACGTCGACGCGCCGGCCAGCGCCCCGCCCGCCACCGAGCCGACGTAGGGGATGAACTTGGCCAACTCGCGCACCCCCTGGCGCACCGCCATGCCCACGCCCAAGGCGCCGGCCAACTCCGCGAAGTGCTTCCCCTGGAACGGCTGGCCGTACAGCCGCGCCACGTCGTGGATCATGCGCGTCTGAATCCCCGGCAGGATGAGCAAATCGACCCACGGAATCGGGATCGCGCCCGCCGCCCCCGCCAGCAGGCTGTAGAAGCTGATATAAGGGACCGCGTGGCGGGCGTACAGGTCTTGCAGGCTGCGACTCGCCGCCTCGACCGTCAGGAACGTCTGCCGGTACGCCGCCGGCAGCACCCGCAGCAGCACGGCCTTGATCGCGTCGCCGCCGTAGTCGGCGACGTTGAATCCTTCCTCCGCCGGCGTCAGGTCGACCGGGACGACGTGGTCGACCAGATCGCCGAAGCGGCGGCGCTGCTCCGCCAGGCTGCGGCGCAAGTCTTCGGGGACGACGGCCTCTTCTTGCGGCGTCGCGTAAGGGTACGGCAGCGGGTGCTGCTGCTGCGGGTACGCCTCATGCAGGCAGGTGAGGATGAGGACGACGGGCCGATCCGGCGCCGCCCGGCGGAGGGCGCTCAGGTGCTTCAGCACGTTCTCCTGCGCGTGGTCGAGGGCCTTGACGACGACCACGACGACGTGCGCCTGGCTGTTGAAGCGGGCGAGGTCTTCGGCGGGGTCGTAGCCGGGCTCGTCGAGGCCGCGCGTGTCGAGGAAGGTGAGCAGCGGCGCCTCGGCCGTGGGAAACTGGTATTCGCGCGAGAAGCGGGTGCAGGGGCGGAAGCCCTGGCCGATCTCGGCGTCGGTGGCGCCGGTGAGCGTGCGGATGAGACTCGTCTTGCCGCTCTGCGTCTTGCCGAACAGCCAGAAGACGGGGACGGGGATGCTCGTCTTGAGCTTGTCGAGTTGCGCCTGGAGATCGGCCCGGCGCCGCTCGGCGGAGAACAGCCGTTTGACTCGGTCCAGCATCACGGCCCTCGCGACGGCGTCCGGCGGACGGCCCCGAAGCGGGGCGCCTGCCGACATTGTAACGGGACGCGGGTTTCGCCGCTCTCGCTTCGCCGGCGGCAGATCCCTCGCGCCGGTCCGGAGAATTACGGAGTCCCGCCGGGCGAAGGCTCCAACTTCTCGTCCCCAAGCAGAGCTTGGGGACGAGGAATCGGCGCGTCACCTCACCGCGTCGGCTCGGCCGTCGGCGGCGTTCCACTCGATCCTTCCGCGTGCGCGGGCTGGCCGGGCGCGAACCGATTGCAGCCGCTGTTGCCGGAGACGCGCAGCCGGAACGGCTGGAGCTTCTCGTCGATACACAGCCCCATCGTGGTGTTCGCGAGGGTCGCGTCCGGCTCGATCTGCCACCACTTGCAGTCCTTGCACAGACCCCAGTCGTCCTTCTTCATGACCTGCCCTTTCTTGATGCGGTCTCGTCCCGTCACGTCCAGGCTGGCTTGAGCAAACGCCGCGCCAATGAGGACGGGCCTCTGCGACGCCGCTACTGACCTTGCCAGAAACGGTCGCTCCCGGCATGTCAGGCTCGCCGAGAGTCTTCGGGAAAGGACTTGAATCCGAAGCCCAAGTACACCCGCAACCCTTGCTCAGCCGGCAACCGACGTTTGATCTCCTGGACCAACTCGGCGTTGGCGGTCCCGGTCAGGTGCAGCGCCTGGTTCGGCCGGCGCGGCTACTACGGTTTAAGTCGTGATCGGCCATTGGAAACTCCAAATCGGCCCGGCGAGCGATGCCGTCTGAAGCCGAACGACCAAGCTCAGCAGCGGCGGGGGCCACGGTGAGCGGTTCCGGGTGACGCGCAGCGCCATGACAACTAACGACACAACTCAGCAGCAGGGCGGGCTGGAGAGGCGTAATACCTTGGAGAGCCGTCAGGCCCGCCCTGTCTGCTGCAACGGCTGGTTCGGCCTGATTGTCGCTCCTGCCCGGCTGCGCTTCATCCTCTAGTCATCTCCTGACGGGTCATACATCCCGGGGACCGGGATGTCGTTCAGGCGGAGATAGACACACAAGATCGCACGGTGGTGGATCAGGTGGTTGAGGACGAAGCTCCGAATCACCATCCCTCGCGGCATGGTGAAGATCGGCATTCCAGCCTTGAGCAGCGACCACGGCTGCGTCAGCTGGTCGTCTTTCACTGCCACAATCGCCTTCCGGGCCGCGGCGACATTCCGATCAAACAGCTCGAGGATCTCCTGACGACTCGTCAGCTTCGGGGACTGATAGAGCTCGCCGCCGATCGGGGCGAAGTCCCACGAGGGCGCCGTGAGCATCCCTTCGACCCAGCCCGGAATCTCGGCGAGGTGGTTGGCGTTCCAGCCGATCGTGTGCGATTTGGGATGGGCTTGCCAGTCGAGCTTGTGCTCCGGAACCCGCTCCAATACTTTGCGCGTGTTCGCCATCTCCCGGTCGAACTCTGGTAGTATCGTTTCAACGTAGTTCATCGGATCCCCTTCCTGATGTGGCGAACGTCAAATGCTTCTGGCCGAACGGCTGCGTTCAGTTGCCGGGCCGGCCGGCGCGACGTTGACACTGGCAAGGGCGTAAGGCCGGCCCGGTCAACTGCAACGCTTTGTTAGGTCTGGACCCCCGCCGCTGGACCCGCAACCGGCCAGCGACCTGCCCGACCATCAGGGACGCCCCCTGAGCAAAGGCCGTCCGGCCCCCCGTCCTGCGAAGGCTTGCCGGGTCGCCCAACCAGCACCTCCGCTCCGCGACGTTATCCCAGGGCGGCCAGGGAACGCGGGGCCTAACAACCTTCTCA
This sequence comes from Gemmatales bacterium, assembly GCA_038229635.1. Taxonomy (GTDB): domain Bacteria; phylum Planctomycetota; class Planctomycetia; order Gemmatales; family Gemmataceae; genus DATFNV01. The sequence continues at coordinate 14,098 of JBBROG010000056.1, forward strand.
GCTGCCGGGCCGGCTGGCTGGACTTCACACCTCGAAACGCCGTCATGCAGGCCCGGTCTGCTACAGCGCTTTTGTTAGGCCTCGCAATTCTGAGTGTTCCGTGGGCTCGTCTTCGGCTTTCAGGCGCCCACTTGGTGGAACGAGAGGCTGACCCCGCAGCGCATGGCGAGGTAAGACTCCACACCGACGCCCCGGAACCACGCGCGCAGGGCCTCCGCCGCCGTCTGTAGATCCTCCGCCTGGGTCAGCAGGCAGTCATCTGGGCTCTTGCGGAGCAAGTCGGCGTAGTAGGCACATCCGTAATGGGCAATGAGCACGACCCGCCGCAGCTCATGGGCGTGGACGAGGAAGTCGAGCTGTTCCCAAACACCCCGGCAGAAACCGTCACCGGAGTCACGCGGCAGCAAGCAGATGGGGTCGCCGGGCAGCGCCCAGCGGTCGTAGCGCGGGATCAGTAGGCGGCGGTGGCAGAACTCGTCGAAAGCTCCGCCCCAGCGGCCGTCGCTACAATACAGAACCAAAGCGCCGATGCGCTGTGGATCCCACAGCTCCGTGCTGGTGAAGCAGGGTGCGCGCAGATAGATGCCGGGGCGGGACTCATCGGCGCGGTGACCGGTCGCGCTAACGGGTGAGCCAAGCACGGGAGGCTTCCTCCAACAGAGCGGCGGGCCTAACGATAAAGCTCAGCAGCCGGGGCCGCTCGGTGAGCTATGAATCCCAGAAAGCGAACATGCGGCCCCGGTCTGCTGCAGCGCCTGGTTAGGCGTCGGCCTCCCAACTCGCGCGGCCTCGCACTCCAAAGTGCCGGCCGAACCGCTCGGCGATCTCGCACACGGCCCCGGTACACAGCCCGTTGCCGGAGTCGACCGTGTCGAAATCGAAGCGGCAGAACGAACCCGACCCAGGCGGCCACTCCTCGTCATCGGCCACGAAGTCGATCTGCACCCACGGCGGGTCCGCCACCCCGAGCGGACCGGCGGACGCGACCTTCCGGTCCAGGTCCGCCGGCGTCGGTTCCAACTCCCGAGCGAGCGGGAGCGGGAGGCCAAAGTAGCAGGTGATGACCCGCCCCGTGAGGTCCGCCCTCGGCGTCACTTCCAGCAGCGCCCCCGGGAGTGAGGCCGCGACCGCGCGGGCGGCGACCTCGACCGACCCGGCGTCGAGGTCGCGCCACGGCAGCCGGTATATCACACCCCAACTCATCAGCCGTGCGCCCTCTTGCCGCCTAACTTGTTATTAGCTTGCGCCCGGCGCAAGCGTAACAGACAGACCTTGCGCCCGGCGCGCGATAACCCATCCCTGTCCTTCGACGCAAGTCCTTGCCGTCGCAGGTCTCGGCTGTCAGACGGCTCTATCCCGCGCCGCGTTATTGTGCGCCGGCGCCCTTGGGGCTCATTCCGCCCTGGCGATCTAGAGGACTGCGCACGGCTTGCCCTCCGCGATGGAGTACATGGGTGTCGATCCTCGTCGTACGCCCATCCGCAAGGCCCGACAGGTCTTGCACAGCCCGGATCAGGCGGGGCTGTCCGGCCTCGGGAAGGGGAGGCACGAGTCTTGGTGCGTCGGACGTCGGGCAAGTCTTCCGGGGGTTGACGAATCCTTCTTCGTCATGAGATCGTGACTACGGGCCGATGTCAACAAGAAAAGTAAGGAAAAGAGGCGGTTCCGAGGCGGCCCCGCTCGTCATCAGCCGCGCGAACGACGACGAGTTTATGATACGGTCGCCGCGACGCGGCAGCGCCCACGCCCCTCCCAACCGGAGCCAAGATGGGGGGATCTCTCCTGTTCTCCTTCGCGCCGTCCGTATACTTCCCCGAGCGGTCCGTCGTCCTCGTCGCCCGTCCCCGGAGAGAGGGGTTATCACCCGCCATGCGAGCCCTGCAAGCCGTCATCGTCGAGCCGTACAAGGCCGAGGTCCGTGAGGTCGAGTTGCCCGACCCGGCGCCGAATCAGATCCTCGTCCGGACCGAGGCGAGCGCCGTCAGCGCCGGCACCGAACTGGCCGTCTGGACCGGCACCCACCAGTGGCTCAAGGACCCCAACCTGCCCGACTGGAAGTTCCCCTTCCGCCCCGGCTACAGCGCCGCCGGCCGCGTCGTCGCCGTGGGGAGTGACGTCAAGGGTTGGCAGCCCGGCGACCGCGTCAGCTACCCCGGCAACCACGCCTCGCACGAGCTGCTGACCCTCGGCCACGAGCGCGGCCGGCTCTGGAGACTGCCCGACGGGCTCGAGCCGGAGAAGGCGGCGTTCGCCTGCGTCGCCCGCTACGGCCTCGGGGCGAGCATCCGCGCCGGACTGACACTCGGGCGCTCGGCGGCGGTCCTCGGCCTCGGCGTCATCGGCCAGTTCGCGCTGCGCGGCCTCCTCGCCGCCGGCGCCCACCCCGTCGTCGGCATCGACGGCGTCCACATGCGCCGCGACGCCGCCACGGCCGCCGGCGCCGACTTCGTCATCGACCCGGCGGTCGGCGACGTCCGCGAACAACTCGCGCGGCTGCTGAACGCCCGCGGCGCCGAGGTCGTCGCCGACGCCACCGGCATTCCCGACGCCGTCCCCGTCGCCATGTCGCTCGCCCGCGACGGCGGACAGGTCGTCGTCGTCGGCAGCCCGCGCGGCAAGGCGAAAGACGTCAACTTTTACGACGACCTGCATCGGCGATATCTCGAAGTGACGGGGGCGCACGGCAACATGCTGTTCGAGCCGGCGCACACGCGCCTCGCCGGGGCGTGGGACATCGACAAGGCGCAGACGTGGCTGCTCGCCGCGCTGCGCTCGGGCCGGCTCTCCCTCGACGGGCTGGTCAGCCATCGCATCACCGCGAAGGAACTGGGCGACGCCTACGAGGGGTTGCTGAAGAAGAAGGAAGAATATCTCGGCGTGGTGGTGCGGTGGTAGGAGACGTCGGGATGCCTCCGGAGAACTGGCACCTGCTCGGGCTGCGCGACCCCGTCAGCAGCGCGACGCATTACGCGGCCTGCGTCGGCGCCGTTTTCGCCACCGCCCTGTTGTGGCGGCTCAGCCGAGGCATGGGGTTCCGGGCGCGCCTGTCCCTCGGCGTCTTCGGCGTCAGCATGATCCTCCTCTACGCCGCCAGCGGCACCTACCACGCCTTGCGCCTGCCCCCGGAGCGGCTCGACTTCTTCCGCCTCCTCGACCACAGCGCCATCTATGGCCTCATCGCGGGCACCTACACGCCCGCGTTCTACCTGCTCCTGCCCGACCGCCCCTCCCGCCGTTTCTTGCTGGGAGGTATCTGGGCGCTCGCCCTGGCGGGCGTCGTTTCCAAGTGGGCGCTGGCGGACGTGCCTCACATGGCGACGGTGGCGGTCTACCTGGGCATGGGCTGGTTCGGCCTCTTCGCCGCCGTCGCGCTGGTTCGGGCGGTGGGAGTGCGCGGCGCGGCCTGGGGTCTGTGCGGCGGGCTGGCTTATACCCTCGGCGCCCTCGCCGACGTGTTCCGCTGGCCGCGCGTCGTCCCCGGCTTGTTCGGGCACCACGAGGTGTTCCACCTCTGCACCATCGCCGGGACGTTCTGCCACTTCGTTTTCATGGTGCGCTATGTGCTGCCGTTTCAGAGGCGGGCGGGTGCGAAGCCGCAAGCGGCGCGCGGCGGTCAGACGCCGCCGAGCAGCTGGCCCAGCACGTTGTCCTGCGGGTAGCTGTGGCCGAGGTGCTGCCGAAAACCTTCCGCGTGGGCGAACGTCGAGCCCCTGGCGCGCTCCGCCCCCCAGTCGCGCATCGCCTTCACGTACTGGTCCATGCCGTGATGCTTCAACAGCCAGTCGCGCTGGCTGGCGTGCCGCGCCAGCATTTCCGCCTTGCGCTCGATCACCGCCGACACGTCGACGAGGAAGGACGGCTCCACGGTGCGCCCCAGCACGTCCTTCCCCTCGGCGGGATCGCAGTAGTAGAGATGAGGGATGCGGCCGAGTGGCTCGAAGCCGATGCGGTCGCGGAGGAAGTTGGGCACCGCGGCGGCGAAGCAGGCAGCGCGGACGGTCGTCGAAGTCTGCTCGTGGTCGAGGTGGTAATCGGCGGGGCTGTGCGTCAGCACCACCGCCGGGCGCACCTCGCGGAGCAGGCTCGTGACCCGCTCCAGGGCGCGTTCGTTGTAGAAGACGAGCAGGTCGCGCTCCTCGACGCACTGGTACGTCGCCCCGATCACGGCGGCGGCGGCGGCGCCCTCGGCACGGCGGACGCGGGCGATCTCGTCGGGCGGCAGTTCCGCCGAGCCGCAGTCGCCCGGCGTCATGCTGGCGATGTGGACCTGCCAGCCGTGTTCCTCCGCCAGGCGGATCAGCGTGCCGGCGCAGAGGAACTCGGCGTCGTCGGGGTGAGCCAGGACGCTCAGGATCACGTCGGGCATCGCTCGTCTCCGATCACGTCCTACGGTAAGCTCGGACCGCCCATCGGCGCGACGCCCGGCTTCGGCGGCGGCGGCAGGGGCTGGAGGCGGCCGCCACTCTGGCCGCTCTGGCGCCGCCGTTCCATCATCTTGGCGATTTCCTCCTCGCTCGGCGGCAGTTCCTTGATGCGGCCGAACTTCGTCAGCACGCGCCGCTTGATCTCGTCGTTGAGGATCGGGATCGGCTTGTCGTCCGGGTCTTCCGGGTGGTCCTTGAAGGTGTTGTCGAAGCGGCGCTTCTCCTCGGGGTACGCCTCGGGCAGCGGCAGCGCGCCGGCCTGGGCGACGTGCAGGGCGGCGCCCATCATCCAGCCCGGCCCCGGCGCCGCCCCCTGGCCGAGGGCGTCGCCCACCGCCGACAGGTTCTTGTACAGGTGCCCGTAGCGGTCCTCCAGCAGGTTGACGTACTTCATCTCCAGCTCGAAGCTGTCCTCCTGAACGATCTCGTCGTTGCGGAAGTTCTGGAAGCGCATGAGGATCTTGCGCCACGCCTCCAGGGCGTCCTCGGCCTCGAAGCGCTGGATCGCCTGCATGCGATTGCCTTCCACGCGCAGCCGCTCCGCCTCGAAGAACGCCTTACGCGCCTGCACCGTCGTCTTGTCGGCCTCGACCTCGGCGAGGTAGATGTGGTGCCCGAAGTTCGTCAGCGTGCGGTAGTAGTCGTACCAGTGGACGCGCAGCGCGGCCTTGTACTCGTCGTACTCCTTGTCGCCCTTCTTCAGCTCGGGGCGCTCCGGCGGCTCCGCGGCGGCGAGCAGGTTGTGGCGCTCGGTGTAGAGCTTGGCGAGGGCGCGCGTACTCGCCTCGGTGGTCGGCTCCATGTACAGGCCGGTCTTCAGGCCGGTCTGCTTCCACATCTCATAGGCCTCGCCCCAGGCGGTCTTCGCCCACGCCCGGTCGCCGGCGCCGACGCGCGCCTCCTTGTCGTCGCTGAAGCGGTCCTGCGGGAACCAGCCCTTGATCATCCACCCCTTCTCGTCGAACCAGCCCTCGGCCTCGAGCATCTCGCCGATGTAGCTCTGCGCCCGCGCCGGGTAGTTGCGGAACAGGGCGACGGTCATCTTCGGCATGCGCTGGCGGACGCGGTCGGTGATCTCCAGCGGCCGGCCGGGGCGGTCGGGGTCGTTCGGCGGCAGCGGCTCCTGGGCGTAAGCGTACCAGGCACGCGACGCGCTGTAGGCGCTGAAGTCGTCGGCCGTGATCCGGTCGATCATCTCGTCGTTCAGCTCGTTCGGGTCGCCGAGCTCCTGCGGCGGCTCGGCGGTGTGCTTCGGCGGCAGGACGGGGAAGCGGTCGCGCACCGGCTTCAGGGGCGCCGGCGCGCCGTCGCGGAAGGCCACCAGGATCTCGTCGCGGTTATCGGAGTAGAGCGACGGGATACGGCTGTTGTCGTCGAGGAACTGGACGATGTCCTTGGGGTCGTTGCGGCGCCGCTTCTCGCGCAGGCGGCGGACCAGCTGCGGGTGGTCCTTGCAGAACTTCTCGAACTCCAGCAGGTTGAAGGCCGGCTTCCCCTGGGCGTCGGGCGTGTAGAAGCGCGACTTGTCGCGCTCCATCGGCGGGATGGCGGCCATCTGGTACATGGAACGAAACAGGTCCGTCTCGTCGCTCTGGCAGATCTTGTGCTGCTGGTAGAAGCCGACGCTGAAGCGCAACTCGGGGTGATTGCGGTTCTGCCGCTCCCCCTCGGCGAGCAGCGCGGTGCCGCGGTAGACGTAGAAGATCTTGTCCCGGACCTGGTCGGCCTCGACGGACACATTGTAGGCGAGATTCCAACTCTGGAACAGCCACGGGCTGATGAAGTGCGGCTGGAGCTTGGTGAGCGAGCGGACGTACAACTCCAGCTCGTTCCAGCGGTTCTTCTTCTGGGCGTCGATGGCCCAGTTCCACAACGCGCAGACGACGAAGCCGCGCGAGCCGATGAGCGACAGCCGCAGCGCCGAGCCGCCGACCTCGACCTCGCCGACGCTCTGCTCGCGCAGCGACAGTTCCTCCGCCTTGGTCTCGACGAGGAAGACGCGCACCGCCCACGACGCCGTCAGCAGGACGACGATGGCGCCGATGTAGCCGATCTTGCGCACCCGCGCTTGCTGCTGGAAGGGACTGGACATGGAAAAACCCAGTGGTCAGTGGTCAGTGGTCAGTGGTCAGTGGTCAGTGGTCAGTGTTCAGTGTTCAGAAAAGACCGGCTGAACACTGAACACTGAACACTGAACACTGAACACTTTTTGCCTTAAGTGGACGACGCCACCTCGCGCCAGCGGAGCAGGTAATACGCCAGGACGGCCCACGGCAAGAGGTAGCCGACCAGCAGGAGGAAGCTGAACACCATCTGGCCGCCGCTAATCGACACGCCCTCGGCGACGAAATCGGTAAAGCTGAAGCGGTCGATGTCGGGGATGATGTCCATGACGCGGCGCAGCAGCCAGCTGAACATGCCGTCGAGCCCCGTCGCGACGCGGGTCTGGGCCGAGTCCTCCAGCGGCGTCGCCAGGCTCTCGCCGCCGGGGCGGCGCAGCAGGCGCATCACCGCCTCGGTCGGCCCGCCGCCGACGACGCGGCCGAAAGCCACGTCCTGGATGAACTCCTGGAAGAAGCCGAGGACGAACAGGATGCCCGTCGTCAGCAGCGTGATGACGCCGCTCAGGTAAGTGCTCAGGGCGACCGCCAGGCCAATCACCAGGCAAAGCAGCAGCCAGACGCCGAAGCTCCCCTTGGCGAAGTTCAGGCAGAACATCGCCGAGTCGCTGCCGGAGTTCGGGTTGTCGCGGCGCAGGTACAGGTCGTACTTGGCCATGCCGAGGAACTGCGTGCGGCTGTCGCAGCGGACGAGGATCCGAAACGGCGCGGCCGGCCCCTCGGCCCCCTTACGCTTGTCCATCTCCTTGCGCGGCGCCTGGTCGCCGTTCAGCGCGTTGGCCAGGACGGCGGCCGGGAACTCGACGTACTGCGTGTGATAGTCCTTGACCTCGAAGGCGCGGGTCTCGAAATAGCCGAACTCCTCGGCCAGCTTCTTCTCGACGTACTGCGGGTCGTCGCGGAACTTGGCCTGGGCGTCCCGGTCGGTCTGGAGCGAGGCGGTCAACTCCTTGCGGCGCTCGTCGTACTTCGTCCGCTGCGCCGGGTTGTTGGCGTCCCAGCGCCAACTCTCGAAGAGGAAGCTGCACAGGACGTTCTCGCCGTACTTGGTGGTGCGGTAGATGTCGAGGGTGAACTCGAGGCGGATCTTGTCGCGGCCGGCCAGGTCGGACGGCAGGTCGCGGAACTCCCAGACGGCGTACTGCGTCGGCTGGTTCGCCTGGGGGCCGAAGATGTAACTGCGATACTCCCACTCGCGGCCGACGTTCTCGCCCTTTTCCCGCTCCTTCGTCCCCTCGAAGTGGAGGGCGCCGTACAGTGGCACGCGCGCCTTGAGGCTCTCGTCGGCGGCCTCCTGGTCGACGCCGCGGAGGACGTAGACCAGGCCGAGGGCGCTGATGACGACCAGGACCAGCGTCATCAGCGCCGCGTAGCCGAGGAAGCGGCCGAGGAAGATCTCGAAGCGCTGCACCGGCTTGGTCAGGACGGTGTGAATGGTCTGGTGGCGGATGTCGTCGGGGATGCCGAACGACGCCAGCAACAGGATGGCGAGAATGAGCAGTCCGGCACGGGCGAGGAAGATGACCGAGACGTAGGTGCGCACCTGATCTTCGTACTTGTGCGGGATGAACCAGGAGCCGAACAGCACCAGGAGCAGCAGCGACAGGAAGACCCAGAGGATCTTGCGGCGGACGGCCTCCTTGAAGCTGAGGCCGGCCAGCGCCATGATGCGGCGCGGGCTGAAGAGCGTCAGGTCGGCGAGGATGGGCACAAGCACGGCGAAGAGGGCGGCGGCGCCGGCGACGGTCCAGGCGATGTCCTGGGCCAGCAGACGCCCGCCGACGGCCCGCACCGTACCACCGCCTTCGGAGTTGAGTGAGGAGAGGAGTTCGGGGATGTACAGGACGGCGAGGACGGTGTAACCCATCAGCGCCCACAGGGCGCCGGCGAGGAAGAGGGCACGGGTGACGACGCCGCGCGTGCCGCCGGGGCCAGGCGCGGCAAGGTTCATCTGAGGGCCGCCCCTCCTGGCGGCGACGAGATACACGAGAACTCCCAGCGGCCCGAGCAGGAACCAGATAAACCCGATCGCGCCGGCGCTTCCGAGGAACGTCCCCGTCCCCTGATTGCGGCGCGACGCGGCGTAGACGATCAGCCACATCACGAGGGCCGCGGCCGCGAAGCCGCCGACGGTCTGCACCCAGGAATTCAGCGAGCCCCAGCCCATCGAGAGCGGTTCGCGGTCAAAGGTCAGAGCGGCAAACATGTATCGATTCCCGGTGCCTGAGAACCCCGGCCGCTTGCGGCTTGGCAAGAGTGCGAAGCCGCGAGCGGCCCGTTAGCGCTTTTCCTGGATCTGCTCCGACGCGGCGGCGCCCGCCGGCGCCTTCTCGCCCTCGGGCAGATAGCGACGGCCGGGGCGAGCCTTGCTCTCCTCAACGATGCGCAGAAACAGTTCTTCGAGCGTCGTCGTCGGGTGCCCGAACATCTCGACGTTGCCGCCGTGGCGCCTGACGACCTCTTCGAGGTCGCGGCGCAGTTCCGGGCTCGGCTTGACGCCGCTCAGCTGCATCTCGACGCGGCTGGCGACCTGGAGCAGGCGGTCGACCTGACCCAGTTCCTGCAACTCGCCGTCGTACAGGATGGCGATGCGGTCGCAGACGTCCTGGACGTCGTCGAGGCGGTGGCTGCACATCAGGACCGTCTTGCCCTGCTTGCGCAACTCGATGATGAGGTCCTTCATCCAGCGCGTGCCGAGCGGGTCGAGGCCGGAGGTCGGCTCGTCGAGGATGATGAGGTCGGGGTCGTTAATGAGGGCCTGAGCCAGGCCGATGCGCTGGCGCATGCCCTTGGAGTATTCCTTCAGGATGCGCTTGCGGTCGGTCTTGAGGCCGACCATCTCGATCAGCTCCTGGGCGCGCTTGCGCCGCTCCGGGGCCGCTTGCAGGTTGGTCTTGTTGAACAGGCGGCCGTAGAAGTCGAGCGTCTCCTCGGCGTTGAGGAACTTGTACAGGTACGATTCCTCGGGCAGGTAGCCGATGCGCTCGTTCTTGCGGACGTCGCTGGCGGGCTGGTCGAAGACGAGGGCGTCGCCGTCGGTCGGGAAGAGGAGGCCAAGGAGCAGCTTGATCGTCGTGGTCTTGCCCGAGCCGTTCGGGCCGAGGAGGCCGAAAATTTCGCCGCGGTGGATTTGCAAGTTGAGGGCGCGGAGCGCGACCTTCTTCTGGCGGCCCCAGAAGTCGCGGTAGACCTTGGTCAGCTTGCGGGTCTCGACGATGACGTCGGCCATGGCGGCCACCTCTTGGGGACGGCGAGTCGGTCGGGTCGGGGGGCGGTCCCCCTTGCATGAAGTCTGTACGCGGTTCGGGTCGGCAGCGTTCGCGCCGCCCCAGGCGGCGGCGCTCCGCTTGCCCCGCGCCGATCACCACATCATAATGAACGCTCGGGAGTTCTCCCATCGTTCCTCGGGGCGGGTCGCGCATGGCCATCAAGTTCAACTGCCCGCACTGTCGGCGGGCGCTCAACGTCAAGGACCACCTCGCCGGCAAGAAGGCCGCGTGTCCCGCCTGCAAGAAGGTGCTGACGATCCCCCAACCGGCACCGGCCCCCGTCGCCGAGGACGTCGAGAACCTGGCCGCGGCCGCCTTCGCCGAGTCGCGCGCGGCCGCCGACGCCCGCGCCGCCGAGACGATCGACTTCACCTGCCCCCTGTGCGACGAGCCGGTCAGCTTCAACGTCAGCGAAGGCGGCAAGCGCGCCCAGTGCCCGAAGTGCCGCAACATCATCAAGGTGCCGCTGCCGGAGAAGAAGGACCCGACGGACTGGCGCAACCAGGGCGACAACCTGCCGAGCGGGGCGCGGCGCGACACGGCGCCGGCGCCGGAGGGCGCCTGGAACCCGGCGAACGCGAAGCTCGTCAGCCGCGAGGCCCTGGAGGAGGCCGGCGCCCTCCGCCCCGACAAGCGCCGGGCGCTGACGACGTCGCAGAAGGTCAATCGCGGGGCGCTGGCCGGCGCCGTTGCCTTCGCCGTCCTCGTCGGCTCGCTGGCCGCCTACAAGTCGTGGGCGCGGGGCCGGCAAGACGACCTCGTCGCCCGCGCCGCGCAGGCCGCGGAGGACGCCCAGGACAAGGAGGCCGGCGCGGCGCTGCACCGGGCCGTCGGCGAATACGTGCTGCGCGGCAACGCGCGCACCGCCGGCGACGACGCCAAGAAGGAGTTCGACAAGGCCCGCGCCCAACTCGCCGGCGCCGCCCCCGGCCCGGCCCGCGACCTGCTGTTGGCGGACCTGGCGCTGAGCGAAGCCGACCTCGGCGGCGTCGCCGCCGAAGTGGACGGCGGCCGCCGCCTCAAGTGGGACGAGGTGCAGAAGCAGCTCGGCCACACGCTCAACCCGCGCCACCTCAACTCGTCCTCCTGGGGACGCTTCCACGCGCTGCGCCTGACCAGTCGAAAGCTCATCGAGTTGGGCCAGGGGACGACGGCGGTCGGCCTGGCGGCGCAGCTGGCCGCGCCCGGCAACCCGGCCGCGGAGGAGTCGCTGTCGTATGAGGGGTCGGAGGCGCTCGGCGTCGTCGGCCTGGAGTTCCTCCGCGCCGGCCAGAAGGACCAGGCGGAACGCCTGCTGACTCAGGCGCAGGCGCGGCCGCAAACGGCCCCGTCGGTCGTCGCGCTGGCCGTCGCTCTGGGCAAGCCGGAGCCGAAGGCGGCTGCGTCGGCCGAGGAACTCGACCTGTCGATGATCGGCCGCGCGGAAGGCCAGGCTCGCCTGGGCAATGCCGCCCCGGCGCGGGCGGCGATCCGCCCCGAGGCGACGACGGAAGTGCGGCTGCGGGCGCTGCTCGGCATCGTTGCCGCGACCGTCGACGCCGGCGCCGTGGACCAGGCCAGTCTCGACGCCGCGGCGCAGCTCGCCGTGGAAGCGGCCAACGCGCGCAACGCCTCGCCGTGGCTCGTCTATCGGCTCGTCGTCCTCGCCGCGCGGGCCGGTCAGCCCGACACCGCCGCCAAGGTCGCCGACACCATCTCCGACCCGGTGCTGCGCGGCCGCGCTCAGTACGAGGTACTGCGCGCGCGGCTGAAGGGCCTGCGGGAGAAGAAGGAACCGGCCGACGAAAAGCTGCTCGCGGGGATCGACAAGCAGTCGGTCGCCCTCGGCCTGGCGTATGAAGCGGTGGCGCGGCACAACGCCGCCCTCGACGGCGGCGCCGCCAAGGCGGTCGAGGCGTGGGACGAGGCGGTGCGGCCGTTCGGCCTCGTCGGCGCGGCGCTGGGGCTCCAGGACGCCAAGAAATAGACAACGGGAGGGGAAATTCGTTTCCTTGCCGCGGCCGGTTCGCTATCCTGTCCCCGTGTTTCCGTGTCTCATCTTCGCACGAGGGAGCAGAGCCGTGACCCCGAAAGAACTCCTGGCGTTCATCCGCGAGAAGGAAGTGCGCGCCGTCGACCTGCGCTTCATGGACTTCCCCGGCCTGTGGCAGCACTTCACGATCCCGCAGGAAGCGCTCACCGAGGCGGTGTTCGAGGAGGGGCTCGGCTTCGACGGCTCCAGCATCCGCGGCTGGCAGGCGATCAACGAGTCCGACATGCTCGTCCTGCCGCAGCCGGAGACGGCGTTCATCGACCCGTTCTTCAAGGACAAGACGCTGACGATGCTGTGCAACATCCAGGACCCGCTCACGAAGGAGGACTACACGCGCGACCCGCGCAACGTCGCCCGCAAGGCGGTCAACTACATGAAGTCGACCGGCATCGCCGACACCGCCTATTTCGGGCCGGAGTTGGAGTTCTTCGTCTTCGACGACGTCCGCTTCGACCAGACGCCGTACTCCGGCTACTACTTCCTCGACAGCGCCGAGGGCGCCTGGAACACGGGCCGGGTCGAGGGGCCGAACCTCGGCTACAAGCTGCGCTACAAGGAGGGCTACTTCCCGGTGCCGCCGTCGGACGCGACGCACGACATCCGCAGCGAGATGATGCTGACGATGATGGAGTGCGGCCTGAAGATCGAGGCGCAGCACCACGAGGTCGCCACCGGCGGGCAGGGCGAGATCGACATGAAGTTCGCCTCGCTGGTGGAGATGGCCGACAACGTCCTCAAGTACAAGTACGTCGTCAAGAACGTGGCTCGGCGGCACGGCAAGACGGCGACGTTCATGCCCAAGCCGCTGTTTTTGGACAACGGCAGCGGCATGCACGTCCACACGTCGCTGTGGAAGGACGGCAAGAACCTGTACGCCGGCAGCGGCTACGCCGGCCTGTCGGACATGGGCATGTACGCCATCGGCGGTCTCTTACGGCACGCGCCGGCGCTGTGCGCCATCACCAACCCGACGACGAACAGCTACAAGCGCCTGGTGCCCGGCTACGAGGCGCCGGTGAACCTGGCGTACAGCCGCCGCAACCGCTCGGCGTCGATCCGCATTCCCGTTTACTCGCCGAGTCCGAAGGCGAAGCGGATCGAGTTCCGCTGCCCGGACGGCTCGTCGAACCCGTACCTGGCGTTCTCGGCGATGCTGATGGCGATGATCGACGGCATCAAGAACAAGATCAAGCCGGGCGAGCCGCTCGACAAGGACATCTACGACCTGGAGCCGGAGGAACTGGCGAAAGTGCCGAAGACGCCGGGCTCGCTGGAGGAGGCGCTGAACAACCTCGAAAAGGACCACGAGTTCCTGCTGCAAGGCGACGTCTTCACGAGCGACGTCATCAGCACGTGGATCTGGTACAAGCGCGAGAAGGAAGTCGACGCGATCCGGCTGCGGCCACACCCCTACGAGTTCGCGATGTATTTCGACATTTGACAACCGGCCCGAGATGAACAAGACCTCGCTTGTCCCCGCATTAGGCGAGCAGGCGGTGCAGGTGGAGGTGATGCGGCCCGAGCTTGCCCCCGTAGTTGCCGGCGGTGACGCGCAAGACGCCGGGCCGGCAGGCGGCGCGGACGCCGACGCGCGTCGCTTCCTCGACGGCGGCCAGGTCGACGCCGTCGATGACGATCTCGTAGACGGCGCCGGCGCCCTCCGGCAGCGCCGAGGCGACGAGGCCGCGCAGCGTCGGGCAGTAAGCGTCGTTGGTGCTGGCGCGCAGTTTCTTGTAGCGGCTGCCGACCTTGCTGCCGCTGCGGACGACGCCGCCGGGGAAAGGCAGGATGACGCCGGGGACGCGGCGGATCGCCTCGACCGCCGCCTCGGCCGCCGCGAGCGCCTCGGCCTGGCTCGTTCCGACGAGGAGGAAGTTGCCGCCGGCGACGCCCTTGACGGTGCCGAACCAGTCCTCGCACAGGAACTCGCCGTCCATGACGGGCAGGCGCCAGTAGCGGCGGTCGTCGAGCTTCTTGCTGAACTGGAAGGTGTCGCCGAAGAAGCGCAGGCTGCCGCCGACGCGGATGTTTTTGTCCTTGACCAGCGACAGGCCGTTGTAGCAGGCGGTCGTGGGGCAGGTGAGGATGCACTGGCCGACGCGGCCGACGACGGCCTTCTGGAGGGCGTCGCGGCTGAAGGCGAACAGCAGCAGACTGACGCCGGGCCGGCCGTCGGGCGTTTCGTCGGGGGTGAGGGTGCGCTCCAGACCAGCCTCGGCGTCGCAGCCGATGACGGAGGAAGCGTAGCCGGTCGTCACCTGGGCGGCGGTCAGCGCCCAGGCCGGCGTCTCGGCGGTGACGAGCAGCCGAGCCGCCGTCATGGGGAAGGCTTCGGCGAAGGTGTCCTCGATGGGGACGTCGTTGATGGTGAGCAAGGCAGGCGGTCCTCGGTAAGCGGCCTCGGTCAAGCACTCTTCTTCAACACGTCGGCCAGGGTGACGCGCGGGAGCCACTCCGTCTTGTGAAAGTGGTCGATCCGGGCAGCCAACTTCAGTTCCCGGAGCCCGTGGCAGCGCCGGCCGATGACCCGACTGCAGAGAAAGAAGGTCCTGCGCAATTCGATGAGAGTTTGGGGAGCTGGCTTTTCGGTATTATCGAGCAGCCGGAGGAGTCGCGCCAGTGTCGCGGCGAGGTAGCACACCTCTTTCTGGTCGAAGGACCAGCGCTTCTCCCAGCGAGCCAGCCATCGCCCGAAGCAGGCGCGGAAGAAGTAGCCGAGCGCCGTCGAGAGCCACTCGATTTCCTCGTCGGCCGGCGGAGTCGGACACGGACCGAGCCGGCCGAGCAACGGCCCGGCGCGCTCGATCAGTCCCGCGATCTCGGCGCGCTTCTCCGCGCCGTAGTAGGCGCGGAACTCAGGCCAGGGGTCGGCGAGGGCGCGGTGGACGGAGCGCTCGGCCTCCCGACAGGAGCAATACAATCTCAGGACCGTTTCCTTGTCCAGCCGGACCCTCATGGCTCTCCTCCTCAGTCGGGATTCGTCCTCCAGAACTCCCACCAATGACGCCCCACCTTAACGTATACCGGGTTCCGTCCATGAAGAGACAGGGGCATCCCCGCCGGGATGATCGCGGTATTCCTCGGGCCGCAGACGTAAGGCATCATGTCCGGCGGCGCGTCGAACTCGACATAAGCGCCCTCCGCGTACCCGCCCATCTCGGCCGCCGGACCTCCGAGCCCTGGCCTGGCGGTGCGGAACGGCGCGACCTCGACGTGAATCCCCGTGTCGATCGCTCCCCACCCACGAGCCGGGTTGATCGCCCGTGCCGTTCGTATCCCCTCAAGGCCGGCATCATCCGTATGGTGACGAACTCGTGGCATCAGCAGCACCCGCCGCCGCGCGCGTGGTACGTCGGCTTCGTCACGATCACGTCCGGGTGCCGCGCCAGCCGCGCCGCCGCGGCGTCCGACACCGCCAGCGGAATGCCGCGCCGCAGCACCTGCCCGCGGCCGTCGTCGAGGCTCTCCTCCGGCCCGGCGTAGACCGCCGTGCGCCCCGTGAAGACCGCTGGCCCGTCGACGCCATCGGGCACCTTGAACGCCGCCACCGCGACGCTCTCCAGCATCACCGGCTCGCTCAGCGCCGGGTACTCGCGCGGGTGCAAGTAGCGGTACGGCCCGCGCGCCCGCACTTCGACCTTGCCGAAGCCCGCGCCCGTCAGCGCGTCGAGGTACTCGTCCAGCGGCACGCAGCCCGACAGGCAGCGGGCGCGCGCGCGGGCGTCGGCGGCGAAGGCGGACGGCAGCGGCACCGGCGTCACCGGGTCCGACGTCGAGAACAACCCGCCCGGCCTCAGCACGCGCGCCACCTCGCCCAGCGCCCGGCCCAGGTCGGCGCGGACGAAGACATTGAAGAGACAGTTTTGCGCCACCACCGTCGCCGTCGCGGCGGCCACGGGCAGCTCCAGCGCCGAGCCGTCGAGCAGCGTCACGAACTCCGGCCGGAACCACGGGTTGAGCTTCTCCGCGGCGGCGAAGTTCCCCGCGGCGCGGGCGCGCATCTCCGCGACCGGGTCGACGGCGACGACGCCGCCCGGCCGCCGCGTGAAGTAGGCGAACTGCAGCGCCTCCAATCCGCCGCCGACGCCGACGTACAGCACCGTGTCCTCGCCGCGCAGGTCGCGCGGGTCGACGGTCGAGCCGCAGCCGTAGTTCATCGCCAGCATCGCCTCGGGGACGCGCAGGTCCGGCAGGCGCCACAGCGGCGACTCGGTGCAACAGAGACTCGCGTCGGGGTTGCGGGCGGCGTCGGCGTAGACCGCTTCGACGGTGGTGAGGTAGTCGTTCATGCCGCCATTATGCCAGCCGCGGCGCGGTTGAACAGCCCGGCGAGCCGTTCGCGGCTCCGCACTCCTTGCGAAGCCGCAAGCGCGGCGCGGGGCGTTACGCGAACTTCGTCTGCCCCGGCAGCGCCACCGGCGGCGTCGGCAGCGACGCCTTCATGTCGTAGGCCGGCGGCGACAAGTCCTCTTGCGAGTGGAGCGCCATGTCCCAGGTGATTTCCTTGCCCGTGTACGTCGCCATGCGGCCCATGAGGCCCATGAGCGTACTCTTCGCCATCCAGTCGCCGTCGTTGATCGGCTTGCCGGCGCGGATGCTCTGGAACAGCTCGTTGTGTTCCGTCTGGTACATGTTGTCGTCGCCGCGCAGGGCCGAGCGCCACGTCACCTGGTTACCGGGGAAGGAGCGCAGGAAGCCCTCGCCGCCGCGGCTGGTCTGGATGTCGCAGATCCCCTTCGTCCCCATGAGGCGGTCGGAGACGTCGTTGGCGCAGTTGGCCTGCTGGCGGCACGCGCTGAACAGGCGGGCGCCGCTGGCGAAGTCGTAGACGACCGCGTGGTGGTCGAAGATGTGGCCGAAGTCCGGCCCGGTGCGCACCTGGCGCCCGCCGAGGCCGACCGCCTTGACCGGGTACTCGTTCTTCAGCGCCCACGCCATCTTGTCGAGGCTGTGGATGTGCTGCTCGACGTTGAAGTCGCCCGACAGCCAGGCGTAGTAGTACCAGTTGCGCATCTGGTACTCCATGTCGCTCCACTCCGGCCGGCGCTTGCGCACCCACAGCGGGCCGGTGTTGTAGGTACATTGCAGGGCGACGAGGTCGCCGATAGCCCCGTCGTGGACGCGCTTCATCGTCTCGCGCATGCCGTGGTGGTAGCGCCAGCAGAAGCCGGAGACGAGGGCCAGGTTCTTCTTGCGGGCCTCGGCGGCGGCCTCCAGCACCTTGCGGACGCCGGGGCCGTCGACGGCCATCGGCTTCTCGCAGAAGACGTGCTTGTTAGCGTCGATCGCGGCCCGCAGGTGAGTCGGCCGGAAGCCCGGCGGCGTGGCGAGGAGGACGACGTCGCTGGCGGCGATGACCTGCTTGTAGGCGTCGAAGCCGGTGAAGCAGTTCTCCTTGGCGACGGCGACGCGCTCGCCGATCTCCTTGTTGTCGCGCAGCGAGCCGAGGCACTGCTCGACGCGGTCGCCGAAGGCGTCGCCGAGGGCGACGAGCTTGACGTTCTTGTCGGCGGTCAGGGCCTGGAGGGCGGCGCCGGAGCCGCGGCCGCCGCAGCCGACGAGGCCGATCTTGAGGACGTCGCTGCCGGCGGCGTGGACGGCCGGCACGACGAGGCCGGCGGCGACGGCGGCGCCCGCGGCCGCCGCGGTGGTCTTGAGGAAGTCGCGGCGCGAGGCGCCGGTCGGTGCGGTCTGCTGGCTCACGAGAGGGCCTCCCGAATGGGGTGGTGGGGTCGTCGGCGGCTGCGCCGGGCGGGGGGAACGAGGCGGCGCGTGTCTCAGGTAGGAGTAACCGGAGGGGCGGGCGATGTCAAGAAGGGGGGGCGCCTCGGCGCCAGGAGAAGTGTCTTCCCTACAGCCGCGTGAGCAGGCTCAGCACCTGATAGGGCAGCGGCTTGGCCAGCGTCACGCCGACGACCCAGGAGGCGTCCTCCGCCGGCACGCACCACAGGACGGTCCCCACGACCTCGACGGGGCGCGACTGCCGCGGGCTGTCCAGGGCCAGCGTCACCTCTTGCCCCTTGCCCAGTTCTTCCCTGGCGCGAAGGCGGGCGCCGGACTCGGAGAGGTCGAGCAGTCGCAGCGCCAGGTCGGCGCCCAGGCCGAGGTTGCCCTTGCGACAAACCACCGTGACGCCGCGGAGCGGCGGGCGGCGCGGCAGCCGGCGACGGTTGGCGGCGGTCTTGTCGGAGGAGTTCATGCGTCGCCCTGCTCGGGGGCGGGGAAAACGGCCCCCGAAGGGAGCCTAGCTCACGCCGCCGCGGCGGGCAAAGGGCGGCCCGAGCGGGCGGGACTTTCAATACACTGTTCCCAGATACGAAGTAAGGAATGAGTACGGCTTCCGCTCCCCCGCGAGGAGAACTTCCCATGACGACGCCCGCCCCCTTCCCCGGCGACCCCGGCATCCCCGGCCTCGACCTCGGCGGCCAGCCGACCGCCGCGCCGCGCTACCCGCGCCACGCCCTCGGCCTGCCCGCCGGCAGCGTCCGCGCCCTGCTCGCCTTCATGGTCCTCGGCGTGCTGTGGCTCCTCGTCTACGCCTCCAAGGCCGGCGACAAGGTCCCCGTCGCTTACGTCTACTTGCAGTACGTGATGATCCTCATCCTCGCGCACTACTTCGCCTCGCACGGCAGCACCATCGGCAAGCACGTCAGCCACCGTAACCCGCTGTACATGCCGTCGGGGTCGGTGCGCTTCCTCCTTCTAGCCGGCTACCTCGGCCTGGTCGTCTGGCTCTTGTACAACAAGCGCGAGTTCGAGGAGCCGCCGAGCGGGCCGCTGGTGCTGCCGCTCGTCCTCATGAGCGGCTTCTTCCTCGGCTTCCTCATCACGAAGATGGTCCGGACGGCGGCGGGGGGAGAGTTGCCCTTCTGGTTCCAGGACCTGGAGGCGTGGGTGGCGCTGCTGGGAATGCTCGGGCTGCTCATCATCGTCATGGTGCGCGTCTTCGTCAACCCGGGCATCAACGAAGACATCCGCCTCGACCTGACGACGCTCGAAACCGGCGTCGCCACGGTCGTCGGCTTCTACTTCGGGGCGCGGTCGTAACCCGCCGCTCGCGGCTTCGCAAGCCCTGGCGAAGCCGCGAGCGGCATTACCACCCTAAACCACTCCCGTAAGGCGGCGGCAGAAAGCGGTCGACGACGAGCGCCGCCCAGGCCGCCGCGCCGACGAGACTCAGCAGCGCCCCGACCAGGCCCGCATCGCCGCCGCGGCGCGTCCGCTTCTCGCCGCGGCGGTCCATCGTCCCCGCCCGTATCTTCGCCAGGTCGCGGTGCGCCATCACCAGGGCCGTCAGCCCCAGCGGCAGTCCGAGCAGTCCCGTCGCGCCGCCGCAGAACGACACCACCCCGAACAGCAGGCCGGCGACGCCGAGGTTGCTCACCAACTTCGCCCGGTGCGGCTCGCAGTCCCGACGAATGGCTCGGTCCTCTTCCCAGGGCAATTCTTCTTCTTCGTACATCACGCCCATGAGAACTTCCTCCCGCGCCGCCCTCTGAAGTTCGTCCTTCCGCCTCGACTATTGTATCATCACGGAATCATGCCGCGACTCCCTCCCGCGCCCCTCGTCGACCGCCTGCCGCTCTTGGTGACCGGCATCTCCGGCGTCGCCGGCTACAACGCCTTCCTCGACCTCCGCGCGCGCTACCCCGGCCGGGTGATCGGCGTCCGCCCGCACCAGACCTGGCGCCTTACCGGCGAGGGCGTCGTCGCCCTCGACGCCGAGGACGGCGCCGGCCTCCGCGACCTGTTCCGGCGCCACCGCTTCCGCAGCGTCCTCAACGCCGTCGGCAACTGCGCCTTGAAGTCGTGCGAGTTGGACCCGGCGATGGCTCACGTCCTCAACGTCGCCAGCGCCGCCAACGTGGCCGCTCTGTGCCGCGCCTGGGGCAGCCGCCTCGTCCACCTGTCGTCCGACCTGGTCTTCTCGGGGAAGGGCGCCGGCGGCTACGTCGAAACTGACCCGACCGACCCGGTGACGGTGTACGGCAAGACGATGGCCGAGGCAGAACGCCGGGTGACGGACCTCGACCCGTCGGCGGCGCTGCTGCGTATCTCCTTGCCGATGGGCGTCAGCTTCAACGGCCACGCCGGGGCGATCGACTGGATCCAGTCGCGCTTCCGCGCCGGCCGCCCGGCGACGCTCTACTTCGACGAGGTGCGCTCCTGCACCTACGTCGACGACCTGAACCGCGTCTTCGAGCGCTTCCTCGTCGGGGACGAGGGCGGGCTGTACCACCTGGGCGGCCCGAGGCCGGTGACGCTGTATCAGATCGGGCAAATCGTCAACCGCGCCGGCGGCCACGACCCCGCCCTGCTGAAGGGCTGCCCGCGCCGCGAGGCCGGCCCGATCCCGCCGCGCGCCGGGAACGTCGGCATGCGCTCTGACAAGCTCGTCGCGGCCCTCGGCGAGAACCCGTTCCGCGCCTGGCCGGCGGGCGAAGACCTGTGGCCGACGGGCCGGGATTGGCACCGGGAACGTCCGCAGGGCGAGGAAGGGTCGTTACGGCGGATTGAGGAGCAACTGTACCGCCACGGCGCGCCGATACCGGGGCAGGGGTTGCGTGCGCGTCAAGTGTTCTCGTCGCACGCCCGCGCCCGGGCGGGCGCCCCAGGCCGGACGGGCGATCAGCCACCGCCTGTCGCACACGATCAGTCGGCGCAGGGATCGATCTCGTGAACCGAGACGTCCAGCGCCTTGGCGATCTTCTCCAGCGTCATGTTCGTGGCGCTGTGTTCCGCGTTCTCCAATCGGCTGATGTGACTTTGGGGCAGGCCGGCGCGTCCTGCCAACTGCGCCTGGGTCAGTCCGGCCCCCTCCCGCAGCGCGCGGATCTTCTTGCCGACGTGATCCGCCCAATTCTTAAGCCCCCTGGCCAAGGGCTTGTCCTCGCCCAAGGGCATGGGCGTAACGCTCACGGCGGTCTGCGCGAGGATCTCTTCCACGGCGCGACGAATACTCCGCTGCTCTTCCTCGGTGCTTGCGGTCCTCCACGCCTGGAGGAGTTCAAACAGATCGTCTCGGTCGGCCTTCGGGAGCAATTCGAGGCGATCGATCAAGACGGAGAGGGCCAAGAGTACGGACGTAGCCGCCTTCGGCCGGCTGTCGCAAGCCTCGTTCGACTCCTTGGTCAACAGGGCGCCCTCGCTTCGTGTCTTACGGTCCACGTCACCTCCTCGGAACGGGTGGGAGCGGGCTGTTCCTCCTGATTTTGGCAAAGCCGGGGGTGCGCGTCGTCGTTCCGGGGGTGCGCGAGTACGCGACCCCCGGCGTGGGATTCCGGGGGTGCGCTGCGCGACCCCCGGCTGTGATATTCAACCCCTTCGGGGTAAAATACCCCCGGCCCTACCCCGAAGGGGTTGTATCACACAGC
>JBBROG010000057.1:0-35141 GCA_038229635.1 Gemmatales bacterium
CGCCGACGCCGCCGTGGCCTCCCTTTTAACGGCCCGGGCTGGCCGCTTGGGGGGGGGGGGCGACGCGGCAAGCCGGGGGCGCCGATTTTTCTGTAACACCTCACCCCCTTTCTCGGCTAACTAGAGGAGGAAACCTCGATCCCATCCGTTCCCCCTGAAAGGCAGGTGTCGCCGTGCCGGTCAAGGAGTGTCCCGTGGACGTGGGCGGTCTGGCGCTGCTCGGCAAACTTTTCGAGGAGCGACGTGCGCGCCTGCTCGCCCTGATCGACCGCCGCCTCTCGTCCGTCCTCCGCGGCCGCCTCAGCCCCGAGGATGTCCTGTCCGAAGTGTACATCCGTGCCCGGCAGCGCTGGGACGACTTCCGCCAATTCTACCGCGCTACCGCGGAACCGCCGTATGACTCGTGGCTGAACCGCCTCGTCCGGGACTGTCTCGTCGACCTCTACCGCCACCACACGGCGAAAAAAGGCGACGTGCGCCAGGACGTCGCGCTGGCCGACGGCTCCGGGAGTCAAATCCTCCAAAACCTCGTCAGCCCCACTACCGGCGCGAGCGGCAAGGTCGCGCGCGACGAGATGGCGAAGCGGCTCGCCGAGGTCATCGCCCTGCTCAAGGACTCGGAACGGAAGCTGCTGGGGCTGCGCTACGATCACAACCGTTCGTGGGAGGAGATCGCGAAGGAGTTGGGCCTCTCGGCGGGGAACGTCCGCGTGAAGCACGTGCGGGCGCTGCGGCGCCTGAAGGACCTGTGGAAAGAACGATTCGGCTCGGAAGGGTTCCCGTCATGAACGAGGCGTCGTCCGTCGTCGACAGCCGTGACGTGCTGCTCGCCCCCTTCTTCGAGGCGCTGCAAAACGGCGAGGACCGCGCCGCCGTGCGGACGCGCCTCGCCGCCGAACACCCGCCGCTGCTCGCCGAGTTCGACGAGTTGGCGGCGATGCTCGGACAGCTCAGCGGCGCCGGCCGTCCGCCCACGGCCGGCGCCGCGACCGCCCCTGACGAGGCGCCGCCCAAACTGCCCGACTTCCGCATCGTGCGCGAGATCGGCCGTGGCGGCATGGGCGTCGTCTACGAGGCCGAGCAGCTGTCGCTGGGCCGCAAGGTGGCGCTGAAGGTCAACGCCGGCGACCTGTCGTCGCTCGACCAGCTCCGCTTCCTCCGCGAGCAGCACGTCCTGGCCCGGCTGCACCAGACGCACATCGTGCCGATCCACACCGCCGGCAAGGTCGGCCGCTGGCAGTACTTCGCGATGACCTGCATCGAGGGGACGGCGCTGCACCACGTCGTCCGCTCGACGCTGGCGCGGGAGACGTCGCGCCGCGACGGCCGCACGCCGCCGCTGGGCAAGCTGGCCGCCGAGCTGCGGGACGCCCGCACCGAAATCGGCAGCGCCACGCGCCCCGAGCAAGGCACCTTCACCCTCGCCAGCACGAAGCCGGACGTCCCCACCGAGTCCCCGCCCGTCGCCAAGCCCGAGCCCGAGCCGCCTTCCGCCGACCCGCTGACGCTGTCGCTGGACTACTACCGTTCGGCGGCGCGCGTGCTGGCCGACGCGGCCGACGCCCTCCAGCACGCACACGGCGCCGGCGTCTTCCACCGCGACGTGAAGCCGTCGAACATCATGGTCGACACGGAGGGCCAGTGCTGGATCATCGACTTCGGCCTGGCCGGCGTGCGCGGCGACGGCGACGCCGTGTCGGAGTCGAGTCCCGCCGGCGTCCCGAGCCTCGGGGCGCTGACCGCGACGGGCCACGTCATGGGAACGCGGCAGTACATGGCTCCGGAGCAGTACGCGGGCCGGGCCGACGCCCGCTCCGACGTCTGGGGTCTGGGATGTACGCTGTACGAGTTGCTGACGCTGCGCCGCGCCTTCGACGGGCGGACGCAGAAGGAGCTTCGCGAGCGCATCGATCACCGCGACCCCGTGCCGGAGGCGCTGGCGCCGAACGTGCCGAAGGACCTGTCGGCGATCTGTCGCAAGGCGCTGCGGAAGACGCCGGAGGATCGCTACCCGACGGCGGCGGACTTCGGCGCCGACCTGCGCCGCTGGCTGAACGACGAGCCGACGGCGGCGCGCCCGGCGTGGCCGCCGCGAAAAATGTGGCTGTGGGCGAAGCGCAACAAGGGGTGGGCGGCGGCGGTTCTCCTGGGCATTGCGGCGCTGACACTCGGGGGCTTGGCCGTCTTATCGTCTTTTCAATCCAGCGCGGCCGGCGCGCGGGAAGGGGAGGCCCGCGCCGACGCCGACGCCGCGAGCGCACGAGAAGATAAGGCTCTGGCCGAGGCCGAGGCAGCGGAAAAGAACCACGAAGTCAGCCTGCTCCTCATGCGGCGGGACCACTTCGGCCGGCCGATCGGCTGGTCGGAGAAGCAGCGGGAGTTGATCCGCGACCACTACAAGAATCGCTCGGCCGAGGCGAAGCGCAAGGGGCGCGACGAGGCGGTCCTCACCCTCGCCGGCCTCGACGCCGTCTCCTTCAAGGCGTTGAAAAAAACGACCGGCGCCCTCGCCTGGAGTCGGGACGGCCAGCGCCTCCTGTCCGGCGGCGCCGAGTCGGTCGCCGGACCTCCGGTGCCCGGCGGCGTCTACGACCTCAAGACCGACCGCCTGACCGCGACGGGGCAGAAGGGAGCCGGTGCGGTCGCGTTCGGCAAGGACGGCACGGCGCTCCAACTCGTCGCCACGGGGGCGAATACGCTCCGCCTGTGGGACGTGGACCGACAGCGGGTCGTGCGCGAGTTTTCCCTCGACGCCGGCCCGGCGAAGGCCGACGCGCAGGCGTCGTCGGTCAACCTTACCCTCTCCGCGGACGGGCAATTCGTCGCCGCGACAACGCTAGCGAAGGACGGGCCGACTCCTCTGGTCGTCTGGGACGCCGCGACGGGAAAGGAAGTGGCGCGGACGACCGCGACCGTCGGGGAGGCTATGACCTTTTCCCCGGACAATGCCCTCCTAGCGACATCAGGCGAAGCCGGTACGCTGACGCTGCGGCCCGTCGCTCAACTCGACAAAGGGACGACGCTCCTGGGTGGCCGGATGCCGGTGCGCTGCCTGGCGTTCGCGCGCGACCCCGAGCGGCGGCACAAGGACGGCCGCGCCGCGAGCGGCTGGCTGCTGGCGGCCGGGGAGGCGGGCGGCGGCATCACGGTCTGGGACGTGGACCGCAAAATCCCCCGCGCTCACTGCCGCGGTTCGCACCACGACATCCACGCCCTGGACTTCAGCTCGGACGGGACGCTCCTCGCGTCGGGGGGCCGGGGGGCGCCGCGGCTGTGGGACGTGTCCACGGGCCGGCTGCTCCTGACGCTGAAACGCCACGACTTCCTCGCGGACGTCGCCTTCTCCCCGGACGGCCGGTCTCTGGCCGTCAGCGAGATAGAGATGTTCGGCGGCCCGGACGGCGTGGAAGTGTATACCCTGGAACACGGCCGCGGTGTCCGAACGCTGCGCGGCCTGCGCGGCCCGGTCGTTTCGACCGCTCTCTCTTTGGGCGGGCGCTACCTGGCGGCCCTGAGCCACGACTGGCAGGCCGGCGTCTGGAAGGCGGAGACGGGCGAACTGCTCCACCTTTTCGCGGTCCCCCTGGGATTCACGGCCGACAACGCGCGACTGGCCTTCAGCGCCGACGGCGGCCAACTGGCCTGCGCCTCGCTGAAAGAAGCCGTCCTCTGGGACGTCCCCACCGGCCGCGAAGTCCGGCGCTGGGAGAAACTGCCCCCCGGCCTCGCCAACCTCCTGGCCTTCCACCCGTCCGGCAAGCTGCTGCTGTTCCGCATGGAGACGGAAGGCATGAAACTTCCCCCCGTCAGCGGCGCACATCCCCGGCAGCATCCGCGCGTTTGCCGAATCCGCGACCTGCTGGCGAAAGACCCGATGAAGCCGCTGGCCGAACTGAAGGATCTCAACTGGCACATTTACGACGCCGGCGAGGCGACGGATGGCAGCTTCTTCTATGTGGACGGGGATCGCGTCTCAGGCGGGAAGCTTGAAAAGCACATCCTCGTTTACGACGGCCTCACGGGCAAAAAGCTGTGGGATCAGCCTTATGAAGCCCTGCCAGGCGTCGCCACCTTCCCGACCCTCGACGCCGAAGGGAAGCTGTTGATCTTCCGGATCCCAGGGCAGAAACAGGTGACGGTGGTCGAGATGCCGACGGGCGCGCCGCGCGGCTTCCTCCCAGACGGCGGGGCGTTCGGCCCCGGCCTGGAGTGGCGGCTGGCGGGCGGCGTGCCAGACGCTTCGGGGCAGAGGTTCGGCCGCCGTCTGTACCGCCGCGGGATGGACGGCCCCCTCGTCACCCTCGGGGGCAACACCCCGACGTCCGGCCTCCACCCCAAGTTCAACGTGGCGGGGACGCACGTCTTCTGGGGCAACGCCGACGGCACGGTGACGGTCGGCGACATTCAGGAGATCCGGAAGCGTCTGGCGGCGGTCGGGCTGGGGTGGTAGCGAGAAACGACCTTGCTTCGGGCCGGTTTCGCTCCCCGCTCGTTCGTGTATCATGACGGGGTAACGACTGTCGGAGGCGCCATGACCGCAGCCATCGTCAACAACCGGGTCGCGGGAACACGCATCACGGTCTGGGACGTCGTGCATTATCGCGAGAACGGCAGGAGTCCCGAGGAAATCGCGGCGATCCTGCCCGTCACGCCTGAGCAGGTGCGCGCGGCCCTCGCGTACATTGAGGAACACGAGGAGGAAGTGATGGCCGTCCACCGCCGCCTCGAGGAGCGCAACGCCCGCGGCAACCCGCCCGAAATCGAAGCGATGCTGGCCGAGTCACGGGCCAAGCGACTGGCGTGGAGAGAACAGTTCGGGAAGGCCGAGCGCCAGGAGGGCAACGGTGAAGGGCCTCCTGGCGGACGTTAACATCGAAGGCCATTTCCGGCTGCTGCTGTACCTCTTGAGTCAGGAGCCCTGGGCCGAGTACTGGCACCACCTGCAATTGTCGACTCCGGCGTTTGCCGACCTCGGGCTTCCGCCCGAAACTCCGGACCTTCTGGTGTGGCAGACGTGCCAACGCGAAGGGCTGGCTCTGTTGACGGCGAATCGGAATCACGAGGCGCCCGATTCTCTTGAAGCGGCCATCCGCACGCTCGGAACGTCGACGAGCCTCCCCGTCTTCACACTCGCCAACGAAGCCCGCTTCCTCCAGGACCGTGCATACGCCGAGCGCGTCGTCGAAAGGCTGCTTGACTACCTGCTCGACATCGACCGCTACCGCGGCACGGGGCGGCTCTTCCTCCCGTAGCGGGCGGCAGACGCGACCCGTCGTCCTTTCAATTCCGTTCACCCCAAATTCCTTTTTCCGCCCTGTAACACATCCCGCCGAGCTACGGTTATTCTTTGGGAGGAATCGCCTCCCGCTTTTCACCGAAAAAGGAGAGCCGCAATGGGTATCCCTCATTCCACGACTCGCCGCGCGGCGCCCGCCCGCACCGCCGTGGCGCTGTTCGCGGGCGCCGTCTTCGTCCTCCTCCTCTCCGCCCCTCCCTGCGCCGCCCAGTCCTCCGGCTCCGGCAGGTCGCCCGAGTTCGGCGGCCGCGTCCTGCCGAACAGCCGCGGCATGCCCGCGTTCTCGCAGGCCCTCCCCGAGGGGACCACCAGGCTCGCCGTCAAGAACCCGTTCCACTTCAAGGCCATGGCGCAGATCCGCTCCGGCCCCAAGGGGAAGGACTTCGTTCTGGAAGGAAAGGCGACGAAGGTGTTGTGGATCCCCGACGGCGAATACTCGATCTTCTGGCGCGGGATCAACGACCTCCGCGTCAACGAGGGCCGCGCGTTCACGGCGAAGAACGGCCGGATCACCTACGACGACGAGGAGGAGGACCTGCTGACGAAGGACCGCGACGATCGGCCTCAAAAGCGGCGAGGAAAGTAACCCCTTCCCCCGCGACAGGTTCTTTCGTTTCCCACGAGGCCGGGTCCGACACCGCCGCGGCGGCGAGGCGGCCCGGCCCCTCAATCCCTACTCTCCGTGGAGTTTTGTGCCATGAAGCGTCATGCTTCCTGCCCCCGTTGCGCGTTCACGCTGATCGAGCTGCTGGTCGTGATCGCCATCATCGCGGTCCTGATCGGCCTCACCTTACCGGCCATCCAGAAGGTCCGCGCCCTCGCCAACCGCACCAAGAGTCAGAGCAATCTGCGGCAACTCGCCCTCGCCGCCATCCACGGCCAGGAGGCCCGCAAGAAGCTGCCCCCCAGCTACGACCTCTACGCCGGCAAGACCGGCAGCGCCTTCTTCCACCTGCTGCCCTTCATCGAAGAGGAGACGATCTGGGGCGACCTCAACCCGCTCGTGCCCATGCCCGACTACACCTCCGTCGCCTCCCGCAAGGTGCAATTGTTCGTGTCGCCGTCCGACTTCACGTCGGCGGACGGGATTCTCCCCCACCCGACGGACGGCAACTCTTACGGCGTGTCGTCCTACGCCTACAACGACCTGTGCAGCCGCTTACGCATGCCCGACAACTTCACCGACGGCACCTCCAAGACGATTCTCTTCACGGAGAAGCTCGCGTCCTGCGAAGGCCCCGCCCAGGGCAACAGCGGCGGCACGTCCGTGAAAGGCGGCAACTTCTGGGCGTTCCCGATGATCACCAACCCGAGCACCCCGCCCCCGCTCCTGCCGGGCGGCCCTCAGACAATGGGCGCCACGGCGTCCCTGCCTGTGAACTACTTCGCCCCCATCATCCTCGCGCCGGGAAATTACTATAATATCGACTACACGACTCCGATTCCGTGGATGAACGCCGAGCCGCAGTTCCGCCCGATGTCGAAGTTCTGCGACCCCCTCCACGCCAGCACGGCGAACACGGACGTCATCAACGTCGCCTTCGCCGACGGCAGCGTCCGCGCCCTCGCTAATACGGTCAAGGGAACGGCCAGTCAGAACCCGACCGTCACGACGTCCGTCTGGGCGACCCTCCTGACGCCCGGCGCCCGCGACAACCGCGGCGAGGACTCCGACTATTGACCGCCGCCCGAGGCCGCCCGGAAAACGGAACGAGCCGCGATCTCTCGCGGCTCGTTCCGTCGGTCTGTACGCCCGGAAGGATTTGAACCTTCGACCCTCGGTTTAGGAAACCGATGCTCTATCCCCTGAGCTACGGGCGCGTCGCCCCGGCCGACACACCCGATTCTAACGGTTCCCGCCCGCGAAGGCCAGCTTTCCCCTCAGCGAGGCGTCACCCGGCCGTCCTTCTCGATGACGACGCGGTTCACCTCCTGGAGGACGTCCTTGCCCGGCACTTTGAGCGTCGCCTGGAGGCGGCTCCCCTTCGGGTACTCGGCAAGGGCGGGGGTCAGCGCGACCTTGAGCGGCGGCGTCATTTCCAGGAAATCGGGGTCGTAGAAGTGCGCCCGGTAGCGCCACGCCTCCGCCTTCCGACTCGCCTCCAACGTCCAGGTGACCTGGCGGCGGGCCGGGTCGTAGGCCACGCTGACGACGCGGAAGTCGTCCAGCCAGGCCGGCGTCTCCCAGCGCGCGTCGCCGGGGAGGCGCGTCGCCTTGGCCTCCTTCCCCTGAGCCGCCAGGCGCGGGACCGCGCCGCCGGCCAGGGCGAGCCCGAGGAACACTAAGGTCACGCAGAATCTTCTCATGCCCTCTCTCCTTCTCGAAGGGAAATCCCGGCCGTCCTCACTCGATCAGCGAGACTTGCACGCCGCTCTGCATGATCGTGCCGAAGGCGGTCTGCAAGTTCGCGATGCGCGTGGCGTAGGGGCCGACGATGATCTTGTACGAGGCCAGCGGCGTCGACGTCGTCGCCTGCTCCCCGCCGGCCTTCCCGCCGGTGTATTGCATGTTCTCGAGCAAACTGAGGGCGTTCGTCTTGTAGGTGGAATTGTTCGACGAGTCGAACAGGCTGCCGAAGGCGATGCAGTGGACCAGGACCGGCTTGCGTGCCGTCGAGTAGCCCGGCGAGGCCGCCGTGTCCAGGGCGCAGATCTGGCTCAGGATCGTCGTCGCCTGGGTGGAGCCGAGGGCGACGTTGCCGCTCACGGCCGTCGGGTACTCGTTGCTGCCCGAACTGGTCCCGTCGGCGAGGCGGACGTTGTAATAAGAATTGTACGCCCCGGCATTGGTGAAACTGGCCAAGGCGGTGGTGTTCACCATGCCGTCGGTCTCGAAGACGAGGAGCTTCTGGGCGCCCTTGCGGCCGTTGCCCCCGGCCTGGCCGGCGGGCGCGGGCGAGGTGGCGTAGGTCCGCAGCCCGCTGCTGCCGCTGAACTGGTTGTAGGCCAGCATCAGGGGCATGGCGTAGCAGGTGCCGCCGTTGGCCCGCGGCACGTCGGCGATGTCGGCGCCGCCGTTGTCGTAGGGGCGGATCTCCGGCGTCGGCGTGTCGATGACGCGCGGCGCGAACCAGAGGCAGTTCTCCATTCGCTGGTAGTTGCGGCTGAGCGGCACCCGGACCTGGTTGTAGAAGCCGGAACTGTTGTACGCCGTCTTCGGCGAGCTGAAAAAGATCAGGGCGACGTTGTCGTTGGGGTGGTTGTGCTGGATGTCCTGGATGGCGGACTGCATGCCGATCTTCGTCTGCCAGGTGGGGGCCTCGTGCGTCGTGCCCGGCCACCAGAAGCGGCCCAGGTTGTAGTTGCCCATGAAGTCGAGCAGCGTCATCGGCCCGAACCAGAAGTGCGTCTTCGGCCGCGACGGGTTGTCGGTGTAACTCATCGACGGGCCGCCGGCGCCCGGCTTGGCCGACGTCTGGGTCGTGCCCCACGAAAAATCGTTCCCGTAGCCGGTGTACGGCGTGATGACCTGGTAGACCGGCGTACTGCCGCTGCCGCTCGTCTGCCGCACGCCCAGCGCCTCGTCGATGTACTCCTTCCAGAAGCGCTCGTTCTGGTTGGCCGGCGGGAACGTGGACGTCGCGATCGAACTCGGGATCGCGTCGTAGTAGAGGACGCCGCCGGAGCGCAGCTGCGCCGGGAACGGGTTGGGCCCGGTGTTCTTGATCCAGTTGAGGATGGCGGCGTAGTTGATCCGGTAGTAGTCGTTGGCCAAGCCGGCGCGCGGCGCCTGCCAGTTGCCGCTAGCGTCCCAGAGCAGGCTGTTGTCGTCCAGGGGAGTCACGCCGTCGCTTTTATAGAAAAATTGCGCGCGCCAGTCGCAGACGGGGCGGTTGTAGAGGCGCAGGATCTTCTGGTACTTCGGGTCGGACGTCAGCAGAAGCACCTGGGTCCGGAGGTAACTGCCGAGCGCGGCGGCGTTGGCCCACGACCCCCAGTCCTTGCTGCCGGGGGTGGCGTTGGCCTGGTAGATGCCCTGCACCGTGGCGAGGGCGAGTTCGGCGGCGGTGAAGCCGAAGTCCGAGAGGAAGGTCGGCACCTGCGCCGCGGGCACGGGTCCGGCGCGCGGGTCGGGCGGCCAAGTGAAGAAGCTCTTGCCCCAGTGGCGCGGCCCCTGCGTGTAGCCGGCGAACGGCACCGTCGAGTAGTCGGTGAGGCCGCTGGTGGTGTAGGGCGTGAAGGCCATGTAGCCGTCCAGTTCCCAGGCGGCGTTGCGCGAGGTGCTCCCGACGACGTCCTGCACGTTGGTCGCGTAGGTCGCGCCGGTGTTGTTGGTGATCTTGAGGTAATTGGTGCCGCCCGGCGCGGTCGCGTAGCTGTCCGGCGCGGCGGTGAAGGCCGCCGTCGAAGTCCCGTAGGCCGAGGCGTCGCCGTAGAAGTCGTTGGCGACCGGCGGGCCGTCAGTGGTCGTGGTGACGGTGTTGGTCTGGCCGATGATTTCGCCCGAGGGGACCTGATAAGTCGTGGTGAACCCCAGGTTGGCGGAGGCGGTGCTGGAATAGTGGCCGAACAGGGGGTAGGCGCTCTCCGGGTTCATCGACAGGGTGCGCGTCCCGCCGTGCGGCCCGCCCAGCAGGCTGTCGAAGCGCATCGACCCGGAGAAGTCGGCGACGAGGGCGACGTCGCGCGGCCGGTGGACGGCGGTCGCCACCGCCGACGTATTGTAGCCGCTGACGCCGAAGACGTTGGCGAAGAAGGTCGAGCCGGCGTAGGTGACGGTGGCGCGGGCCAGCGACCAGTTGTCGTTGGCCCCCTTCGCGGAGTAGTTGGGGACGAATTGGCTCAGCGTGCTGTCGTAGCTGTACGAGCCGACGGTGACACTCACCTGGCTCGCCTGGACGGACTGGGACAGCAGTTTGTTCGCCTGGCCGGCCGCGAGGGCCGCGGGGTTGGCCGCGGTGTAGTTGTTGTTGTTGGAGACGTCGCCGGTGAGCGCCCGCGCCCCCGCCATCGCCGCCGAGTCGGCCGCGTTCTGGCACTGGTTGCGGGCGATGCACATCACGCCGATGTCCACCGCCAGCGCGATGAAGGTCAACAGGGCCAGGATGCAGAAGGCGGTCAGCGGCAGGATCGACCCGCGCCGCCGCGCGCGGCTTGGGGAAATACGCATGTCACGCTCCTCGTCGGCCGCGGCGGGCGCCGCGCCGTTGTCTCGGTTCGTAGGGCGCCGTCCTGGCATGCCTTGTTTAGCCGCCCGCCCGCAGGGCGGCGGGCAGCCCGCGCCGCCCCGCGGGCGGGCGGTATACACGCAGGTCAGCGTCCGACCCGCCGCCCTGCGGGCGGGCGGCTAAACAAGGCATGCCGGGACGGCGCCTCAGTTCGCCTCGCTGTTCATGACCGCCATCGCCTGGACCGTGATGTTCGACCCCATGTAGAGGAAGGAGGGCAAGACCGGCTGGTAGGTGCCGGTGACGCGCACCGCGATGCCCTGGCCGAACTGGGCGTTGACGAAGGGGGCCAGCGTCCAACTCCCCACCACGTTGTCGTTGGCGTCGAGCGGGTTGCCGGTGGCCGGGTCGGCCTTGTAGACCTGGATGCTGGTCGCCTTGGCGTAGCCCTGGAGCTGCGCGCCCTGGCCGGCCAACTTCTGGTCGACGTAATCCTGGACCTGCGCCGTCGTCAGGTTCTGCGTGTTGACGACGGCGAGGCGCGCTCCCTCGCGGACGGCGTTCTGGAGGATCTGCCGGGTCATGACCAGGCGGCTGTACTCGAGGATGCCGAACACGAACAGGAGCGCCACCGGAATGACCACGGCCGTCTCGACGAGCGTCGAACCCCGACGGCGCCGGGGGGGTGGTTTGCGCATGGCTCGATCTCCTCCGTTCCTCGCCTGGGCAGCGATTACTGGGGCATCGCGGGAATGGTCGGGGCGACCGTCAGCGGAATGTCCCTCATCGAATACCAGTCGGCCGTCGCTTGCAGGGAACTCCCGGGGCTGAGGAAGTAGTTGACGGGGGACCAGCGGACGTTGGCGTAGGGCAGGGTCAGGCTGACCGTGAAGTGGTCGAGTTGGTCCGCCGACGCCGCGTCTTTGCCCGAGGTGAGGTTGGTGACGGTCACGGTCACGTTCGGGTTGTTCGCGGCGTCGGTGGTCGCGACGCCCGCGTTGCTCAGGTACTGCAAAACGGCCTGCGAGACCTGGCTGTTCGTGTTCTGGCCGCTGGAGGCCTGCCGCGCGCCGTCCCGGACCGCGTTGTCGAGGATTTGCTGGATCTCGACGACACGGCCCATCTCCCAAATCCCCAACATCAGCGGGATGAAGATGGTGGGCAGCAGGACGGCGAGTTCGACGATCGCGGCCCCGCGGCGGCGAGCGGAGACATGGCGGATTCTCATCGGCGGCCTTTCCGTGCGGCTGGAGTAGCGACCCGGGCGCGGCGCGGGCTTTCCACGGCGGGGATGGGGGACGAACACCGGACTCCGAGGGGAGGAGGAGGGAGAGCCCGGCGAGTCGGCTGACCGCGCGCCTCGGCGATTGGTAACGCAACTCTAGGGTACGATTTCCGCCGAAGCAAACTTCGCGGCCGATCTCCGCGACTCCGCGCCCGGCGGAAAGTCGTTGCCACCGGCCGCGCTCGGGGTACAATTCTCTCTCGTCAGTCGTACCCGACGCCCGGCAGGAAGACTCTGATAAAGGGCTCTCGACGTGGCGAATACCATCGACAAGGATCTGCAAGCGGCAATAAAGCAGGCGAAGGCCGGCCGGCCGATGCGCTTCGCCTACGTCGCCAAGGGCATGGAAGGCAAGCTCCTGCTGGGGAAGACGATCACGCCCAAGGAGACCGCCGAGGCCAAGAAAGAGGTCGGCGGCGGACAGGTCTACCTCGGCAAGTGCGTCGGCGAGGACGGCACCCTCTTCTTCGAGGTCGTCAAGGAACCTCCCGCCAGCCTCGCTGCCCAGATCAAGCGCCGCCTCAAGGAGGACGCCGGCCTCACCCTGCCGGTCGAGTTCCGCACCAAAGCCGACGCCGAGGCGGAGGACGCCGCCGAAGCCCCCGAAGGCGCCGCCGTCCCTCCCGCCCCGCCGCCGCCGCCGCCCGAGCCCGACGCGGCTCGGGCCGCGCTGATGAAGCGGCTGAACGGCCTCGGCGCGCCCCTCAAGGCGGCGCTCGCCGGGCCGCAGGGGCCGCGCGTGCAGGCGCTCTTCGTCTCCGTCAACGGCTTCCTCAAGAGCAACGACTTCGCCCAGGCCGCCAAGGCTCTCGACGAACTGGAGCCTCTCGTCGCGGCGGCCCCCGCGGCGGCGCCCCCGGCGGCGGCCAAGGAGCAGGCCAAGGAACCGGCCGCCGCGGGGAAGTCGTCCTCGTTCGTCCTGATGCAGCAGTGCCGCCTCGCCTGGACCGCCGCGGTCAAGAAAATTCAGGCCGACATCGTGACGCTCCGGACGGAGGCGCACGCGGCTTACGAAGGCGAACCCATTCTAGACAAGATGGACAAGGCCCTTGGCGAGTTCATCGACACCCTCACGAAACACCACGAGAACCTGTCCGACAAGCTCGACGAGGCGCTGAACGCCGCCGGCGCCGACGAACGGCAGAAGCGCCAGGGGGAAGCGATCGCCCTCCTCCAGCAGTTCCAAGCCTACGCCGACGCCGACCCCATTCTCGAAGACATCGACGACAACGGCCTCGTGCCGCTCCAGATCAAAAAGACGCTGGCCGGCATCCTGCCCCTGCTGGCGAGCAAACTGGGCGCCTCGGCGGCGACCCCTTCCTGAGTCGGGTCCGCGCGGCCGAATGAGAGGAACGAGCAATGAAAGGCCCCGTCAAGAAAGTCGTGCCCAAGAAGAAGAAACGCTTCAAGAAGGGGCTCGAAGACAAGTTGGTAGGGGCGACCGTCCCGGTAGCCTCGGCCGAGGAACCCAGCGAACCGGCCGAGGGAAACGAGGAGGCGGCGAAGCTCGAGCGCCAGCGCCGCGACGACCGCGTCATTCTGCTCGATCAGCAGCTCAGCGCCGATCCCCTGACGACGGCGGACGGCGTGCTGGCGTCGGCGCTCACATTCCTGCCGAAGGATGCGGCGAGCGCGACGGACTTGCAGCTCCGCCTCCAGACGCTGAAGACGGACCGGACCGCCCTGACCCAGGCCGTGACCAAAGGCGGAGCGTCGGCGTTCGACGGCGCCGCGAACAAGGTCGCGGACGGCGTCGACAAGGTGAAGGCGGCGCTGACCGCCGTCGGCCTGGCGACGGAAACGGAGCGCAAGGACCGCGAGGCCGTCGTCGCCGACCTCGACCAGAAGCGGAAGGCGGACCCGCTGCCGCGCGCGGCGGAAGTTCTCGCCAAGGCCGAGAGCTATTTGCCGAAAGGCGCGGACGCCGCCAAGGCCCTCGGCGAACGGCGGCAGGCTCTGGAGACGAATGGGAAGGCCCTCGGCGAGGCGACGGCCAAGAGCCGTACCGAATTCGACGGCGCCGCGAAGGCCGTCGGAGAAGACGTCGTCGAACTCGGCAAGGCGGTGACGGCGGCCGACGCGGCCCTTACCGAGGAGCGCAAGCGCCGCGAGGAGGTTCTGAAGAAGCTCGACGACGAGGCGAAGGCGGCCACGAAAAACGTGGCTATCCTGGAAAAGGGTCCCTTCCTCGCCGGCGCCATCCCAGACCAGGACGCGCTCGTCAAGAACTTCCAGGAGGCGGCCGCGGCGGTCGGCCAGGAGAAGGACGCCCTGCTCGACGCGACGCACGACGCCTTCGCCCTCAAGTTCGACGACGCGCGGGACAAGTTGGACAAGTTCGACAAGGCGTTCAAGGGCGCCCGCGTCGCCGAAAAGAACCGGCGGGACGCGGCGATCAAGGAAAGGACGGACGCTGTCGAGGAGAAGGAAAAGGAGTACGGCGAGATTAAAAAGAAGTCCGCGGACGTCTGGCCCAAGGACTGCCCCCACGACGCGGACTTCACGGGGCAGGCGAAGAAGCTCAAGGAGTACCTGACCGCGTCCCTCAACTTCGCGGCGACGGGGTTCGACAAGCGGATGGCGGCCTTCCCCGAGTCGCTGAAGGCGCTGACCGACCTCAACGACACGGTGGGTAAGGAGGCCGAGGCGGCGCGGAAGGTCAAGGACCTGCGGCCGAAGGTGGACCGGCAGAAGAAAGACGCGCTCGAAAAGCTCGGCCAAATCAGCAAGCCGAGCGCCGGCCTGGCGGGGGAGGCGACGGACGCCGGGAAGGCCGTCGACCTGCTGCTCGCCGACAAGAAAAAGAACGTCGAGGCGCTGGCGAAGCTCGAGGCGCTCGGCGAGTCCGCGGCCGCCTGGAACCAGCTGGTGTCCACCTACCGCGGCGCGCTCCAGACCTCCCAGACGGCCGCCAAGAAGCTCGGGAACTTCCCGGAGGTCCAGAAACGACTGCTGACCCTCCGCGCCGACCTGGAGAAAGACACGTTCGCGGATTTCCAAAAGGTGAAGACCGCCGC
This sequence comes from Gemmatales bacterium, assembly GCA_038229635.1. Classification (GTDB taxonomy): domain Bacteria; phylum Planctomycetota; class Planctomycetia; order Gemmatales; family Gemmataceae; genus DATFNV01. The sequence continues at coordinate 14,707 of JBBROG010000057.1, forward strand.
CGGTAACCTGTCCGAGTACACCGAGGCGGCCAAGGGGCTGGCCGAAGCGTTCGGCGAGGCCACCACCCTCTACGACTCCCACCGGGAGAAGCAGAAATTCGACCGCCTTCAGGAAGCCCAGTTCTCCAAAATGTTCGCGGAATTGAAGGCGTTCAAGCCCGCGACGGGCGATTTGCAATTCACCGCGGCCCGAGACAAGGTGAAGGAGCTCGAGGGGCTGGTGACGAAAGCGGTCGCGGACGTCGACGACTACGAGAAAAAGCTGAAGCCGGTCGAGGAGAAGCTGGCCGCGGTCGAGAAAATCCTCCCGTCCGGCCCGCTGTACCAGACCCTGAAAGAGCGGTTCGGCGACGCCCGCGACAACGCCAAGCAGAACGGCTACGCGACGGTCACGAAGGAACTCGACGCGCTGAAGGGCGCCCTCGACGCCGCGAAGAAATTCGCCCAGAAAGTGCCGGCGCTGAACAACGCGCTCGCGCAGGTTCCGAAGTCCGACCACGGCAACCTCGCGGACGACGCCCGCATCTTTCTGGGCCGGGAAGTGCAGGAGGCGGAAAACGCCCTCATCAAGTCCTGGAGCTTCGGCGACGCCGAGCCGGCGCTCACGGGCGCCGCCGAGGCCATGGCCCAGTACAAGACCCTGGCCGCCGCCCTGGAGAAGACCCGCGGCGCCTACGCGAGCGCCACCGTCAGCGCCAAGGCCGAGGGGGCGGACGTCGTCGCCGAGATCCTAAGGGACGTCAAGGGCAAGGCGCATAAAAAGGACTGGGCCGGCGCCGGGGCCGGCGTCACGACCCTCGGCGAGGTCGCGACGGCCGTGTACGCCTTCCAGGGCGTCCTCAAACAGGCGCAGGATGGGCAGGACAAGGTGGACACGACCCTCGCCGACGCCGACTTCGCCGACGTCCGCAAGAACGCCGGGGCGATGTACCAGAAGGCCCGGTCGCTCGGGGCCGACAACAAGGCGTTCGACAAGACCCCCTACGAACAGGGGACGGCGGCCCTCCAGGCGCTGAAGCCGGTCTACGCGGCGATGACCGGACTCGCGACGCCCTACCTCGCCACCCGCTCCCTTTACGAGGCGCTGGGGGACCGGGACCTCGCCCAGGTCCGGAAGAACGCGGCGGCGATGCTCCTCGCGGCGCGCAAGCCCGCCGACGACAACACCGCCGTCGACGCGACGCCCTACGCGGCCCTGAAGAGTGCGTTGGTTCCCCTCCAGGCCGTCTACCAGGCCGTGGGGCTGTACGCGACCAAATTCCTGGAAGTCCGCAAGCAGTACGAGCACGTCGTCGGCCTCTATTCCGAGGAGGACGGCGACGAGGGCCGCACGACCGACGCCTGGCTCGAAGAAGACTTCCTGAACGCCCGCAAGACGGCCGACAAGAACAAGGCCGCCACCGCCTCCGCCTACGAAACGGCCCGAAGAGATTTAACGGACCTGAAAGTCGAACTCGACAAGGAGCAGGCCGAGCGCCGCCGGAAGGTGAAGGCGGCCGTGGACGCGGCCGTCCAGGGCGACCCGACGCTGACCGCCCTCGCCGGCCAGCTCTACGGCGGCGCCGGCGGCGGCGCGGCCCAGGCCGAGGAGGGCGCCCTCGCGGTCGGCGGCCTCTACAAGTCGCTCGGCCTCGATGAGATGAAGAAGGTCCTGAAAGGGTTCGACATCGACCCCACTGACGCCACGAAGCAGGTGGCGGCGAAGCGCGTCGCCGCGCTGCACGGCGCCGTCGGCGGCGACGGCGTCAAGATGCTGTACGAGCGCCTCGGCACGCCCGCCGGCGTCGGGGCCGCGCCGAACTTCAACGCCCTGATCGACCCGACGACCAACCCGGCGACGAAGCTCCTCGCCGACATCCACGAAGAGTTTAAGGAGGCTCCGGAGGCGCTCGGGGATCTGACCGGCGCCTTCGACAACAAGCGCGACCTGCTCGTTAGCATGGTCGGCGGCGCCTGCAAGAAGGACGCGAAGAAGGTCAAGGCGCTGTGCGACGCCTTCGGCGGGGACGACGCCGGCGAGCGGGCGACCGAGATGCCGAAGCTCAAGGAGTTGGTCGGCGCCGACGACCTCGACGCGACCGGCAAGCCCAAGGTCGGCGGCCGCCTCGGCACCCTCGTCGAGAAGCGCTACGGCGGCGACTTCGGGAAGCTCAACACCCAGCTGCACGCGAAGGTAGCGGCCGCGCACCCCAACGCGACGACGCGGAAGAAATTGTGGAAGGCGGCCTCCCGGTTCGAGGAAAAGCCCCAGGACAAGTCCCTGATCGACGAGGCCGATTTCGACAAGAAGGGCTGCGGGGACATGCGCGTCGACCACTTCCTCGAGCGGCACTTCGGCGCGCATTTCGACTTCGCGAAGGCGGACTTTGAAAACACGCTGTTCCCCAACGACAAGACGAAGGCGGACATCAAAGCCGCCCTGCAGTCCGCCCTCGACCAGGTGGCCGCGGAACCGGACGTCGACATCAACGGGGTGTGGGCGGACAACGAACGCAACGTGAAGGAGTACGTCATCGACGGCATGAGGATCAAGATCGGCATCAAGAAGTACGCCGGCAAGGCGAAACCCACGGTCGACCAGTTCTTCCCCGTCGCGGGGGCGGGGCACGAGACCGCGGACCCGGACACCACCGTCGTGATGTACACCTCGACCGAAATGGCGACGTTGAGCGAAGCCGTCAAGAAGCCCGCGGTCGTGACGTGAGGCCGGGGCACGCGACCGGGGGGGAGAATAGGCGATGAAAGTGACCTTTCAACTGGGGTTCGGCGGCCCGGACCTGCTCTCGGAGGAGGAGTTGGACCGCGACCGGCCCGGACCGGGGGCGGACCTCGCGGGCCTCGCCGACATCCGCGGCGCGCTCGTCCTGACGCCGGACGACGGGCCGCCCGCGGTCCTGCGCGACGACCTGTCCTACCTCGCCTCGGTCCTGCTCGACGGCGTCCCCGCCCTGAAGGCCGGCAAGCCGGTCGAGTTCCTTTACTACAGCCTGTCGGGAAACGTCCGCCTGGTGCCGGAGAAAGGATCGGTTCGCGTCATCGTCACGGGCAACGAAGTAGGACGCTTCCCGCTCCGCGAACTGCTTCCGGCGCTCGTCGGCTGTGTCGGGCGCGTGGCCGAGACGTTCGAGCGGTTGGGCGGCGACGACGTCAACGTGCAGGCGGCGGCCCGGTCGCTGCGGGGCAAGATCGCGGCGCTCGCCGCCTGAACCGTCGGCGGAGACGCTCCCATGCGCATTCTACCCCTCCTCATCGTCCTCTTTCTGCCTTTCGCCCTCGGCGCCGACCAACCGCCCCCTCGGGCGCCGGCACCCGAGGGCGAGCCCTTCTTCTTCACGCCCCCCGGCTCCGACCGCGAGGGCAAGCCGCTCACGGCGGGCGGCGCCGGCACCGGCCGGCTCGACATCAGCGTCCGCGACGCCGCCGGCAAGCCGACCTTCTGCCGCGTCGCCGTCGTCGGCCCCGACGGCAATTTCTACCAGCCGAAGACGAATTACCTCTCGCCCTACGCCCTCACCGGCGAGTGGCCCAAGGACGGCGCCTGGGGCAACCGCCGCGACAAGGCGCCGTACCGCTACCTCGGCCGCTTCTTCTACTCCTGGGGCGAGGCGAGCGTCGACGTGCCCGCCGGTCAGGCACGCGTCGAGGTGGCGAAAGGGATGGAGCACCGCCCGCAGGTCGTCACGACGCACGTCCCCGGCGGGGCGGTCCGCCGCATCGACGTCACGCTGACGCGCGCCGTGCCGATGGCTCAATTCGGCTATCACAACGGCGACACGCACCTGCACTTGCCGCGCGCCACGGAGCGCGACGAGGAAACCCTCCTCGACCTGCTCGCCGCCGAGGACATTCGCTACGGCGCCGTCCTCGGCTTCAACGAGCCGGCCGGGCCTTACGTCGGTTTCATGGAGAAAATGTGGGCGCCGCAGCTGCGCGGCCTCGGCACCCGCTCGGCGCGGTCGCGCGACGGGTACGCGGTCCTGTCCGGGCAGGAGTACCGCAGCAACGTCTACGGCCACCTGCTCCTGTACCTGCGCGACGACATCGTCTTCCCCGGCCGCAGCTTCCAGTCCGACACCTGGCCGGTCCACGGCGAGGTCGGCCGCGAGACGCGGGAGCGGGGCGGTGTCGCCGTCCACGCCCACGGCGGCTACGCCCAGGAGGTCTACGCCGACGCCGCCCTGGGAGCGGTCGACGGCGTCGAGCTGCTCCAGTTCGGCGTCTACCGCGGCATCGGCTTGACGGACTGGTATCACATCCTCAATAGCGGTTACCGCTTTCCGATCCTCGGAGCGAGCGACTGGCCCGCCTGCCGCTTCCTCGGCGACTGTCGCACCTACGTTCACCACCCGAAAACTCCGACGTTCCCCGACTGGCTGCGCGGCGCCGCCGAGGGACACAGCTTCGTCACCACCGGCCCGCTCGTGCTGCTGGAAGTCGACGGCCGGAAGCCGGGCGCCCGCGTCGACAAGAAGGGCAACGGGCCGCACGTCGTCACGGCGAAGGTGCGCGCCGTCTGCGAGGTGACGCCGCTGACGCACCTCGACCTGATCGTCAACGGCGAGGTCGTGCGCCGCGTCACGACGAGGCGGACCGCCGGGCAGTGGCTGGAAATCGAGGAGCGACTGGAGCTGAAAGAGTCGTCCTGGGTCGCGGCGCGGGCCTACTCCACGACGCCCGGCGGTCGGCCCGACGCCGAGGCGCACACCAACCCCGTCACCGTCTGCCTCGACGGCCGCGCCCCGTATCGTCAGGCTTCTCTTGACGTCTGGCTCGAGCGCATCGACGGACAGATCGCCGTCCACCGCAAGAGGGCCTTCGCCGAGAAAGCGCGCGTCCTCGACTACTTCCAGAAGGCGCGCGACCTGCTCTTGCGAATTCGCCAGCAAGGCGGCCTCGCCGCCGACGCCGACCCGGCGAAGTTGGCGAAGCTCATGGACGAGGACGCCGGCAAGACGCGCCTCGCCGCCGACCCCAGCCGGCCCGACGCGACCGACGCGGAGTTGAAGGACTTCCTCCGGCCGGTGCCGCCGAAGCCCCCGCAAGAGGTATTGAAGACCTTCGAGGCCGTCGACGGCTTTCAGATGCAGTTGGTCGCCGCCGAGCCGCTCATCTACGACCCCGTTGCCGCCGCCTTCGACGAGGACGGCCGGCTCTACGTCTGCGAGATGCGCGACTACCCGTACAGGCCGGCGGCGGGAAAGCCGGCGCTCGGCCGCATTCGCCTTTTGGAAGACACCGACGGCGACGGCGTCTTCGACAAGTCGACCGTCTTCGCCGACAACTTGCTCTGGCCGGCCGGCGTCGTGCCGTGGAAGGGCGGCGTCTTTGTCGCGGCGCCTCCGGACATCTGGTATCTCAAGGACACGAAAGGCGACGGCAAGGCCGACGTGCGCCGCAAAGTCTTCACCGGCTTCGGCACCGAGAACCAGCAGGCGATGCTCAACAACCTCGGCCTCGGCCTCGACCACCAGGTCTACGGGGCGACGGCCGGCAACGGCGGCACGGTCCGCCACGCGGATCGCCCGTCCGAGCCGCCGGTCTCGGTCGGCGGCCGCGACTTCCGCTTCGACCCGGTGAGCGAGCGCTTCGAGACGCTCACGGGCACGGTGCAGTTCGGCAACACCTTCGACGACTGGGGCAACCGCTTCGTCTGCAGCGAGTCGCAGCCGCTCTTGCATGTCGTGCTGCCGCAGCACTACCTCGCGCGCAACCCGTACCTGCCGGTGCCGTCGGCGATCAAGAACCTCGCGCCGGGGCCGGTGCCGGTCTTCCGCATCAGCCCCGTCGAGCGCTGGCGGCAGATCCGCAGTAGCCGGCGCATCGCCAACAACGAACGCCCCGCCGACGCCGCCGGCGCCAGCCACCACGTCGTCGACGCCGCCGCCGGCGTCACCGTCTATCGCGGCGGCGCCTACCCGAAGAGCTATTACGGATCGGTCTTCACCGCCGACGGCCAGAACAACCTCGTCCACCACCGCACACTGGAGCCCGACGGCGTCTCGTTCCGCTCGCGGCGCTTCGAGGAGAAAACGGAGTTCCTGCGCTCGTCGGACCTCTGGTTCCGCCCGGTGAACTTCGTCAACGCCCCCGACGGCACGCTCTACTGCCTCGACATGAGCCGCGAGGTGCTGGAGTCGATCCACATCCCGCTCGACGTGGTGAAGCACCTCGACCTGACGAACGGGCGCGACAACGGCCGTATCTACCGCATGGCGCCGCCGGGCTTCCGCGTGCCGAAACCGCCTCGGCTGAGCAAGGCGACGACGGCCGAACTCGTCGCCGCCCTGGAGAGCCCGCACGGCTGGTGGCGTGACACGGCCCATCGGTTGCTGTACGAGCGCCAGGACCGCGCCGCCGTGCCGCTCCTGGAGAAGATCGTCACGACGAGTCCCCTGCCGCAGGCGCGACTGCACGCCCTCTGGTCGCTGCACGGCATGAAAGCGTTGGAGGATCGCGTTTTGCTCGTCGGCCTGAACGACGCCCACTCCGGCGTGCGCGAGAACGCGGTGCGCCTCGCCGAAAGTCGCCTCGATCGGCCGGCGCTGCTGACGAAGGTTATTGCCCTCGCCGACGACGGCGACGCCCGCGTGCGCTTCCAGGTCGCCTTCACGCTCGGGGAGACGCGGGAGGCGGTGGCGGTCGAAGCGCTGGCGAAGCTCGCGCGTGCCCACGCCGGCGACGTCTGGATGCGGACGGCGGTCCTCAGCTCGGTCAACAACCTATCCCCCTCTCTCTTCGCCTTTCTGTTGCGCGACCGCGAGTTCGCGGCGGGGTCCGGGGCGACGATCCTGGAAACCCTCGCGACAGTCGTCGGGGCGAGCGGCCGGGCGGGCGCGGCCGACGACGCGCTGGTAGGACTGAAGGGGGCGCCGGCTCTCCAGCGGCGCCTGGTCATCGCGATGGGAACCGGGATGAAGCAAGCGGGCGAGCGCCTGAGCCCGGACAGCCCCCTCTTCGGTCCTCTCTTCGACGAGGCGCGCCGCACCGCCTCGGACGAGCGGGCGGGCGAGGCGGCGCGGCTCGAAGCGGTCCGGCTGCTCGGCTGCGGCCCGTTCGAGAAGGCGCGCGACACCTTGACGGGTCTGCTCGACCCGCGCCGGCCGCTGTCACTTCAGACGGCCGCCGTCCGCGCCTTCGCCGACTACCGCGAGCCCGAAGTCGCCGGGCTCCTGCTCGCGCGCTGGCGCGAATACCCGCCCGAGGTGAGGGCGGAAGTCGTCCACGCCCTCCTGTCGCGGGAGCAATGGACTCTCGCTTATCTCCGGGCCGCCGCGAAGGGAGACGCCTCGGTCGCCCCGGTGGAACTGACGCGCCGCGACCTCCTCGTCAAGCACCGCGACGAGGCGATCCGTTCGCTCGCGTCGAAATTGTTCGCCGGCTCGACGGCCTCGCGCGGCGCCGTCGTCGCCGACTATCGCGCCGCCCTGAAACTGAAGCCGGACGCCGCCAACGGCGCGCGGGTCTTCGAGAAGACGTGCGCCGCGTGTCACCAGATCGGCGCCCAAGGGCACGCCGTCGGCCCGGCGCTGGCTTCGTCGTCGGCGCGCGACCCCGAGGCGCTGCTGACGCACATCCTCGACCCGAACGCCTACGTCCCTCCGAATTATGTGCAGTACGTCGTCGTGGACCGCAAAGGCCGCACTTTCACCGGCCTGATCGCGGCGCAGACGGCGACGAGCATCACCCTCAAGCGCGAGAACGACGCGGCCGACACCATCCTGCGCGGCGACATCGACGAATTGACGAGTACGGGCCGGTCGCTGATGCCCGAAGGGCTGGAGAAGGGCGTCAGTAAACAGGAGATGGCCGATCTCATCGCGTTTCTCATGGAAGCGGTCGTGAAGCCGGGCGCGAAGGCGGACCCGACCCGCGAGCGCGACTTCGGCACGCTGCCGGGGCCGGTCGAGCCCGGAAAGAAGCGCTAGACCCTAAACAAGCGTGCTTTGGATTGTGACGAGCGATCTCGCGGGGACACGGCTCTTAATCCAAAGCGACGCCGTCACGGCGGCGGGGCCGGGGGCGACTCACACCGACTCACACCCCGACTCACACCCCGCAGCGCTCGCTTTCCCTGCATTTTCCGGGCTTTTCGTGGGGGTGTGAGTCGTGAGCGCCTGTGAGTCGTTCCCGACACGTGTCTCCCCTTTCCTGCCCTCGAACTTGCCCGCGCGTGGCGAGCGGGGCTGCCGAAACGTCGTCGCCCGATCCTATTGTACCTGCGCGCGGCGGGGCCGGGAAAGATCCCGATTGTTGTCACGAAGCGACAGGCAGTGTCCCTCTGCTCTCGGGCTATCGGCCGTCGTCGGGTCCGGGCGCCGTCCCCACCGCACGGATCACCTCGTCGGCTTCGGCCGCGGTGAGTCCGAACGACTCGAGGAATTTGGCGACACGGTCCTTCTTGGCCGAAAACACCCTCATGTTTTCGTGAAGCGTCCCGAACGGCACGGCTTCCCCCCCGAGTCCGCCACGCTCGGGGCGGAATGTGTGCGTGACGTTGCCGAGGGTGTCGAAGCAGAGCCAGACGTGCGGCTGACTCCTTCCCCCCGGGGTGTTTTGTCTAAGGACACTCACCAGACCGCCTTTTTTGAGATACTCCATGACCCGTGCCTTGTCGGGAACGGGAGGCGGGTCGGGGGTGTCGTCCGGTTCGATTTCGTCGGACGCCACGATAAAGTACGCCGGCTCGTCCGGGTCGGCGGCCACCTCGACGCGGTACAGGTGGCGGCCGGGGATGCGGACCTCGCCGCGGTCCTGCACGATCACGCCGCTGACGGTCCCCTGGACGATCGCGAATTTCACGCGGTCGCCGAGGGAAAAAGGCGGTTTGGACGTTCTTACTTTCTTCATGACTTCCTCCGAGCTACCAGGGCGACGTTCCGAGCGCGGACTGGAGGTAAGCGCGCATCACCTCATCAAACGCGACAGCCAATTGGTGGCACGCTTTCCGCCATTGCCGCACTTGTCTGAGCCCCAGATTGCCGCTTCCGAGGGCGGTCGCGTCGAAATTCTCATGGGTAATCGCGTTGCGCCATCGGTTCAAGTCGTCCAGATGATCTTGCCGCGCGCGGTTCCTCGCATCCCGCCGTCGGACGCTGTCCCAGAAAACGAATCCGAACCTGTTGAAGTCGGAGCCGAGGTTCCCCGGGTTGGGGTTTCCCGCGTCCAACTTTCGGTTCAACACGAACACCTCGCTGATCGCGGTCCGCAGCTTCGCCGGGGTAACCGCGCTGACGATGCAATCCACGCACTCGTCGTGCAGACTTCGACAGAACCCCTGGAACTTCGACAGGAGCAACACGGCGTAGGCATGAGTGAGTTCTTGAGTCGACGGCCTCACCTCGACCCGTCCTCTGCGGAGGTTCCGGTGAGCCGCCTCGATCCGATCGAGTGCCGCGGCTCGGTTCGTCATCCAGACCCGCAAGGCGAGTGAAGGCATGGAACGCCGTCAATCGGAAGTTCGCTTTTCGGTTCCTCCTGCCGCCTCAGTAAGCATGGCCCCGCCCGGCCTGCCGCGTCAAGCGGAATCGCCGCCGTCCCGGTGGCTCTCTTCGGCCCGCTGCCGGGGCCGGTCGAGCCCGGAAAGAAACACTAAGGGGCGGTTTGGAGCGTCCAGCCCGGCTCCGCGAGGCCGTCATCGGAGGCGTTGCGAAGCCGCCCGAGTGACGGCCTTCCCGCGCCGCACGCCCCGCTGGTAGAATGCCCGTGCCGCCGAGCCCGACGGAGATCCGTGCCATGACCCTGCCCGACTTCCTGACCGAGGGATCCGAAGGCGAGATCGTCCTCACGGGCCACCGCATCGGCCTCTACTCCGTCGTCCGCCGCGCCCATGAGGGTCTGTCCGCCGAGCAGATCGCCGACGCCTACCCGTCGCTGCCCCTCGACCACGTCCGCAAGGTGATCGCCTTCTCCCTCGAAAACAAGGCGGAGGTCGATGCCTATGTGGAGGAGTACGGCAAGGATCTCGAGCGGCAGGAGGCGGCCGTCCGGCCCGTCGATCCGGCGAAACTCCGCGAGCGGTTCGTCCGCCTCTACCCCGAGCGCGCCAAGGAAATGGCGGAGACCGACCCGACATGCCGCTGACGTTCCTCCTGGACGAGCACCTGCGCGGACTTCTCTTCCAGGCGATTCAGCGCCACAACGCGGGCGGCGGACTCTTCGCGGTCATGGCCGCCTGAGCCCCAGCCACCAGACCCTGCGCTGTCGTACGAGAGCATGGCCCGTCGCCGCCTGCCTCGTCAAGCGGGGGCGTCGCCGCGATGGCTCTCCTCCTGCCTCGTCAGGAAGCCCCAGCGCAGCGCCTGGTCCTGCGCGTAGTCCTTCCCCAGAGTCAGTGCCGTCGTTGCCTTCGCCATTTCGTATCCCAGGTAGAAGGCATGGGACGGGTCGATCTCCTCCCGCCCCCGCATCTCCTCGAACAGCGCGAACGGGTCGGCGCCGCGCAGGTGCATCGCCCGGTTGACGACGTGGATGCTCCCGCCCTCGGCGAACAGGCGAAAGTTGCGGTCGGTGACGCGCCGCGCCAACTCGTCCAGCGTCGCCTCGCCGTGCTGCCGCAATCGCGGGTCGCGCAGCAGCACGAGGTCCGGCTCCAGGTGCTTCGGCAGCACGCGCTCCTTGACGGCGTGATACACCAGTCGCCGCGCCAGCGCCAACTCGCGCACGCAGGAGCGGCACCAGTTGATGACCTCCGTCGTCAGCACGCTGCGGACGCCCAGTTCCTGGCAGAACCCGAGCAGCATCACGTTCACGCCCGCCGAGTCGACGTCGGTCAACTCCGTCAGGTTGCCGACGCCCATCATCATTTCCGCTCCGGGATAGCGCCGGCGCACCTCCAGGTAACGCCCCAGCGACGCCGCGAAGCCGAAGCCTATCGGCTCGATCACCGGGTCGACGCGGAACGGCACGCCCCAGGTCGTCAGCGCCTCGATCACGCGGTCCAGCCCCTCCAGCGTCGACGGCACGTCCGGCACGGCGACGACCTCGCAACCCCACGACCGCGCCGCCGCCAGGTTCGTCGTGTTGACGCTCAGCACCAGTTCGGCGCCCGCCCGAACCGCCGCTTCGACCTCGGCCGCGTCGAAACTATCGACGGAGACGCGCAGGCCCTCGTCGCGGAGGGCGCGTACCGCGTCGCCGACGCCGGTCCACGTCGTGCCGGGCGCGCAGCCGACGTCGATGAGGTCGGCGCCCTCGTCGCGCAGTGCCCGCGCCTTCGTCATCAATTCGTCGCGCGACAGGAGCGGGGCGTGATTGATTTCGGCGATAATGACGATGTCGTGCGTCCCGTAGCCGGGCGGCGGCGCCTGATTCTTGCCGAAGAACTGAGGTAAATCGCGCAGGTCTTTCGGCCCGCGCTCGACGGGGACGCCGGCAACGCGCTCCACTTCGGCCAGGTCGCCGGCGCACCAACCCGGCAGCAGGACGCGGTCAATTCCCGGAGGCAAGGTCAGGTGGCGCGCCACCCACGGCACCGTCGTCAGCGCGGCGACGGTGATGGGCAATACGGCGACGCTCGCCTCGAAACCGGCCCGCGGCGCCAACTCCGCGAGCAGGCGCCGCAGCGCCGGTTCGGCGAGCTTGCCGGTGACGAAGAGGATGTGGGAAGGTGCCATCACCGCGCTCCCTGTCGTCGTTCAAGGTCCGCCGCGCATCCGCCCCGTCGCCTTGCCGAAGCGCAGCCGCAGCAGTCCCCACAGCGCCGCCGCCGCCGCCGCGTAGACGCAGACGCCGGCCCACGCCAGGCCGACCTCGCCGGCGTCGTTGCGCATCTGCCGCCCGAACGAGTACCACTCGCCGAACGGGTACGTCAAGTAGACCAGCGACACCGGCGGCGTCAGCCCGTAGTAGGCGAGGTCGGCCGCCCAGCCGGAGTCGACGCCCAGCCAGACGTTCAGCGCCAGGGCCACCGGATAGCCGACGAACCACAGCAGCGGTTGCCCGGTGCCGAGGGCGAGCAGCGTCACCAGCGTCCACACCGTCGCCCGCAGGCTGGTGCGGCTGCGCAGCGAGAACCACAGGCCGACGCCGGTCGCGAAGGCGGCGTAGGTCAGCCAGGCCGCCGCCAGCATCAGCAGCGACAGCAGATGCACCCCGCCGGCCAGCAGCCCCAGGCCCCACACCAGCGCGAGCGCCCACCACACCTCGCGCACCGACAGCACGCTGCCCAGCCACTTGCCCGCGAGAATCGCGCGGTCGTCGAGCGGCGTCGTCAGCAGGCTGTCGAGCGTCTGCCGGTCGCGCTCGCTGCTGAACGCCAGCGAGGCGCGCACCGCCACCGTCACCAGCAGCAGACAGGCGATGGGCGTGCCGACGACGCGCGCCCACAGGTTGGCGAACTCCGAAACGTGGCCGGTCGCGACGGTGACGATGATACCGCACAGAAAGATCACCGTCGCGACGGCGAAGATCATCCCCGCCGCCGTGAGGAGCAAGGTGCGCGCCAGCGGCGGGAGCGACAGGCCGTGCTCGGCGTGCAACTCTCGCCACAGGATGGGGTCCTCGCCGACGCGCGGCCGCGGCCCGTGCCGCGATTCGTGACGCGACCGCGCCGGGACACGGTCGTCGTTCTCGGACGTATGATAGCCGCGCGCGGTCGGTCGGACGGGTCGGCTCGGCGCGGCCGGCGCCATGCGCACCCTGAGCCTCCGCGACGCCAGGACGACGAACAGGACGGCGAAGAGGCCGTGGACGAGGACGTAGTCGCGCAGCACGGGCAGGATCGTCGCCGCAGTCGTGCCCGTCGGCCCGCCGGTGGCGCGTCCGTAGGCGACGACGACGTTGCCGGCGCCCAGCCAGTGTCCCGGACTGAGGAGGCCGCCGCCGCGACCGATCCACAAACAGGAAAGCGAAAGGGTCAGATAGGCGACCGCCTCGGCGTAGGTCGTGAAGACGGCGCCGCGTGGCCGCTCGGCCTTCACCGAATTGTATACTCCAAGACTCCCCAAACTCAGCATGCCCGCCGCCGTCGCCGCGAAGCCGGCGAGGACCAGGTTCGGGTCGACGCCGCCGAGGAGCTGCAAGAAGCTCAGCACCGGCAGCCCGCCGAGCAGGACGAGCATCAGCGTCAGCAGCCGCGACGCCAGCTTGCCGAGGACGATCTCGCGACTCGTCAGGTCCGAGGCGAGGAGGAAGTCGAGCGTCTTCTTCTCGCGCTCGTCGGCGACGGCCGACGCGGTGTAGGCCGGCGTCAGCAGCAGCACGGCGCCCATCTGCACGGCGAAAAAGAGGAGAAAGAACTGCGACGCGAAGCGGTCCGCGTCGGCCTTCGAGAGGCGCGTGACTCCGGTCAGGACGGCGCGCACGTCGCGGCCGCCGCCGGCCCACTGCAAGTAGAGCAGAAACAGCACGACGAGCAGGGCGAAGGCGTAGGCGGAGCGGAGCAAGAACGTGCGCCCCTGGCGGGCGGTGCGGACGAGGTCGTAACGCAGTACGGGGCCGAAGACGCGCGGCCGGAGGAGGCCCCCGAGGCAGGCGCCGAGCCGCGTCAGGAGGCGCGAGCGGCCGACGGTTTCGGGAGGGGCGGTAGTCACGTCGGGTTCAGCGCCCCCGCGAGCGATTCGGCCAGGTCGCCGACGTCGCGCGCCACGTCGGCGAACGGCTTCGTCCCCGCCGCCTCGACGCGGCGCATGAAGGCACTGCCGACGATGACGCCGTCGGCGACCTCGCGCAGCGCCCGGACGTGTTCCGGCCGGCTGACGCCGAAGCCGACGCACAGCGGCAAGTCGGTCTGGCGGCGCAGCCAGTCGAGCTGGCCCAGTAGCTCGTCGGGCAGGCGGTCGCGCTCGCCGGTGATGCCCGTCGTACTGACGCAATAGACGAAGCCGGTCGACAGCTTCGCGATCCGGACGGCGCGCTCGCGCGGGGTCGTCGGCGTCACGAGGTGGATGAGTTTGAAGTCGCTCGCCGCGGCGAGGCGGGACAACCCTTCCGCCTCCTCGACGGGCAGGTCGGGGACGATGGCGCCGCTGAGGCCGGCTTCCTTCGCCTGGCGCACGAAGGCGTCGGGGCCGCGGCGCAGGACGATGCTGTAAGCGACCATGCCGACGAGGGGCACGCCGTGCGCGGCGAAGTCGCGGTCGGCGCTCAACTCGCGCGTCATGCGGAAGATGTCGTCAACGCGGACGCCCTTGGCGAGGGCGCGCGTGTACGACGCCTGGATGACGGGGCCGTCGGCGAGGGGGTCGCTGTAGGGGAAGCCGATCTCGATGAGGCTGGCGCCGCGCGCCGCCACTTCGCGCGCGAGCAGCGCGGTCGCCTTCAGGTCGGGGTCGCCGGCCGCGAAGAACGGCATGAACGCCTTGCGGCCCTGCGCGCGCAGGCGAGTAAACAGGGTGTCGATGGGGTTCATGGTGCCTCAATGCCGCGCCGCTTGCGGCTTCGCAAGACGTGCGAAGCCGCAAGCGGCTTAAATCGTCGAGCGGCTTAAATCGTCTCGCCGCGCAGCCGCGCCACCTCGAAGCAGTCCTTGTCGCCGCGCCCCGAGAAGCAGACGACGACCACGTCGTCCTTCGCCCGCCGACTCGCGATCCGCATCGCCTCGACGACCGCGTGCGCCGTCTCCAGTGCGGCCAGAATACCTTCCAGGCGGGCGCACAGGTCGAAGCCGCGCAGCGCGTCGTCGTCGCCGACGCTCGTGTAGCGGACGCGGCCGGCGTCCTTCCAATAACTGTGTTCCGGGCCGACGCCGGGGTAGTCGAGGCCGGCCGACACGGAATGGACGTCCGCCGTCTGGCCGTCGTCGTCCTGCAAGACGTAGCTGTAGCTGCCATGCAGCACGCCGGGTTTACCGTGGCTGAGCGTCGCCGCGTGTCCACCGGGAGAAGTGCCGCGCCCGCCGGCCTCGACGCCGACCAGTTCGACCGACGTGTCGCCGACGAAGGGGTAGAACATCCCGGCCGAGTAGCTGCCGCCGCCGACGCAAGCGACGACGACGTCCGGCAGGCGGCCGACCTGCTCGCGACATTGCGCCTTCGTTTCCTCGCCGATGACCGCCTGGAAGTCGCGGACCATGCGCGGGAACGGGTGCGGGCCGACGACGCTGCCGATGATGTAGTGCGTCGTCTCGACGGACGCCATCCAGTCGCGCATCGCCTCGTTGATGGCGTCGCGCAGGGTGCGGCTGCCGCTCTCGACGGCGCGCACCTCGGCGCCCATGAGGCGCATGCGGTAGACGTTGAGGCTCTGGCGGCGCACGTCCTCGGCGCCCATGTAGACGACGCACGGCATCCCGAACAGGGCGGCGGCGGTGGCGGTGGCGACGCCGTGCTGGCCGGCGCCCGTCTCGGCGATGACGCGCGGCTTGCCCATGCGCTTCGTCAGTAGCGCCTGGCCGACGCAGTTGTTGATCTTGTGGGCGCCGGTGTGGTTGAGGTCCTCGCGCTTGAGGAAGATGCGCGCCCCGCCGGCCTCCTTCGTCAGGCGCTCGGCGAAGTAGAGCGGCGACGGCCGGCCGACGTAGTGCTTCAGGTAGTAATGGAGGTGCTTTTGGAACTCGGCGTCCGCGCGGGCGGCGTCGTACTGTTCGGAGAGTTGCCGCAGGGCGAACGTCAGCGTCTCGGGGACGTAGCGGCCGCCGAAGGCGCCGAAGCGGCCCTGGGTGTCGGGGACTGTCGAGGATGCGGTGGACATGCGGCTCGCACCACGGGGCCAGGGGAGGTTCAGAGGTTTCAGCGTAGGGGGGGGCGAAGACGAGGTCAAGGGCGGCGGGTCGGGGACTGAGTACTGAGTACTGAGTACTGAGTACTCAGACCTCGCTCGCGCTTCGGGCTGGTAAAGTGAGGTACACGGAGGAGATCGACATGGACCCGCGCCCCGTTACCCTGAGCGGCCGGCTGGTGCGCCTCGAGCCGCTGACGCCGGCGCACGTGCCAGAACTGTTCGACGCCCTGAGCCTCGACCCGACGATCTGGCGCTGGTGGCTCGTCCCGCCGCCGCCAACCCTCGACGGTATGGCGACCGTCGTGCGCGCCGAACTGGACGCCGTCGCGGCGGGCGACGCCGTCGCCTTCGCCCAGGTCGAGGCGGCGACGGGGCGGGCACGCGGCGTCACGCGCTACATGGACATCCGCCGTGCCCACCGCGGCCTGGAAGTCGGCGGGACGTGGCTCGGCCGGCCGTGGCAGCGCGGCGGCATGAACACCGAGGCGAAATATCTCCTCTTGCGCCACGCTTTCGAGGAATTGAGCGCCGTCCGAGTGCAACTCAAGACCGACCTGCGGAACACGCAGTCACAGGCGGCCATCGAGCGGCTCGGCGCCGTGCGCGAGGGGGTATTGCGCAAGCACATTATCGTCCGCGACGGCTTCGTGCGCGACTCGGTGCTATACAGCGTCGTCGCGGAGGAATGGCCGGCGGTCAAGACGCGGCTCGAAGCCCTGATGGCGCCGCGCTGAGTCATCTTCCGCCGCGCTCGCCGGCGCGGAAGACAAACCCTACCACAAACACTTGTCAGGCGAGGAGGGAGGGGGCGAATGGGCGTTAGTTTCTGTGTAGTCTTCCGGAAGAAAGTGCCGCCCTACGGTACGCTGGGCGGCGATAACATGGCCCTCGCGAGGGGGTACGAGCGGCTCGACAAGGCGGCCGCGGCCCGAGGGCTGCCCACGCTTGAGCAATTCGTCAGCCAGGACCCGGACGAGATGGCCGACCTACTCGACATGGACCCGGAGGAGATGGGCCTGCCGCCGATCCAGTGGTTCCCGCCGGCCGAGGGATTGGCGACAGTCAGGGCCCTGGCGTCGTTCCTGCGGGAGGACCCCAAGGCCGTTTCGCAGGGGGTTGTTTTGTTGGAGGAGTTGGGACGAGTCGAGGCCGAGTTGGCGGCGGCGGTCGGTCGCAAGAGCGAGTTCCGGTTCGCCCTCGTGCCGTGAAGTGAGCGCTTCCGGACGCGAACGCCGGGGCGGCGTATAATCGACCTTCAACAGTCTTCATGAGGCACTCGCCAGGACGGCGCGGGGGATGCCCGAGCGATGATCCCACGCAGCGACATTCCCGAGGACGTCGACGACGCCCCCACCGTGGGCCGCGGCCCCGGAGCCGCGCCGGTCGCGTCGCGCCGCCTCGGCGACTTCCGCATCCTGCGCGAGGTCGGTCGCGGCGGCATGGGCGTCGTCTACGAGGCCGAACAGGTGTCGCTCGGCCGGCGCGTCGCCCTCAAGGTGCTGCCGGCGCCGGGGTTCGGCGACGAGGGGCGCGTGCGCCGCTTCGAGCGCGAGGCCCGCGCCGCCGCCCGGCTGCACCACACCAACATCGTCCCCGTCTTCGAGGTCGGCGAGGCGAACGGCGCTCGCTACTACGCTATGCAGTTCATCGACGGCCAGGGGCTCGACGCCGTCGTCGCCGAATTGCGGCGGCTCCGCGCCTGGGCGAAGGCGAGCCCCTGCGCGGGCACCGAGCCCGGCACGCTCCCAGCGGCGCCGCCGCCGCCGCGCGAGCCGGACACCTGCGCCGGCGCGTCCGCCCTGCTGCCGGGGCGCATCGACCTGGCCTCCGCGGAGACCGACCGGGGCTCCTTCCACCGCGCCGCGGCGCGCCTGGCGGTGCAGGCGGCGGGGGCGCTGGCTCACGCGCACGCACGCGGCATCGTCCACCGCGACGTCAAGCCCTCCAACCTGCTGCTCGACGCGGCCGGCGTCGTCTAGGTGACCGATTTCGGCGTGGCCAAGACCGAGGAAGAGGAAGCGCTGACGGCCACCGGCGACGTCATCGGCACGCCGCACTACATGGCGCCCGAGCGGTTCCAGGGGCTGTGCGACGCCCGCGCCGACGTCTACGCCCTCGGCCTGACCTTGTACGAGCTGCTCACCCTGCGCCGGGCGTTCGACGGAATCGACCGGCTGCAAGTGATCGAGCAGGTCAAGAGCCGGGAGCCGCCGCGGCCGCGCGCCCTCGACCCGAACATCCCGCGCGACCTGGAGACGATCGTCCTGCGGGCGATCGACAAGGACCCGGCGCGGCGCTACCCGTCGGCGGCGGCGCTCGCCGACGACCTGCTCCGCTTCGCCGCCGACGAGCCGGTCCTCGCCCGGCGAATCGGCGCGGGCGAGCGGGCCGCGCGCTGGGCGCGGCGCAACCCGCTCGTCGCCGCCCTCGCCTTCGCCGTCGTGCTGTCGCTGCTCGCCGGCACGACGGCGGCTTCGCTCCTGGCGGTGCGGGCGACGGCGGAGAGGGAAGAGGCCCGGCACCAGCGCGACGAGACGCGGCGGGCCAACGAGTTGCTGAGCGACACCACCTACGCGGCGCACATGAACCTGGCGCACCACGCCTGGCAAGTCGCCGACGTCGCCCGCACGCGCCACCTCCTCGCCCAGTATCTCCCCGGCCCCGGCGAGCCGGACCCGCGCGGCTTCGAGTGGCACTATCTCAATCGCCTCGGCCGGGCCGGCGTTCGGACCCTCGACGGACACGCGAACACCGTTTTCGGGGTCGCCCTGAGCCCGGACGGAACCCGCGTCGCCAGCGGCTCGCTCGACCGGACGGCGCGGGTTTGGGACGTCGCCACCGGCAAAGAATTGCTCACCCTGCGCGGCCACGCCGACACCGTCAACGCGGTCGCGTTCAGCCCCGACGGCAAGCGGCTCGCGACGGCCTCGGACGACAAGACGATCCGCGTCTGGGACGCCGGCACGGGTCGTCTTCTTTTCGACCCCTTGAAGAAGCACAAACACGGCGTCACGGGCGTGGCGTTCAGCCCCGACGGGACGCACCTGGTCAGCACGTCGGCCGACGAGACGGCGACGGTCTGGGACGCCGCCGGCCGGGAGGTCGTCACCCTCGCCGGCCACGACGGCGCCGTCTTCGGGGCGGCGTTCCACCCGGACGGCAGGAGACTGGCGACCTGCGATTGGTTCGGCACGCTGCGCCTCTGGAGCCTCGCGGACGGCCGCGCGGTTCGCGCCTTCAAGGGACACGAGGGGCGCGTCCTCGGCGTGGCGTTCAGCCCCGACGGCCAGAGCCTGGCCAGCGCCGGGGAGGACGCCACGGTGCGGCTCTGGGACGCGGCGACGGGCCGCGAACGGCTGACGCTGAAGGGCCATTCCGGCATCGTCAGCGCGGTCGCCTTCTCCCCCGACGGCAAGGAGTTGACGAGCGCCTCCTGGGACCGCACCGTCCGCCTCTGGGACGTCGCCACGGGCCGCGAGTTGCGGACGCTCCGCGGCCACACCGACTGGGTGCGGGCCGTGGCTTTCGGCGCCGGCGGCGCCCGCGTGGCGAGCGGCGGCAACGATTACGCCGTGAAACTGTGGGACGTCCGCGGCGAGCCGGAGCCGCTCACCTTTCGCGAGCACACCAATCAGGTGCGCGGCGTCGCCTTCCGCCCCGACGGCCGCCTCGTCGCCACCACGGGCGAGGACGGCATGGTCCGCCTCTGGGATCCGCGAACGGGGCGGCCGGGTCTTATCCTCGGCGCGGGGCACGGCCTCACCGCCGTTGCCTACAGTCCGGACGGGGCGCGCCTCGCCGCCGCCGGCGGACGAGACCCGGTGGTGCGCGTGTGGGACGCCGCCACGGGGGACGAGCGGCGCGTCTTCGCCGGCCACACCCAACACGTCGCCGCCGTCGCCTTCCGCCCCGACGGCGCCCGCCTCGCCAGCGCCTCGCACGACGGCACCGCGCGGGTGTGGGACGCCTCCGACGGCGCGCCGCTCCTGACCCTGCGCGGGCACCGGGGGATCGTCACCGGCGTGGCGTTCAGCCCCGACGGCCTGCGCCTGGCGACGTCGTCGGAGGACAAGACGGTGAAAGTGTGGGACGCGGAGCGCGGCCACGAACTCTTCGTCCTGACGGGCCACGCCGACGAGGTCACGGCGGTCGCCTTCGGCCCCGACGGCACGCGCCTCGCCACCGCGTCGGAGGACCACACGCTGAAGGTGTGGGACGCCGACGGCCGGTTGATCCACACCCTCGTCGGCCACACCAACACCGTCACCGCCGTCGCCTTCAGCCCCGACGGCAAACGCCTCGCCAGCGCCTCCCAGGACCACACGCTGAAAGTGTGGGACGTCCGGAGCGGGCAGGAGACGCTGACGCTCAAGGGGCACACCGGCCTGGTGATGGCGGTGGCGTTCAGCCCCGACGGCGAGCGCCTGGTCAGCACATCCGACGACCGGACGGCGAAGGTGTGGGAGGCGAGCCGCGACGGCCTCGACGCGAGGTGAGAGTCGTTCCGGAGGTGCGCGAGTACGCGCCCCGTCGTGGTGTTCCGGGGGTGCGCGTCGTGGTTGTCCGGGGGTGCGCTGCGCGACCCCCGGCTGTGCGATGTAACCCCTTCGGGGTAGGGTCGGGGGCCTTTTACCCCGTAGGGGCAGGGCTTCCAACATGGTTGTAAACCCAAGGTATCAAAGGCTTTGCGGCAACAGATCATGTGAACTAACGTCCACTGTCAGTCGGGCCTCGCCGTGGCCGAGGCGGGACATGCCGAAAACCACGGGCGTTTTCAG
>JBBROG010000058.1:0-35035 GCA_038229635.1 Gemmatales bacterium
CCACCCGCGGGGGGGGGGGCCCGGCGCCGCCGGGGCGGGGGCCCCCCCCCCCCACCCCCGGACACAGCACGCCGGACGTCGCGCACCCGCGGTAACCTCAACGCCGAGGATTTTTCTCATGCGTCATCTCTTCCTCGCCGCGCTCCTGGTCCCGGGCCTGCCGTCCCTCGCCTTCGCGTCCAAGGTCAAGGTCTGGCACCACCACGCCGCGGCGCACTACGACAAGGCGCGGCTCGGCGGCGCCGTCGTCACCAGCGAAGGCGCCGTGCGCCTGTCGCGGCAGCTATCCCCCTTCGCCGGCCTCGACGCCACGCACGTCTGGGCCGTCGTCGAGGACCGGGGCGGCAACCTGATCGCCGCCACCGGCGACGAGGGCAAGGTCTTCAAGGTCGCGCCCGACGGCAAGGCGACGCTGCTGTACACCGCCGACGATAGCCAGGTGCTGAGCCTCGCCGCCGCGGCCGACGGCTCCGTTTACGCCGGCACCGGCCCCGCCGGGCAGATCGTCCGCATCGACGCCGCCGGCAAGGCGACGGTCCTGCACCGCGCCTCCGGCACCTACGTCTGGTCGCTCGCCGTCGATGCCAAGGGCGAGACGATCTACGCCGGCACCGGCCCGAAGGGGATCGTCTACCGCCTCACGCCCGACGGCAAGGCGACGGCGTTCTACACGACGAAGCAGGAACACGTCCTCTGCGTCGCCGCCGGCACCGACGGCACGGCCTACGCGGGAACGGATAAAGCCGGCCTCGTTTATCGCATCGACGCGCAGGGCAAGGGCTTCGTCCTTTTCAGCGCCCCGCAGGCGGAGGTGCGCGCCCTGCTCGTGACGCCGGACGCCGTCTACGCCGGCACGTCGGCGCCCGGCGCCCGGCGGCGCCTCGGCTCGTCGTCCGCGTCCCCGCCGCACGAGGAGGGCAAGACGGCGACGACCTCCGCGCCGTCGGCGCCGTCCGCGGGCGAAAACTCGGTGTGGCGCCTCGGGAACGACGGCACGGCGCGCGAGGTGTTCCGCGAGCGCGCGCTGGTCCTGAGCCTGCTGCGCAAGGGCGGCCGGCTCTTCGTCGGCACCGGCATGGAAGGGCAACTCTTCGAGGTGGACGAGGCGACGCGCGAGCGCGCCGAGGTCGCCCGCCTCGACCACGGCCAGGTACTCGGGATGTGCGCGCGCAAGGACGGGAGTCTCGTTCTCGCGGCCGGCGACCCCGGCAAGCTGTACGTCCTGCGCGACGCCTACGCGGCGCACGGCACGGTCGTCTCGGAAGTGCTCGACGCGAAGCTCCTCAGCAAGTGGGGGTCTCTGCGCTGGCAGGCCGACGCCCCGCCGGGGACGAAGGTGACGGTCGCGGCGCGGAGCGGCAACGTCGCCGAGCCGGACGAGACGTGGAGCGACTGGTCGGCGGAGCAAACGGACCCGGAAACGGCGATCATCGCGGCCCCGCCGGCGCGCTTCCTCCAGTACCGCGCCACGCTGACGACGGACAACCCGTCGCTGACGCCTTCGCTGCGCGACCTGACGCTGCGCTACAAGAACAACAACCAGGCGCCGGAGATGACTTCGCTCGACGCGCCGAACCTGGAGGCGGCGAACCAGGAGAGCCCGAAGAAGCTGCGCTTCAAGTGGTCGGCGACCGACGCCAACGAGGACGAGGTGACGTTCGACGTCTACGCCCGCAAGGACGGCTGGAAGGACTGGGTGCTGCTGGAGGAGGATTACGAGAAGAAGGAGTACGATTGGGACACGACGTCGGCGCCGTCGGGGGTGTACCGCCTGAAGGTGGTCGCGTCGGACCGCCGCGACAACGCCGCCGAGGACGCCTTGACGCACGAGCGGATCAGCGAGCCGTTCGTGGTGTCGCACCAGCCGCCGGCGGTGGCGCTGAAGGTGACGAGCGCCGACGGCGACGGCGCCGCGCTGGAGGCGACGGCCGTCGACCCGCTGGTGCGTCTGACGTCGGCGTCGTTCGCGGTCAACGGCAAGAAGTGGACGAACGTCTTCCCGACCGACGGCCTGTTCGACAGCAAGACCGAGACGTTCCGCTTTCGGACGGAGTCGCTGAAGCCGGGGACGTATGTGGTGGTGCTGCGGGTGAAGGACGCGGCGGGCAACGTCGGGGCCGGGGACGTCGTGTTTACCGTGCCGGCGAAAAAGTGATCGCGCCAAAGCCGTTACCGCGTCCAATCCTCGACGGTGAGCCCAGAAACGCGCCGGAAGTCGCGGAGATTACGACTCAGGAGCGTCGCCCCCACGACGCGAGCAATGCTGGCAATGCGGAGGTCCATCGTCTGGAGACGGGGACACTGCCGCCGCAGTTCCTCAAAGAGATCCTGCGCCTCCTCGCCGTAGGACAGGACATTCATTTTCAGGAAGGAGCGCAGGACGCCTTCGAGTTTCTCGTAGGCGAGGACGACCTGGGCGGGCTTCTTCGCGCGCCCAAGAAACGCCTGCCACCCCTGCACTTGCTCGTGAAAACTGATGACGCTCGTCGCGACGTCGTCAGGCGGAACCTGATCCAGGCGAGAGAGCAGACGGTCGCAGGCCGGCTGCTCTCGCCATTGGAGGACGGAGAGGTGGTCGGTGTCGAGGAGGAAGGGCACGACGAACTACCCCTCCCGCTTGCCGCGCCGGATGAGTCGGCCGAGGCGAACGATCTCCGCGAACGCCGGGTCGTCGGCGAAATCCCCGGTGATTTGCCTGTACCAGGGCTCGGATCGCTTCGCGCCGAGCGCGGCCTTCAATTCCTGAAGTTCTTTCTCGACCCGCGCCAGGCGAGTCTCGAACGGCTCGGTCGTCTTTGACATTGCTCGCCTTCTCGACGCGCCATTCATCCTTGCCTATTCCTGTACCTTCGCGCTGCCTCGCACAGCGCCTCGTTCGGCGGGGGTGGGTTGTCGAGTAGCGCGAGGAACAGGTCGCGATCCCGGTCCGACAGGGGGAGCCGTAACTCCTCCTCGAAAAAGGGACGGTCATCTTCGGGGATGACGCGGGCCGTTCGGCCGGTCGTGGGGTTTTCCGTCATCGCACGTCCCTCCGCGGATTTCTCTCGCGCCATTCTAGACCCCCCAGGGAGCGAGGTCCAGCGGAACCGTCCCGCTCTCCTTGTTCGTCCGTTCACGTCACGTCCGGAAAATCCGCGCCGCGTACCAACGAATCCTCGCGTTCGGCGGTTCTCTCTGGTAGAACACGGCTCGGAGCGGTTCGCGAGGCTCGCGCGGCGCCGTCCTCGCCGTTGACAGCCTCCGCCGCCCCTTGTTACGGTAGATTAAGCAGTTAAGACCTGACGTCCCGTCCGCAGTCGGCCGTACTCCCTTTCGCGGTTCCTCGGAGATTTGCGCTTATGGCCATTCAACCCGGCGTGTGGGGCATCGACCTCGGGCAGTGTGCCCTCAAGGCGCTCCGCCTCGAAGTCCAGGACGGGCAGGTGACCGCCACCGCCTTCGACTACGTCGAACACCCCAAGATCCTCAGCCAGCCCGACGCCGACCCCGACCAACTCACCCGCGAGGCCCTCGAAAAATTCCTCTCGCGCAACAGCCTGCGCGGCGACCTCGTCGCCATCAGCGTCCCCGGACAGAGCGGCCTCGCCCGCTTCGTCAAGCTGCCGCCGGTCGAGGAAAAGAAGATCAGCGAGATCGTCAAGTTCGAGGCCAAGCAGCAGATCCCCTTCAACCTCGACGAGGTCGTCTGGGACTACCAGAAAATCGGCCAGGGGATGGTCACCGACGGCTTCGCGATGGAGACCGAGATCGGCCTGTTCGCCATGAAACGCGACATGGTCGCCCGCTATCTGCAACACTTCAAGGAAGTCAACGTCGAAGTCCACGTCGTCCAGATGGCGCCCCTCAGCCTGTGCAACTACGTCGCCTACGACCTCCTCGGCATCGGCGCCGATAGCGAGGGCGAGGCCCCGGCCCCAGGCAAGAAACGGGCCATCGTCGCCCTCGACATCGGCGCCGACAGTTCCAACCTCGTCGTCACCGACGGCAACCGCATCATCTGGCAGCGGCCCATCCCGCTCGGCGGCAACCACTTCACGCGCGCCCTGACGAAGGATCTGAAGCTCACCTTCGCCAAGGCCGAGCACCTGAAGCGCAACGCCACCAAGTCCGGGGCGCCGGAGCTGAAGCAGATCCTCACCGCCCTCAAGCCGGTCCTCAACGACTTCGTCGGCGAAGTGCAGCGCTCACTCGGCTACTTCACCAACACGCACCGCGACTCCCAGGTCGAGTACATGATGGGCCTCGGCAGTGCCTTCCGCCTGCCCGGCTTGCAGCGCTTCCTCGCCGACAAGCTCCAGCTCGACGTGCGCAAGCTCGGCAAGCTCGAAAAGCTCGCCGGCGACAGCGTCATCGCGGCACCCGCCTTTACCGAAAACGTCCTCAGCTTCGCCGTCGCTTACGGCCTGGCGCTGCAAGGGCTCAAGGTCGCCCGGCTGCAGACGAACCTGCTGCCGCCGGAGATCCGGACCGAGCGCATGATCCGCGCCAAGAAGCCGTGGGCCGCCGCCGCCGCCGCCGCCCTCCTCGCCGGCACGGCGCTGGGGCCGTACCTCGGCTACGCCTTCGGCTTCCGCTCGGTCAACACCAACGTCGCCCCGCTCAAGGGCGCCGTCGAGAAGGCCAAGACCGTCGCCGACCGCAAGACGAGCCTGGAGAACGCTTACAACGCCAAGAAGACCGAGGCGGAGAACGAGGAGAAGGCCGTCCGCGCCATCATCGCCGGCCTCGACGAGCGCTTCAACTGGATCCAGCTGAACAAGTTCGTCAGCGACGCCCTGCCGCGGCCCGACGGCCGCAACCTGTCGGTCAAGGCGTTCGACGAGTTCTTCAAGGGCGACGGCGGCTACACGGCCGGGGCGACCGCCTTCGAGCGCTACAAGAAGCGCCTGAACACGGTCAAGACCGGCTCCAAGGACGACCCGGCCGACGTCGACCCCTACCTGGTGCAGTTCAGCATCGAGTCGCTCGACGCCCGCTTCGCCGACGACTTGTCGGCGGTCTGGTCGAAACTGACGGGCGGCTCGAACCCGATGGTCAAGCCGGAGGAAATCCGGCCGACGTTCCGGGCGAAAGAGGCGCCCAAGGAGAAGCAGTCCGGCTGGGTCGTCGAGCTGCGCGGCAGCACCTACAACCACGGCAACCGCCGCTTCGTGGTGGAGGGCCTCGTCCAGGCGCTCGCCAACGCCGGCGTCAAGACGAAGCCGCCCGCCGGAGCCGCAACTCCGCCGGCCGCAGCCGCGGCGCCGACGACGACGCCCCCCGCCAGTCCCACGCCGGCCGACGCGGCCGCGCCGGTCGAAGGCGCCGAGGACTCGCCGGAAGACGTCAAGAAGCCGATCGTCGATCGCATCACCCACGTCCTGCTCGTGAAGACCAGTTCGCCCGACCAACCGGGCGGCCAGGATCTCACGCGCGCCGGCATGGTCGCCGCCCTCGTCGGCGGGGGCGGCGGCGGCGGAATGATGAGCGGAGGGATGGGCGGAGGCGGTGACGCGGGGGGCATGGGGGCGGGCGGCATGGGAGGCAGCCCCCCACCGGGCGGTGGCAGCGCTGCCGCCCCGCCGGCCGGCGGCGGGGCCGCGACCAGCGCGATCCGCAGCGGCTGGGCCTCGCTCCTCGGCGGGGCCGGGAGTGGCGGCGGGGGTATGGCCGGCGGCATGTCGCCCGGCGGCATGGGCGGGCCGTCAATGGGCATGGGCGGGCCGTCGATGGGCATGGGCGGCGCGCCGGCTAGCTTGCCGCCTCCCGGCGTCGGCGGCAAGGGGATGATGGGCGGCGGCGACGGCGGCCCTGGCGGCATGATGACGCCGCCGGGCGGCGCCGCCGCGGGCAAGCCGGCTCAGCCGGGCAACCGCACCGATTTCATCGTCGTCTTCTTCTGGCGCGAACCGACCCCGTCCGACCAGTACCTCCCGTCGCCGATCGAGGACGCCCCGGCCGGCGGCGGCGGCGACGCCGGCGTGGGCGCTCCTCCGAGTACGCCGAGTTCGCCGGCCGGCGGCGGTGGCGGAAAGATGGGCGGGATGAAGCCCGACTCGTGAGAATCCTTGTCGGCCCGCGGGGGGCGTCGGCCCCCCGCCTTCCCCGAATCCCCGTGCGCGTTCCCGAGGGTCATCACCCGTGAAGATCGATAAAGACCAGCTCATTAAGAACCGTTTCTGGGTCGGCCTCGGCGTGTTCGTGCCGCTGTGGCTGATCGCCTTCATCCTGGTCCTGGTCATCGGCGGCGGCGCCCTCGACGCCGGGGCGAAGGCGGTCAAGCAGGCCAGGGACCAGCTGAACATCAGCAACCCCAAGACCGCGCACCACGCCGAGCCGCTCGAGGAGCGGCGCAAAGTCCTCGAAGGGCAGAAGGACACCGTCTGGAAGCGCGCCTGGTCGACGCAGGCCGACCTGATGACCTGGCCCGACGTCCGCGAAGGCGGCTCTCCCGCCACGCGCGAGTTCTACGCCAACATGACCAGGAACGGCTACTTCGGCGAGGAAGTCCCGTTCCCCGTCCTCCAGGACCACCACCAGCACTACAAGAACCAGCTGCCGAAGGAGGAGATCCTTCGCAAGGTCTGGCCGATGGAGGGGAACTGGGACACGCTCATCAAGCGCGCCAGTTTCGTCGTCGGGACCGTCCCCTCGTCGGAGGACGTGTGGTTGGCTCAAGAAGACCTGTGGGTGCAGAACGAGTTGCTCAACGTGCTCAAGGCCGCGCAGGACTCCGTCGGCCGCTTCGAGAACATCGGCGTCTTCAAGCCGATGGAAGTCGACGCCGACGAGGACAAGGAGCGCGAGAAAGCCCTCGCTATCGCGGCCGTCGCTCCGGCGGCGCCGGGCGCGCCGACTCCTCCGCCCGCCCCCCCCGAACCCGCCCCCGCCGCGGGCGAAGACAAGCCGAAGGAAGCGGAGCCGACACACCTGCGCTACCGCAACCCGTTCTGGCAGGTCGATCTCTTCCTCAAGGTGAACGAGAAGAAGGAAGTCGTCGTTCTACCCAAGAGCAGCGTCCGCAACGTGACGGCCGACCGCGTGAAGGCGCCGGCGGGCGTCGTCGCCCTTGTGCTGAAGCAGCAGCTCCAGTCGAACCAGGACGTGCTGTCGGCCGCGCTCAAGTTCGACGTCGCCAAGGAAGTGCGCTGGATGGATTTCGTGGAGCTGAAGGCGCCGGTGACGCTGCCGCGCTTCAAGATCCCCACCGACCTCCAGACGCAGATCTATGTGCAGGTGACGGCGGACGACTCGTTCAAGGTTCCGGACGGCGCCGTGGCGCGGCAGCGCTACCGCAGCCCGAATTGGGAGCTGGACCTCGTCATCGGCCGCAACCCGCGCGACCACACGCTGGTCCTCAGCGAGAAGAGCACGATCAAGAACATCAACCTGAGCCGTCGGCCGCTCGACCTCGGCAAGGCCAACTTCAAGATCTCGCAGGGCGACAGCGGCGGCCAGCTGCTCCAGATCCCCGCCGACTTCCTGACCTGGGGCCAGTCGACCGACATCAAGCGGGCGGTGCCGCTGCCGGCGTTCGTCCTCGCCAAGCCCATCGACGTGGAGCAGGTCTTCACCTGGTCGACGTCGCCGATCAAAATTGTCCGTGACATGCGGATGTATTACCACTCGCACAAGACGGCGAATCGGCCGCTGCGCGAGGCGGAGCAGTTCAAGAAGGCCGACGCCCCCGCCGCGGCCGACGCCGCGGCCGGAGCGGGCGGCACGAGTCCGGGGGCGGGCGGCGCGATGGGCAACATGGGCGGCTACGGCCCCGGCGGCAGCTCCGACGGGACCGGCATGGGCCTCGGCAAGACCGTCAAGAACGGCACCGCCAACGGCCTGGAGCGCAACCGCTACATCTACGTCAGCCCGCAGGTGCGGCGCATGCCGGTGGCGCTGTCGCTGGTCGTCGATCAGGCGTTCATCCAGGACGTGCTGACGGCGGTCGCCAACTCGCGGCTGCGCATCCAGATCACGCAGGCGCAGTGGCAGCACGTCGAGGCCAAGCCGACCTCGTCCGACTCGCTCGCCGGCGCCCCGGCCGGCCTCATGGGCGGCAAAATGGGCGGTCCCGGCGGCGACGGCGATGCCTCGCCCGGCGGTCCGGGCGCGGGCATCCCGCGCGGGGCGCCCGCTTCGATGAGGCCGCCGGGCGGCGGCATGATGGGGCCGGGAGGGATGATGGGGCCGGGGGGGATGATGGGACCCGGCGGCATGATGGGGCCGGGCGGCGCGGGCGCCGCGGGTGGCGCGGCCGCCCAGGACGAGACCGACCCCAACCTCGTCGAACTGGCGGTTTACGGCATCGCGTCGCTGTACGAGCGCTTCCCGGCGCGGCCGCCGAAGCCGGCCGACGGCGCGACGCCGGCCACGCCGGACACCCCGGCGAAGTGACGCGGCGACCCAGAACCGACGGCGGATAACAATGGATACCTGACGGCCGCTCTCGCCCGCGGCCGACTCCCGAGGATCTCGCAATGGCGCTGAAAGATTTCGACTACAAGCAATTCCTCCTGGCGAAGGGGGAGCGCGTCGGCCTCTACGCGGCCGGCGGCATCGCGGTCCTGATGATCGTCTCCTACAACCTGCTCCTGTCCGGGACGGGGCTCCGCAGCCCCAGCCCCAAGACGAGCGCCGACGACATCACCAAGACGGCCGGCGTCAAGGACAACGAGCTGACCAACAACAAGCCGACCGACGAAGAACGCCTGAAGGTGGCGACGGTCGACTCGCGCCTGATGCAGCAGGCCGCCAACCCGACCAAGGACCCCGACGACTTCCGCTTCGCCGAGGTCTTCAGCGGCGCCGGCCTCAGCAACACCAAGCGGCGCAAGCCGGTCATCTACGGACCCGAGGAGTTCCGGGCGACGGTGGCCCTGGCCCAGGTCCGCAGTCACATGTTCCTCAACGAGCCGGACGGCACGACGCGCGTCTACGTCCTCACCAGCAAGACGCGCGGGAAGAATTTCGACCCCAGGAAGCAGGCCGAGATGTTGGAGAAGCTGATCGGGAGGAAGGGGAGGGGCAGACCGCTCACCCTGCCGCCGAACTTGATGGCGGGTCCCGGCGGCGTCGGCCCCGGCGGCATGATGGGTCCCGGCGGCGGCATGGGGCCAGGCGGCGGGATGGCCGGTCCGGGCGGCGTCGGCAAGGGCGGCATGGGCGGCGAAGGCAGCCCCGGCGGCGGCGGCAACGTCTTCGGCTCCGGCGGCGCGGCCACGCAGGAGGCTGAGCTGAAGCCCGTGACGCTCGAGGAGTTCGGCGCCGGCAAGGTCGGCGAACTGGCCGACACGCTGGCGCCGGTGCGCATGGCCGTGGTGGCCGCCAGCTTCCCGTACAAGCGCCAGGTCGAGGAGTTCCAGAAGGCGCTCCGCCTGTCCTCCCCGCAGCAGGTGCTGACGGAGACTTACGCCGACGACAAGAACGCCGCCAAGCCGGCCTTCCACTTCGAGGAAGTCCTCGTCGAGCGCCGCACCGTCCGCCCCGACGGCAGCGCGAACGAGTGGCAGAAGCTCGACCTGAGCAGCCCGAACAGCCCTTACGTCGGCCTCATGATCCAGACCGGCCGGCGCACCGAACCGGAGGAAGCCGACTTCACCGGGCTCATCCCGGACGGCCTGGTGATGCCGCGGCCGGAGCAGATCGCCGCGGACAACTACCCCAAGATCGAAGGGGAGCTGCCCCGGCTGAAGGACGTCGTCAAGGAGATCAAGGAGAAGAAACAGCCCATCGCCGTCAAGCGCAGCACGATCTTCGACGCGGAGGGCTTCAACGCCTTCGGCGGCTCGGCGCAATCGTCCGGGACGGGCGCCGCGCCGGCCGGCCCCGGCGGCACGATGGGCGGCTACGGCGGCGGCGGCATGAGCCCCGGCGGCGGCATGAGCCCCGGCGGCGGCACCGGCAAGGGCGCCGGCGGCATGGCGCCTCCTGCCCCCCCCTCGGGTCCCCCCGGCGGCAAGATGGGCGGCCCCGGCCTGGGCTCGGCGGACGGCATGGGCGCGGGCGGCATGGGCGCGGGCAGCTCCGGCGGCACGGGCATGGCGATGGCCCCCGACGCGACGCCGCCCGATTACTGCCTGGTCCGCTTCCTCGACGTGACCATCCGGCCGGGCGAGGTCTACGAGTACCGCGTCAAGGTGCGCATGGGCAACCCGAACTACGGCAAGCAGAAGGAAGTCGCCTACCCCCAGCTCGCCGAGAACAAGGACCTCGAATCCGACGAATGGTACGACGTCAAGGACGACAAGGGGCAGATGCTGCGCGTCGCGGCCCCGCGCGACCTGTTCTTCTACGCGGCCGACCAGAGGAAGCTCGACCAGAGGTATCGCGGCATCAACTGGAACGTCGGCCCGAAGGCCGACCAGGCCGTCGTCCAGGCGCACCGCTGGATGGACGTGTTCTGGTACGACAAGACGCTGAAGAATTCGTCCCCCGTGGGCGACTGGCTGGTGGCGGAGCGGCTGTTCGTCCACCGCGGCGAGTACCTCGGCCAGTCGGTGGAGGAAAAGCTGCCGATCTGGGCGCCGGAGCACCGCGGCTTCGTCCTGGCGACGCGGCCGGGCGCCGGGCCGCGCCAGCGCCGCGGGCAGGTGGTCGACGTGGCGTTCGGCACCGAGGCGGGCGCCACCCCGCTGCTGGTCGACTTCGAGGGCGGGCCGTCGCAGCCGCTCGTCCACACGCGCGTCGCCACCAAGGGCGACGGCGCGCCGCCGGTCAAGACCCTCGTCCCGGCGACGGACGCCCCGATGGAGTTGCTGCTGCTGACCGCCGACGGCAAGCTCATGGCGCGCAACAGCGCCGCCGACGAGGCCGACGAGGTCCGCAAGACGCGGCACGAGACCTGGAGCAAGAAGGTCAACGAGGTCGAGCAGGGGACCTATCGGCCGGGCCGCACCTTTAACGTCTTCGACCCGCAGGGCGCCGGCGGCGGCGGCATGCAGCCGGGCGGCGGCGGCGGTGACCCCGGCAGCTGATGCCGAGCCCTACCCCGGCCGCTGGCGGCTTCGCACGCGCGAAGCCGCCAGCGGCCGTGCGCGTCCCCTCCGCGTAGAATGGTCCTCAAGGAGGGGCGGCCATGAAAGTCCTGCACTTCGACTGTTTCAGCGGCGTCAGCGGCGACATGACCCTCGGCGCCCTCATCGACGCCGGCGTCAGCGCCGACGCCGTCCGCGCGGGCATCGCCTCGCTCGGCCTGCCGATTACGCTGGAGATCGAGAAAGTGCGCAAGGGCGGGTTCGCCGCCACGCAGGTCCGCGTCCAGGCGCCGGAACAGGACAAGCACCGCCACCTCCACCACGTCGAAGCCATTCTTTCCGGCGGCAAGTTGACCGACCGCCAGCGCGACCTGGCTTTGCGCATCTTCCGGCGCCTGGCCGAGGCGGAGGCCGCCGTCCACGGCATCGCGGTGGAGCGCGTCCACTTTCACGAGGTCGGCGCCCTCGACAGCATCGCCGACATCGCCGGCGCCGCCATCGCCCTCGACCTGCTCGGCGCCGAACACGTCACCAGTCGTTCGGTGCCGACCGGGCATGGCACCGTCATCTGCGCCCACGGCGTCATGCCAATCCCGACGCCGGCGACGGCCGAACTCCTCAAGGGCGTGCCGCTGGCGCCGTCGCCGATCCAGGCCGAGCTGACGACGCCGACCGGCGCCGCCATTCTCACGACCGTCGTGCGGGAGTGGGTCGAGGCGCCGGCGATGACGATTTCGTCCGTCGGCCACGGCGCCGGCACGAAGAACTTCCCCGAACAACCGAACCTGTTGCGTGTCTTCGTGGGGGAGGCCGCCGCTTGCGGCTTCGCAACTGCCAAGCCGCAAGCGGCATCGCCCTACGAGGCCGACGAGGTCTGGGTTCTGGAAACGAACCACGACGACCAGCCGGCGGAGGTGATCGGCTACTGTTACGACTTGTTGCTCGCCACTGGCGCCCTCGACGTCTTCGCGACGCCGGTGCAGATGAAGAAGAGCCGCCCCGGCGTGCTGCTGACGGTCCTCTCGCCGCGCGAGGCCGTCGACGCCCTGGAAGAGATCCTCTTCCGCGAGACGACGACGCTCGGCGTGCGGCGTTACGCGGCGGCGCGGCACAAGCTGCATCGCGAGGCGCGCACGGTCGAGACGCCGTTCGGCTCGGTGAAGGGCAAGATCGCCTGGCGCGAGGGGCGGCCGCCGACGTTCGCGCCGGAGTACGAGGACTGCGCCCGCGTGGCCCGCGAGCACGGCATCGCCCTGCGTAACGTCTACGCCGCCGCGGCCCGCGCCTTCGAGCTGGCGCACGCCTAGCGCCTCCCCGCACCGTCAATAAGAATGCCTAAAAGAGCTAACCACAGAGGGCACAGAGAACACAGAGAAAGACCGAAAGAGAAGAGGAAGAACGCCGCGCGGGATCAGTTTTTCTCTTTTGCCTTTTCTCTGTGTTCTCTGTGTTCTCTGTGGTTAGTTCTTTTTGACACCCTAACGTCATTTAATGATCGGGATATCCGCGTCATGCCATCCGCCAACGACATTCGCCAACAATTCCTCGACTTCTTCGTTCGGAAGCACGGCCACACCGCGGTGCCGTCGTCGTCCGTCGTGCCGCTCGACGACCCGACGCTGCTGTTCACCAACGCCGGCATGAACCAGTTCAAGGACGTGTTCCTCGGCACCGGCACGCGCGCGTACCGGCGCGCCGTCGACAGCCAGAAGTGCATCCGCGCCGGCGGCAAGCACAACGACCTCGAAGACGTCGGCCGCGACACCTACCACCACACGTTCTTCGAGATGCTCGGCAACTGGAGCTTCGGCGACTACTTCAAGAAGGAGGCCATCGCCTGGGCGTGGGAACTGCTGACGCAGGTGTGGAAGCTCGACAAGAGCCGGCTGCACGTCACCGTCTTCGAGGGCGACGCGGGGCAGGGGCTGGCGCGCGACGACGAGGCGGCGGAGTTCTGGCGGACGCAGACCGACGTCGACCCGTCGCACATCCACCTCGGCAACAAGAAGGATAACTTTTGGATGATGGGCGACACCGGCCCGTGCGGCCCGTGTACCGAAATCCACGTCGACCGCACGCCGGACAAGAGTGGCGGCAAGCTCGTCAACGCGGGCGACGCGCGCGTCATGGAGATCTGGAACCTCGTCTTCATCCAGTACAACCGCGACGAGAAGGGGACGCTGCACCCGCTGCCGGCGAAGCATGTCGATACGGGCATGGGCTTCGAGCGCGTCGCGTCGGTGCTGCAAGGCAAGGACAGCAACTACGACACCGACGTCTTCACGCCGCTCCTGAGCGCTATTGGCGACGTCGTCGGGCGGAAGTACGGCGGCAAGCTGGAGGACATCAACGACGTCGCGTTCCGCGTCATCGCGGATCACCTGCGTATGCTGACGTTCTCGATCGTCGACGGGGCTCTTCCGGGGAACAAGGGGCGCGGCGCGGTGCTGCGGAGCGTGCTGCGGCGAGCGTTCCGCTTCGGCTACCAGCAATTCGGCCAGAAGGAGCCGTTCGTCTACAAGCTGGTGCCGGCGCTCGTGGCGCACATGGGCGAGGCGTATCCGGAGTTGAAGAAAAACCCGGAACGCGTGCAGGACATTTTGAAGGGCGAGGAGGCGGACTTCCTCAAGACGATCGAGCGCGGCCTGTGGCTGTTCGAGGCGGCGGCGGCGCAGGCGACGGGCGGCGGCGGCGTCATCGTCGGCAATGCCGTCTTCGACCTCTACACGGAGAGCGGCTTCCCGGCGGACCTGACGCGACAGATGGCGCAGGAGCGCGGCCTTCGTCTCGACGAGCCGGGCTTCGAGAGCCTGATGGACGAACACACGGTCCGCTCGCGCGGCAAGAAGACCGAGGCCCAGGTCGCCCTGAACGTCAACGGCGGCCTGCCGACGACCGACGATCAGCCGAAGTGGTCCGGCGCGACGAGCGAGGGGACCGTCCTCGGCTGGATCGCCGACAATTCGTATCACACGACGGGACGTCTCCCCGAGAGCGAGGTTGGCCTGATCCTCGACCGCACCTGCTTCTACGCGGAGCAGGGCGGCCAGGTCGGCGACCAGGGGACGGTCCGCACGCCGGCCGGCCTCTTCGAGGTGTCGCAGACGTTGAAGGTCGGCAATGCGGTCGTCCACGTCGGCCAGGTGAGCGAGGGCCGCGTCGAGGTCGGCCAGAAGGGACAACTCGCCGTCAGCACGGAGCGCGACTTCACGCGCAAGAACCACACGGCGACGCACCTGCTGCACTGGGCGCTGCACAAGGTTCTCGGCGAACACGTCGAACAGCGCGGCAGCAAGGTCAAGCCGGACGAGTTCACCTTCGACTTCTCGCACGGCGGGCCGATGACCGACGCGGAGAAAGCCGAGGCGGAACGTCTCGTCAACGAGAAGGTCTACCAGGATCTGCCGGTCGGGGCGCGCGAGCTGTCGCAGGCGGAGGCGAAGAAGCTGCCGGGCGTGCGGGCGTTCTTCGGCGACAAGTACGGCGACGTGGTGCGCGTCGTCGAGGTCGGCGACGGCTTCAGCCGCGAGTTCTGCGGCGGCACGCACCTCGACCATACCGGACAAATCGGCTTCTTCAAGATCGTCGGCGAGGAGGCGGTCGGCAAGGGCGTGCGCCGGCTGACCTGCGTCACGGCGCGCGAGGCCGTGGCGGCGGTGCAGAAGGAGGACGCCATCCTCGCCGACCTGACGACGCGCTTCCGCTGCAAGCCGGAGGAGTTGTCGGCGCGCGTCGACGGCTTGCAAGAGGAGATCAAGAAGCTCCAGCAGCAACTCAAGAAGGGAGCCGCCGGCGACCTGACAAGCGCCGGCGACCGGCTGCTGGCGTCGGCGACGGAGGTCCACGGGGCGAAGGTCGTCGTCGGCGAGGTGCCGGCGGCGCCGGACGAGCAGCTGCGGACGCAGATGGACCGGCTGCGGCAGAAGGCCGGCAGCGCCGTCATCGTCCTCGGCTGGGCGGATGACGGCAAGGTCGGCCTGATGGCGGTCGTCACGGACGACCTGGTGGCGAAGGGGGCTCACGCCGGCAAGCTGGTGCAGGAGGCGGCGAAGGTCGTCGGCGGCAAGGGCGGCGGCCGGCCGAACATGGCGCAGGCCGGCGGCAAGGAGGCGGCGAAGCTCGGCGAGGCGCTGGAGACAGCCCGCAAGCTGGCGGGGCAGCAGCTCGGCGGCTGAGCCGCTTCCCCCGCCGATGAGTAGGTCGCCGAAACCCTACCCGCCTGTTCGTCTGGATCGCGAAATCCCAAGAGCGTATGATCCCGGTCGCCGGCAGCTCGTCGCCCGCAGGAGGCCGCTCGATGACCCCGCCGCCCCCCGCCGCCCCCCAGACCAACCCCTTTCGCTACGGCTGGCGCTTCGTCCGCGCGCCGCAGGCCGACGGCGGCGAGGAATTGACCCAGGTGCCTTTGACCTTGGAGGATGTCCTTCACCCGCGGGAGGGCGACGTCATTCCTCAAACATCCTTGCACGAGATGGAGTGTACCTACCTCGCCGGCGTCTTCCGCAGTCGCCCCATCCGACCGCCCTTCGCGCGCGTCACCAACGACCTGCTCATCGACTGGGGCGTGGAGGACGTCCGCGACCACTCGCCGGACGTCGCGGTTTTCGCCGGCCTGCGCGAGGAGCCGGACCTGACCGAGGGCACGTTCCACCTCGCCGACTCGGGGGGACGCTGCCTCCTCGTCGTCGAAAACGTGTCGCCGAGCACGCGCGTCAACGACGTCGTGGCCAAGTTCGCCGAGTATCGCCTGGTCGGCGTCCCGCTTTACGTGGTGATCGACCAGGAGCGCGAGGGCGGGCCGCGGAGCCTCCTGGGCTATCGCCTGACGCCCGACGGCTATGTGGCGGCGCCGCTGAACGCCGAGGGCCGTCTGCCGCTACGGCCGCTGGGGTTACACCTGGGGCTGCGCGACGGCCGCGTCACCTGCCACGACGCCGCTACCGGGGCGGAACTGGGCGACTACGCCCAACTGGCCAGGGCGCTGGAGGCGATGGAGCAGCAGCGCCAGGAGAACGAGAAGGCGATGGAGGAGGCCGTACTCCGCGCCCACAAGGCGGAGCGCGGCATCGTGGGAGAGCAGAAAGCACGAGCGGAGGCGGAGCGCGTCGCGACGGAGCAGGCGAAGGCGCGGAAAAAGGCTGAGCGCGTCGCGAAGGAGCAGGTAAAGGCGCGGGAAAAAGCCGAGCGCGTCGCCTCGGAGGAGACGAAGGCCCGGATGCGGGCGGAAGACCGCATCCGCGAGTTGGAGGAAGCCCTCGGCCGTCGGCAAGGGACGGGAGACAGTTAATGGTCGCCGGTCGGACGGCGGAACCGCGCGTCAATCGATGACGCTGAAGTAGCGCACCGTCTGCCCCGTCGCGTAGGCGGGCGGGCCGGCGCGCGGGTCGAAGCGAGGCTGCGGTCCGGGGTTGGCGGTCAGGACGGAGCGGTCCACCACGGCGAACATCCGGTGGCGGACGCGCCGGCCCTCGGCGGCGCCCATCTCGGCGCCGAGCTTGACCGGGCGCGCCTCCGGGTCCGTCACCTCGAAGAAGCCGACGGTCACCCACACGGCGAAGACGTTGCTCCGCACCGTCGCGTTGTTGAAGACCTTCGTCAGCAACTCGAAGGTCCGGTAAGGGGCAAGCTGGCCGGGGACGGCCAGGACCGGCAAGCGGACGGCGGCGCTCGCGTCCGGGAAGCGCAGCAGCGTCTCCTGAATCCAGCCGTCGGAGGTGCCGCCCGGCGCCAGGCCCGCGGCCAGGCTCTTGAGCGGGCGGTCCCGAGGGCCGGGCTTCTCGCCGTCGACCGTCCGCGAGCCCTTGAGCCGCGCGAACGCCGTCCTGGCGAGGGCCTCGTTAAAGCCGTTGGAAGAATTCGGGTCGCACAAGGCCAGGAACGTCTCCTCGTCCCAGACCGTGTTAAGGTTGATCCGGCCGGGGACGCGCTCGCTCACCGTCGTCGGGGCGATCGTGAAGCCGGGGCCGTGGGACTTCAGGAAATCGGCCACGAACCCGGCCGGACCCGCCGCCTTCACGCGGACGACTTCCTCGCCCGCCCGGCCCCGGTCGATCAGCAGCGTCGAGCCGGATTCGATCCGCCAGGTGCCGCCGCTCTGCGTGACGCCGGACATGGCCTGGGGGACGACCACTTGATTGAGATAAGGCGGGGGCGGCGCGGCGGCGCCCGGCGGCGGGAAGCCGTCGGACGACGTCGTGAACGCCGTCATCATACCGGCGACGCGGCAGTGGGTGCCGAGGAACTCCAAGGCGCGGTAAAGGCGGTGCGACTGCGGCACGCTCGACCCCACCAGGTCCTCGTCGAGCCACGGCGCCCGGTGCGCGAACTTCTGGTCGTCCGTGTCCCCCGTGCGGAACTGCTGCGTCAGCTCGTGCGGCTTGAAGGCCGAGACGTGGAGTAATTCGAGCGGACTAATCAGCTGACGGTCGAGATGGACCAGCCAGTCGAAGGCCGGGTAGTTCCGCGGCGGCACGCGCCGGTTCGGCCCCGGCGTGGCGGCGTCGGCGTTGTGCTGGAAGAAGGTGTGTTGCGGTTGGTCGGCGTGCGCCGGCGTCGGCTGCTGGCGCGCGAGCTGCGACGAGTGGGCGGCGTAGGGCTGCTTGCGGCCCGTCGAGGCACGTCCGACGACCGGCACAGGCAGGGGGTCGCCCAGGCCGTTGATGCCGACCAGGGCCGCGTAGTTGGGCGCCACGTCGCGGACGTAATCGACGGTGATGTACGGGTTGTGCAAAGGCAGCGTCGGGTCGGGCTGCGGCGGCAAGTAGGGGCAGGCCAACCGCTGCCACAAGAGCGACGGCTTCAGGAGCAGTCCGGGGTCGGTCGCCGGGAGAATGAGGCTCATTTCGGGGCGGCGCAGGGTCTCCAGCGGCGGGAACGGGCTCGCCTCCGCCGGGCCGAGGAGCGGCCCCAGGACGTAAAATCCCTTATTCTCCCCTTCTTTACCGAAATAAC
Organism: Gemmatales bacterium; assembly: GCA_038229635.1. Taxonomy (GTDB): domain Bacteria; phylum Planctomycetota; class Planctomycetia; order Gemmatales; family Gemmataceae; genus DATFNV01. The sequence continues at coordinate 17,904 of JBBROG010000058.1, forward strand.
CGCCGGCGTTGGACGGGTCGGCGGGCAGGACGAAGCGCGTGTCGACCGTCGGCGCCGGGTCGGCGCCCGGCAGCGGACCGAACTCGGACAGGAGGCTCAGGAGAATGCCGGAGCCCGGCGGGATCTCGCCGCGCACGTTGTCCGGCTGGCGCATGTCGCCGTTCAGCTTGGCGATGGCGAGGCGGTAGATCGGGTAGCCGGCCGTGTCGCCGGCCGGGGGCATCTCCAGTTGAGCCGCCCCCCTGCGGTACGGCGCCGTCAGCGGCGGGTCGTCGCGCATCGGGTTGTGGAGTTCCACCCAGACGTTGGCCTTGAGGCGGTTGGCCCGCGGCGGCTTCCGCAGCAGGCCGAGGTCGTCCGGGTCGTTGGCGTACTCGACGTACACCTCGTTCAACAGGACGCGCGGCAGCTCGGTGCCATAGACCCACTCCTGTCGGCCCGTTCTCGGGTCCGTAAACCAGTTGAACGGCGTCAGGTAGTCGTCGGCGTCGACGTAATCGACGACGTTGACGGCGAGCTGAGCCAGGTAGCGCAGGGCGTCCCAGCGGGCCGGGTCGTGGGCCGGCGTGCCGGGCGGCGGCGCCAACGTCGGGTCGCCGGCGCCGGTCACCTTCCATAGGACCTCGAAAATCTCCGCCGCCAGGAACTGCCGCGCCCGCTCGGCGACGACGAAGCCGACGAGGTCGGCGATGCGCCCGGTGCGCGGGTCTGGGTTCGGGTAATCGGGAAGGTAGCGGTTCAGGTCCAGGCGCCGCAGCGCCGTGAGCGAGGCGTTGGCCCGGCCGTCCGGCCCGAATTCTCCCTCGAAATGAGGGAGCGGCGGGGGAGGCGGCACGGCGCCGCCCGAGGGGTGATACGGCGACAGGGCCGGGACGGGGTCGCGCGGCGGCAGGCGCAGGTACGCGGCGTCGTCCGACGACCGGGTCCAGAACCAGGGGGAGATTCCGGGCCGGTCGGGGTCGAAGCTCGCCATCGTCACCTGGCGCTGCCGCCGTGCCGAGCCGACGGGGTCGGTCGGGTCCTGAAAGTTTTTGGGACAGAGCCGCGCCGGGTCGGTGGTCAGGCCCGGCGAATTCGTGTCGTAAGGGCGGAGCAGCGCTTCCACGTTGGACGCGGCGAAGGCGCGGTCGGGCGCCGCCGGCCGGAAGGGGTTGAAGAGCAGCGGATGATTGGCGAGTTCGGCGGCCGAACAATTCCCGTAACCGGAGTCGGCGGCGGCCGCCGGGAAGCAGAAAAAGGGCGGCGTGGTGCCGGAGCCGGGCAGCGGCAGCGGGTCGGACGGGCGGCCGGCGAGCAGCTCGCGCGCGCCGTCGAAATCGACCGGGGCGTAGAAGCGCGGCGCCGGCCCCGGCGCCCTATTCCACGGCGGCGCGGCATGCGGCCCCTTGTCGCGTCCGTAGCGGGCGGACAGGAGGTTGGCCCATTCGTCGCGCCGGGCCACGGCGTCAGAGTAATTGAGGTCGCCGGGCCGCGGCGTCGGGGCGAGCCGCGCCGGGTTCACCTCCCACGGCCCCCAACCCTGGTGGGACGCGGTGCCGACGCCGTCCTGGCCGCGAAGATTGCCGTGGACGGTCAGGTTAACGCGATTATCGAGGTCCAGAATCAGCGGGGCGAACAGCGGCTTGTACTTCTTGCCGTCGGGCGCCGTCAGCACGGGGAAGTCGAGGTCGAGCCAGATACTGTCGTTGCCGCCGGGACCGCCGACGAGGTTCTTGACGTCGCCGCCGGCATCTTCCGGGAGAGGAAACCCCGGCCCCATCTCGGCGGGCCGCGGCCGCAGGACAGTGTACTTGAGCCAGGGCTGTGGCCTGCCGAACCACGGGTGGCTCGGCGGCAGGCTCGGGTCGACGTCGCCGGTCCAGCGCCAGTTGCCCGGCTCCAGCGAGCCGAACCCGGCCCAGGGCCGGTGGAACGACGGCAGCAGCACCGTCCCGTCGGCCTTCACCGCCGCCAGGAACATATGATTCAGGTCGGGATAGGTGTAAGGCGCGTTGAACCCGCCGGCGTAGGCCGCGCGGTTGTCCGGCTTCCCCGCGAGACGCAGGCTGGGGCGTCCGCCGCGCCGCTCCGGGTCGCGCAGGAAGCCGTCGTCGGCGAAAAACGTATAATTGATGAGATTATAGTCGTCTTTTGCCGGGCTGTCGTCGGGCACGGTGAGGAACGGGAGTTTCGGGTCGAAATGTTGCCGGCCGGTCCCGTTGAACGGCACGCCGTTGAGGACGTTGCCGACGGTATCCGTCAGGGCGCCGTCGGCGTTTCGAGGGACGCTGCCGTCGGCGTCCGCGAGGGAGTTCATGCCGAGCATGTCCCGGCTCAGGCTGTGGCCGCGCAGGGCGGAGTAGACGCCGCGCTCGTCGTCCGGGGCGTCGTAAAGGAGTTGCCCGAGGAAGTAAGAGAGAAGCAATTCGGGCTCGCCGTCCGCCCGGCGCGGGACCTCGGACTGGAGGGCGGCGCGCGCGGCGGCGGCCTGCTGGTCCGCGTACAGCACGAAGGTGAGCGCCACCACGCTGAACAGGGCCAGCAGCATCAGCACCACGAGGAGGATGACGCCCCGGCGCGGCGCGGGTCGTGTTCGCATCATGAGGTATCACCCTCCCCCAGACCCACACCCGTGCGAAGCGCCGGTAGGTGCCGCGAGCCGAGCGGCACCCAGGCACAAGGCCCCGCTCGGCTCGCGGGGCCTACTCCTTAACGACGACGGCCTCGGTGATGACCAGGGTGCCGTCGACCATGACGGACCCTTTGCCCTCCACCGTCAGCGTGAACCCCGACTCGCGGGCTCGGAGTTGCTTCTCGTCCTTCAGGAAGTGGACGGGGACGACGACCGTTTCCTTGCCCAGCACGACGGGCTTCTTGTTCTTGGCCTGGGATTGGTGGACGATGACGTGGTGCAGCTCGTAGGTCCACGTCCGCGCCTTCTTGTCGAAGGTGGACCGGCTCATCGTCCCGGTGAAGCGGACGAGCTTGCCGTCGTACTTTTCGGTCAGCCCCTGTTCGGGCTCGGGGACCGGCTTGCGCAGGTCCGCCGGGTCGACGACGACGGCCTTCGTCGGGTTGAGCGCCACGGCCCGCCCGTGCGGCGCCGCGAAGGCCAGAGCCAGAGCCATCAGGGGAACTATTGCGAGCCTCATGGTGATGATCCTCCTTTGGGATTTGGCGAGCGGCCGGTTGACGCCGGACGTTACACGAACCCCAGGTTCGTCTGCGCGAAGTTGGTCCGCAGCAGCGGGAAGACGTAGTCCAGCGTGGCGTTGTCCTGGGCCAGGCCGTACCAGGCGGCCAGCGTATTCGCGTATTGGAGAGTGGACACCGACGGAATCCAGCGGCCGCGGCCGCCGGAGCCGTCGGTGTCGTAGGCGCTGGCGGTGCCCTTGGAGAGCGTCGGGAACACGGTGCCGTTGCCGCCCAACAGGGGCACGCCGTAGAGGCGGCCGCCGTTCACCGCCCCGCCGAGGACGAGGCCGTGGGTCCCCCAGGCGTGGTCGGTCCCGACGATGCCGGCCGCGCCGGCCGGGTTGAAGGTGCGGCTGAAGTCGGACTGCGTGAAGGCAGTGACCTTCGGCGTCAGGTCGCCCAGCGTCGGCTCGCCGGTCCCCGGCGCGTTGTTCTGCAGCCAGTAGTAGAAGACGGAGAGCGCCTGATTCACCTGCTGGAGGAGGCCCGGCTGGTCCGCGTTCTGGTTCTGGTGCGTGTCGAAGCCGCCCAGCGCGCAGAAGAAGATCTGCCGCTTCAGCGCCAGCGCCGGCTGCTGCAAGTTCGCCTTGATGACTTTGGCGACCTGCTTCAGCTGGTTGCCGAGCGTCGTGTTCGGGAACGTCAGCGCGATCTTGTTGGCGGCGTTGTTCGGGTCCGGCACGAGCAGCTGCGGGTCGACGCCGAGGGCGGCGCTGACGGCGAGCGCCTGGTCCATGACGGTGCTGAGGGCGTCGACGAGCTTGTTGGCGCCCTTATTGACCGTCCGCAGATGGTCGAAGGCGGTTCGGCGGGCGGTCTCGTCGCCGGCGGTGCCGAAGCCGTTGAGGACGAGGACCTGGTTGAGGGCCGTCGGCGCCGGGCTGATGACCAGCGGGAACGTGTTCGCTCCGCTCATGAACTGCGGCGCGCCCGAGATGGAGGTCTGCATCGGGAACGTGCTGGTGCCGTTGAAGACGAGCGTCTTGTCGGCGGTGCGCCCGCCCCAGCCCGAGCCGCCGGGCACGCCGGCCGGGTACGATGGGGTGAAGACGCACGTCTGGTTCTCGCGGATCTGGTCGCTGTGCGAGAACAGCTGGCTGGGCTGGCCGACGCCGGCCTGGAACTGAGCCTTGGTGAGCGGCTGGATCAGCGGGCCGACGTCGCACACCGCCGCGGCCTTGCCCGCGTCGTACAGCGCCTTGAAGCTCGGGACGTTGATCGTGACCGCCCCCGTGGTGGCCGCGAACGACAGGCCGAGGCTCGGATGCAGCCCGAACGTGCCGAGGTTGGGGTTAGCGGCGCCGGCGCCGATCCTCAGCAGGGAGCCCGCCGGTTCGGTGCCGGTAGCCGGCGGCGCCGGGATGGCCAGGCCCGGCCCGCTCCGTTCGTTCGAGTACGCCGGGTAGCCGCCGGTGACGTCGGCCGCGGGGAAGCCGGTGGCGCCGCTGAGCGGCACGATCATCTGGTTGGCGTCGTTGCCGCCGTTGAGGAAGACGCAGACCAGCGCCCTGTAGTCAGTCTGCGTCTGCGCCCACGCCGCGGTCAGGGCGAACTTCTCGATCATCGCGGCCGCCGCCCCGCCGAGGCCGAGGGCCGCCGTCATCCGCAGGAATTGCCTGCGCGTCGTCGTCATCATCGTCGTATCTCCTCAGCAGTGTTCAGTGTTCAGTGTTCAGTGTTCAGTGTTCAGTGTTCAGTGTTCAGTCGGCCTTTTCTGACCACTGACCACTGACCACTGAACACTGAACACTGAACACTGAACACTGAACACTGCTACCTTTGCACCTGATACTGCATGGAACTGGCCACGAGGTACACCGCCGTCCGCACGCGCTTCGTCGGGTTGTTGCTCGCCACGGCGGTCACGGCGGTGACGACGTCGGCCTTCATCTCCGGCGTCATGGTGCCGTGCAGCATCAGGCGGCTCAGTTCGTCGGCCAGCGCCGACGGGTTGGCGGCGAGCGACGCCAGGGAGGAGACGTCGACGGCCGTCCCGAACGGCCCCGTCGGCACCAGCGGCAGGCCGGTGGCCGGGTCGGTGCCGCTCGGCGTCGTGCCGGCGGCGCGGACCACGTCGATCGTCCGCGTCGAGTTCGGCGTGACGCTCTGGTTGACGAAGTTGGCCCGCCGCAGCACCGTCGAGGTCGTCAGCAGCTGGAACTCGGGGCCGAGGACCGGCGGGTTGCCGCCCACCGCCACCTTGAAGGGGGAGAAATAGCTGAAAACCGACGGCGGACGGAACGTGTCCTGGCCCTGGTTCACGGCGTCGGGGTTGAGGTAGCCGTCGCTCGGCTTCGTCCGGTCGGCGGACTTGGCGTCGAACAGCCGCATCAGGTTGTTGATGTACAGCACCGGCTCGCGCAGGTGCCCGTAGTTAGTGACGTCCTTGCGGTCGCCGCGCGCCTCCGGGTCGAGCAGGATCGCCTTGAGGACTTCGCGCATCTGGTTCGCGTTCGCCTTGTTGCGGTTGAAGGTGTCGACGACGCGGGCGACGTAGCCCGGCGTCGGGTTGCTGGTGACGAGCTGCTGGATCAGCTGCTTGCAGACGAACGGCCCGAGGTTCGGGTGGGCGTAGATGTTGTCGAGGCCCTCGTTCAGGTCGGCGTAGGCGTTGGCGACGCTCGACGTCCGCGCGGGCTGGACGAAGCCGCGCAGCAGGGTCTTCGCGCCGAAGTCGTGGTTCACCGGGTTTTCCGTCGCCTGGCCGCCCAGGCGCATCGGGTCGATGTAGTCGGGGACGCCCGGCGCCGGCGCCGGCGCGAAGTTCCAGCCGGTGAACACGCGCGTCACGTTGTTGACCAGGGCCTGGTTGTAGGTCGCGATGGGGCCGTTGGCGTCCGTCTTCGCCGAGCCGTCCGGGTTCAATTCGGTCAGCCCGATCGTGAAGAGCTGCATCAGCTCGCGCGGGTAGTTCTCATTCGGCGCGGCCTTGGAGCTGCCGGCCATGTTCAGGTAGTTTCCCATCCCCGCGTTGAGCGTGATCTGGCCCATCAGCGTGCGGTAGTTGCCGAGGGCGTTGCTGCTCAGGATTTGCAGGTACGGCGCCACCCAGGCCGACTGGCGGACGTCCACGCCGGAGATGACCCAGATCTTGTGCAGCCCCCACGCCACCCGCTGGCGCAGCTGGTCGCCCCCGTACAGGGCGTTCGTGAAGAACTGATTCTGGAGCGGGTACATCGAGTAATGGTCGCGCAGGCACGCCGAGCGCGCCGGGTTCCCCGACACGTTCGGGTCGCCGTAACAGCTCGTCGTCACGTTGTTGGTGACGTTGTCGTTGGTGTTGTAGAGCGGCAAGGTCGGGTAACTGGTCGCGGCCGCGGTGAACTGCTGGTCGAGCCAGGCGGCGAAGCCCAGCCCTTGTACCTGCGTCACCAGGGCGCTCGAGGGCCCCCAGGTCGCCTGTTCCAGGAGGCGCACCGTGTCGGCCGTCGACGGCACCGTCGGGGCGTTGACGCGCTCGATCCGCACCGCGTCGGCGATGACGTACTGGTCGGCGTCGTTGGACAGGCTTACCGTGAGCGTGTTGCCGGTGACCGCGACGAAGCCGAGGTCTTTCCAGACGATGCCCGCGTCCTGGAAGTCGTTGGGCGCGAGTTGCTGGTTGACGCGGACCGTGCCGACGGGCGTGCTGCCGTCGAGGACCGTGTACGGCGCGTTGGTTGCCCGGTTGGAGTAAGGGCTCCAGGTCGTCGCCACGCGGTACTGGCCCGGCACCACGTTCGTGAAGGTCCAGCAGGCCGCGCTCGAGCCGTCCCCCGCCGCCGTGAAGGTCACGTCGTTCTGCAGCCCCTGGCCGATGAAGTATTCCCAGGAGCCGGTCGTGCCGAAGCCGGAGCCGACCTGGGAGTCGTTAATGATCGTTCCCGGATAGCCGACGCGCTCGACGCGCACCGCGTCGGCGATGACGTACTGGTCGGCGTCGTTGGACAGGCGCACCGTGAGCGTGTTGCCGGCGAGCGTGAAGACGCCGACGTCCTTCCAGCCGGAGCCGCCCTCGCCGAAGTCGTTGGGCGTCAGCTGCTGGTTGAGCCGCGTCGTGCCGAGGGCCGTGCTGCCGTCGAGGACGGTGTACGGCGCGTTCGTGGCCCGGTTCGAGTAGGGATACCAGGTGGTCGACACGCGGTACTGGCCGGGTTGGAGGTTCGGGAAGGTCCAGGCGACGACGCTCGACCCGTCGCCGGCGGCGGCGAAGCCGACGGTGTTCTGCCACCCCTGGCCGACGAAGCCGAGGAACCAGCTCCCCGAGACGACGCCGAAGCCGGGGTCGGCGTCGTCGACGATGCGCTCCGAGGGGGGCGGCAGCACCTTGCCGGTCACCTGGAACGTGAACGGGCTCTTGCCGGCGACGTCGTTCTGGAACGAGACGCTGCCGGCGAAGACGCCCGCCGTCGCCGAGTTCAGGGCCACCGTGAAGGTAGCGCTGGCGCTCGGCGCGATCGTGTAGGCGGGGACGTTCGTGGGCAGGGCCGAGGTCGGGACGCCGGGGAAGCTCGCCATCAGGGTGAAGCCCGGCGGCACCGCGATCGCTTCCGCGACGTTCAGGGGGGCGGTGCCGGTGTTGGTGACGGTGAAGGTCTTCGACGCCGCCGCGCCGGCCGCCGCCGTGCCGAAGTCGACGGTGCCGCCGAGGGGGACGACGACCGCGCCGTCCTGGACCTGGACGTCTGGCGAGTTGAGGCCGGCCAGCAAGCCGGCGCCGGCGGCCGCGACGATCAGGAGCGGGAGCGCCCGCTTGAGCCACGAGGCCCGCGCGCAGGGAGGAGAATGAGACATGCTCTCCATTCCTTATATCAGAGCCGATGGGCACGACGAGTCCGCGAAACGAGCCGGCCGAGTCGCGTCACGACGCGAAGGGCGTGAGGCGGCCGGGAAGGCGCGCACGTTCTACGAACCGAGATGCACATTACTGTGCAGGGCATCTGCCAGGCGAAATATTCGAGCGAACCGAGACAGGTTGTTCCGAGCGACGCGAGTTTAGATTAGAATGTTAATCCAAGAGTTCCACATGTCAAGAAAAATAAGACGCCTTCTCGGGAAAACCCGGAAAGGACGCACAATCGTTCTTCTTGGAGGCCCGCGCGCCCCGCGTAGGTGCCGCGAGCCGAGCGGCACCCGGCTCCAAGGCGGCGGGACGCCCTACCAGTCCTGCGCCGCCACCCGCGCGTAGTAGGCGTCGACCTCCTGTTGGGCCTGCTCGGGGTTGAGGGCGCGGGCCTCGATCAGGCCCTCGGCGAGGTCCTCGGGCGGCTCGCGCCGCATCGCCAGCAGCGTGTACACCTGGCCCGGACGGAGCAAGCGCAGCGCCACGGCGCTCTCGCCGAACCGCCGCCGGTTCTTCTTCTGGTCGCGCAGGACGCGGCGCAGCTGGCGCGGCGTCAGCCAGCCGAGTTGACGCGCCAGCCGGCCGACCAGCACCTGCGACGCCGGGGCCGCCCGCGTCCCCGCCCGCACCTGCTCCGCCGACACCGCTTCGCGCGCCAGCAGGAACGTGCTGAACAGCCGGCGCTCCACCTCCGCCAGAAACGCCACGTCCTCGTCGCCGACGAGCGAGCAAACGCTCACCTTGTTCTTGCCCGTCGACTTGGCGGCGTACATCGCCCGGTCGGCGGCGGTCAGGAAGTCGGCGGACTTGCCGGCCGTGCGGTGCGGCACGCACACCGCCGCGCCGACCGACGCCCCCACCGTGACGACCTCGCCTTCGTGCTTGACGCGCAGGTTATTGACCGCGTGCCACAGCCGCTTCGCCAGCGTCTCGACGACGGCCGGCGTCGCGTCCGGCACGAGGACGCAGAACTCGTCGCCGCCGTAGCGTGCCACCGCGTCGCCGGGCCGCGCCTCGCGCTTCAGCGCCGACGCCACTTCCTTCAGCACCTGGTCGCCGCAGGGGTGGCCGCGTGCGTCGTTGATCTGCTTGAACCCGTCGAGGTCGAGGAACAGCAGCCCCAGCATCGTGCAGCGCCGCCGCGCCCAGCGGAATTCGGCCGGCAGCGCCTCCTCGAAGTAGGAGCGGTTGTACGCCCCCGTCAGCCGGTCGCGCGTCGCCTCGCGGCGCAGCCGGTGCGCCAGGCGCCGCCAGCGCAGCAGTTCGCGGTCGACCTGCCGCTTCTCCTCGTTGGCCCGCTGCTCCTCGGCGCGGCCCTCAAGCGTGAGCTGGATCAATTCCACCGTGGCGTTGGCCACGATGGTCGAGAAGCTGGCCATCGTGCCGACGTCCATTTGCAGGATGGCGACGAACTCGTCGATCTTGTGGTTGAGCGGCTCCAGGAATTCGAGGAAGCTCTCCTCGCTCATGCGGAACTGGTCGCAGGTCAGCTCCAGCACCTCGCGGAGCAGGGCCGGCTGAAGGTCGGGGCTCCCCTGGAGCTGCGCCGCCCGCGCCGCCAGGAAGAGCAGGCGGCCGCGCTCGGCGACGGCGTGGTTGCCCGGCGGCGCCTGGCGCGGGCGGTGGTGGTGGCGGATCGGCTCGGTGATGTCGGCGGGCAGGCGCCAGCGGCTCAGCACCAGGGCGCTGACGTCGGCGTGGTTGACGCCGAGCACCTCTTCCTCCAGGTCGCACTGGCGGTAGGCCAGCACCTCCGCCGACTGGGCGAGGACGGGGCCGTATTCGATCGGGAAAATCTGCTGAAGGACGAAGACGCCGAGGTCGGAGAGGAGGGCGGCGACCATGTCGTCCTCGGCGTCGGGCCGTCCGAGCTTGAGCGCCAACTCGCGGGCAATGATCGCCCCGGCGACGGAGTTGCGCCAGAAGTCGCGCAGGCGCGGGTCGGTGCTGGTCGACAGGCGCATCGTCGGCAGCGACAGGCTCAGCACCAGCGAGCGCACCGACTTGAGGCCGAGAAAGCCGAGCGCCCGCTCGATGGAAGCGATGGGCCGCTGCAGGCCGAACATCGCCGAGTTGACGGCGCGAAGCATTTGTCCGCACAGGCCGGGGTCGAGGGTGATGATGCGGCCGATCTCGTCGAGCTCGCAGTCGGGCTGCGACGCCTTTTGGATGACTTCGAGGGCGACCGCCGGCGGCGTCGGCAGGTGCGGGTAGTCGGCGACGCGCGCCAGCACCCCCCGCGCGTCGGGCGGCGCGGCCCGCTCGTCGTCCCGCGGAGGGGCGTCAACGATCCCCGTGGCTTGGTGTCCCATCGGCTTCAGTCCCGCTGCCGGCGACGTCCCGCGCGCGTCGCGCGCACGCTCCGGCAACTTTCGCTCACGACTCGCTCCCGGTCAAAGGCGCCGACCCGCTGACGGCGGAGCTTGGGGACGAGAAGACTCTTCCCTTTCCCCCCGGCAGGCAACCATGCTATACTCCGGCCGGGAAGCCGTCGAAACGTGGCGGCGACCGCCTCATGACCCCAGTCACCGACCCTGCCGCCCAAAACGAAGTCACCATTCTCGCGCGCGTCCTTGGCAACGAGGAGGGCCGGCTCCCGCCCGCGATGGCCCGCTACGTCCTCGGCCTCGGCTTCGGCGGCCGCGACAAGACGCGCATGCACGACCTGGCCATCCGCAACCAGGACGACGCCCTCTCCCCCGCCGAGAAGGAAGAACTCTTCGCCTACGCCAAGGCCGGCTCCCTGCTCTCCCTCCTCAAGTCCAAGGCCCGGCGGATCCTGAACGTCAAGCCCAAGAAACGCACCACCTCCTGAGGGGCTCATGGACGCGGCGCTGGTGCGAGAGGTCTGGCGGCGGGCGGGGCGTTGCCGCGAATACTACCGGATGCCCTGGGACTACGACGACACCCCGTTCGAGATCGACCACGTCATCGCCCGCAAGCACGGCGGCCTCACACTTAGCCACAATCTCGCCCTGAGTTGTTTTTATTGTAACTCGTTCAAGGGCTCGGACATCTCCGGCCTGGACCCGCGGGCGCAAAAGCTCACTCCGCTGTTCAACCCCCGCCGCCACAAATGGAGCCGTCACTTCCGCTGGAACGGACCCTTCCTGGAAGGGCGCTCCGCCGTGGGCCGCGTGACCGTTGCTCTCCTCCACATCAACGATCCCTTCCGCGTCGAGCTTCGCGAAGGACTCATCGAGGAAAGGCTCTTCCCGCCGAGATAAATCCTCCTCCGTCTCGGCGGACTGGCGGGATGGGGGTGGCACAAGCGGAGACTCGCCCGCGGCGTCACTCTCGACTCGCGGCCAGGCTGGAATTGACGGACCGCGAACTCGTCGCGTAAAGTAAAGCGCTGCGAGCCAAGGGGAACTCATGAGCAACGGCGAGAACGAGGGTGCGGGAACTGGCGTAGGTTTCGCGACGGCGCGCGGCCGCGATTGGCCCAGCGTGCGCCAGTTCAACATCTTCGTCGAGAACCGCGTCGGCGGGCTCCTCAACGTCGTCCGCCGCTTCGAGACGACCGACATTCACATCGTCTCGCTCACCGTCGTCGACTCGGCGGACTGCGCCATCATCCGCCTCGTCCTCAGCGACCCCGAGCGCGCCTACGAGATCCTACAACAGGCGAAGTTCGCCTTCACCGAGAGCGACCTGCTCGTGGTGAAGCTGCCCGACGGCTCGCAGCCGCTGCTGCGCATCCTCAAGGCGCTGCTGCAGGCCGAAGTGAATCTCCACTACGCCTACCCGCTCCTCGTCGGCCCCAACGGCAGCCCCGGCCTCGCGATCCGCGTCGAGGACCTGGAGACGGCCGTCGCCACGCTGGACCGCGAGGGATTCACCCTGTTCAGCGAGAACGACTTCAAGGAGTGAGCGGCGCGGCCCCGTTTGACATTCGCGCTGTTCGTACTACCTTTGGCTGCGGAGCGCGCCCCATCCTGTTACGCGCTCCCGCGCACGGAACGCTTGACTCGCACCACGTCCCGAGGATTCGTCGCATGGTGACCGCATTTCCCGCGCTCACGGTGTCCGCCCTTTACGTCTTCTGGGACGCCTGCCGCCGCGAGCGCCGCCGCCGCGAACAGCTTCAACGTCAAGACTCGTCTCCGGCCGACGAGCCCGGCCGCGACGACCTCCACCGCCGCCTGACGATCCTGACCTATCACAAGGGCCGCTGACGCGCCAGTTCGCGCAGGCAGCGTTCCTCTAGCAGGGCGCGCGTGCCGGCGAGGTGCGGGTGCCGCGCCACGACGTCGCGCCGCACCGCCTCGCGTTCGGCCTCGCCCAGCGCCTGCCAGACCGGCTGCCACGTCGCCAGGAACTGCTGCTGCTCCGCCCGCTGCCGCGCCAGATCCTCGTGTTCGCGACGGCGCTTCGCCTCGTCCTCCTCGCGCTGGCTCAACCGCCGCCGCTCGGCGTCGAAGGCCTTCAGCGCCTCGGGAAGGTATTTCTGGGCGGCGCCGCTGAAAGAGCGGCAGTCGGGCCACTCCTTCCGCACCACGTTCGCCAGCGTAAGGACCAGCGATTTCGCCTTGTCGAGGCCGTGGTCGCGGATCAGCGCCTGCGCCTGCTCCCGGTCGCGCGGCCCCGGCCGCACCAAACCCTCAAAGCCGCGCGCCCGATAGAACTCCTCCGCCAACGCGGACTCGGCGGAAGACAGGGCGACGGGCGCTTCCTCCTTGGTTTTTGTCTCCTTGTCCTCCGCAACCGCCTTGCGGAACTGGACGCGCCACACGCCCGCCTTCACCTTCTGGAAGCGCTCGTCGGCACCGGCCCTGGCGAGAAAGCCGACCTCTTCCAGTTCCTGAATCGCCGGCGCGAGGCGGCGCTTGAGGACGGCGACGTTGTCGCACTCCGTCAGGCCGATGTGGCCGCAGGCGAACTCGACGAGGTCGATTACGACTTTCGGCGCGTTGTAAAAGCGCTTGTCGAGGAAGCGGTACATCCGCTGTGCCGCCGGCGAGCGCAGCGCGAAGAACAACTCCAAATTGAGCCGCTTGATGTTCCCCTTTTGCAGACTCTCGTGGAACTGCGGCGTCCAGGTGACCCAGCTCATCAGCGCGGTCTCGTCGGTGCGCGGCCCGCTCACCTGCCGGGCGAGGCGGTAGCCGGCGACGAGGCCGGTGGCGACCTCTTCCTCGTAGGCACGGCCGGCGGCGTCCCACCAGGCGTTCTCGTAGCGGATGTTCAGCGACTTCAGCCGCCGCAGCACGCCGCGCAGCCGGGTGTAGCTGCGGCCGTTCGGCGACCAGCCCATGATCTCGAAGAGTTGCCCCGGCGCGAAAGGGACCGTGGCGTCGGCGAAGTTCGTGCCGTGCTTGGCGACGTAGAGCAGGGCGAGGACGACGTGCTCGTCCGCCGGCGTCGGCAGCCCCTCGCGCGCGGAGGTCGTCAGCGTGACGCGCTGCGTGACGCGCTGCCGCGTCGCCGGGTCGAGGCGGCTCGACTCGTAGACGATGCTGTCGCGCTTTTGTCCCTGCTCGTCGCTGGGCTGCTGGCGCTGGAGGACGGAGATGGGGAAGTCGGCGAGGTTCATCTCGTCGCGGCCGTCGTGGAATCGCCGCGTCGCCTCGGTCGCCGTCATGGTGCCGCCTCGGGGGCTTTATCAACTGCCAATCCACACACGTACCACCAGTGAGCCACATCCGAGGGGGGCTCGCAAGGGCGAAGCCCGGTTTTGTGTGAGGTTGGTCTTCGAGGTTGTGGTACAGGTTAGGCCGGGGAAAGCGGCGCCGGTAAACCCTTGGGCGCCTGGACGTTGCGCCGGGCGCGGTTGGCGCGAATGTGCGCCGCCGCACGCGGACCGGGTGCGCGACGGCCCGTTGACTTCCGCCGAAACGTGCGCCGCCGCACGCGGTCCGGGTGCGCGGCGGCCCGCGAACTCTCGTCGGAATGTGCGCGGCGGCCCGCGAACCCGACGCCGGCGAGCCGCCGACGGGGTTTGCAGCTGACGAACCGCAGCTGCGCAGCTGCACGCGGCAGCTGGCGAGGGAAGTTCGCGTGCGGCGGCGCACATTTTCCGATGGAGGGAGGCGAGTTGACGTGCGGCGGCGCACATTTCGCGGCAACGAGCCGGTAAGATGGGACGGAGAAATCAACGGAGGGGAGCGACCATGATCCAGTTCGAGGGCGACCGCGATTTCGCCGCGGCGCCGGCGGAGGTGTGGGCGAAGCTGAGCGACGCGCGCTTCCTGGCCGCGTGCATCCCCGGCGTCGAGTCGGTGACGAAGTCGGAGCCGGCGGAGGTCGTCTGCACGATCCGCCCCGGCTTCGCCTTCGCCCGCGGCACGCTGGAAGTCACGGCCCGCGTCGCCGACCCCGTGCCGGCGACGTCGCTGCGCCTGGAGATCCACAGCAAGGGCATCGGCAGCTCCAGTGACGTCGAGGCGGCGCTGACGTTCGCGCCGCGCGAGGGCGGGACGCGCATCCACTGGGTGACGCGCGTCGCGCGCCTGGGCGGACTGCTCAAGGCGGTGCCGCAGGGGTTGATCCGCGCGGCGGCGGAGAAGGTGATCGCCGAGGCGTGGACGGCGGTCGAGGCGAAGGTCGCCGCGCCGTGACCTGCCGCTTGCGGCTTAGCGCTTGCCCGTGTCCGATCCGGAATAGACGTCTCGAACTCCGACCGAGGTTCCCATGACGCCAGTCACGACGCCCCGAGCCACGCTGGACGATCTGTACAAAGTGGAGGGGAAGGCGGAACTGATCAACGGAAGGATCGTGCGCTTTATGGCCTCCGGACACCTGCCAGGAAGAGTCGCGGAAGAGATTTTCGTCAGCCTGCGCGTTTTCACGAAGAGCATGGGGCGCGGCATCGCCCACGCCGACGGCGTCGGTTACGCGATCTCGGAACTCCCTTCCGGACGTGAGTCCTTCGAGCCGGACGCCTCCTACTACGACGGCTCGCTTCCCGCCAAGCCGATGCGCTTCATCGAAGGTACGCCGACACTCGCCGTCGAGGTGCGCAGCGAAAACGACTACGGTCGGTCGGCCGAAGATCAGATGGCGGCCAAGCGCGCCGACTACTTTGCCGCCGGCACGCTCGTCGTCTGGGACGTCGACCCCGAAGCCGAGACGGTGGCCTGCTACCGCCCTGCCGACCCGACCCATCCCGTGATCTTCCGCCGCGGCGACGTCGCCGACGCGGAGCCCGCCGTGCCGGGGTGGCGCATCGCCGTCGCCGACATCTTCGACGTGTGACAGCCCTCTGTCACTCCGGCAGCGCCCGCCCGCGCGTCTCCGGCGCCAGCCAGATCATGACGACGCCGACGAAGTAGACCAGGCTCATCGCCGTACAGGCGAGCGGGTAGCCGCCGGCGAGCGTCAGCCCGCCCACGTCGAGCGGCTCTTTGAACAGCCCCATCAGGTTGCCCGTCTGCAGCGCCCCGACCGCCGCGAGGATGCGCCCGAAGTTGAAGCCGAACCCCTGCCCCGTGGCCCGCAGGCGCGTCGGAAACAACTCCGGCAGGTAGAGCGGCAGCCAGCCGTAGAATGACGCCGTGCAGGCGCCCGCGACCCCCGCACTGAGGAGAAGTCTCGGCCCGTACTCGGTATTGGTCTGATAGAGCAGGTAGACCGACCCCAGCGACAGGACGCAGAGCACGCAGTACGCCGGCCGCCGCCCGACCCAGTCGCCGAGCAGCGCCGCCGCGAGGGTACCGGCGACGGCGCCAATGGCGAGCGAGATCTGCGTATACTCCTTCGCGTGCAACCCCTTCTCGGCGAGGCTGTCGGCCCACGACGGCGCCCACTGCGTCGAGCCCCACGTCCCGAGCAGCGCCACGCCGCTCAGGCACGCCGCCAACAGCATGCGCCGCAGCCACGGCCCCGGCGCGTGCCCCGCCGAGCCTTCGCGCTGGAGGTAGCGCACGACCGGGTAGGTGTAGCCGGCCGTCGCGATCAGCAGACCGAGCGCCGACCCCGCGAGCCGCACGCCGAGCGTGTGCCGCAGCCAGCCCGTCTCGTCCCAGGCCCACAGGTAGACCATCAGCGCCGGCCCCGCGCCGCCGAGGACGACGCCGAGCAAGTCGCGCGCCGCCCAGTTCGACGTGGCGCCGCGCCGTCTCTCCTCTAGCCAGCGCTCCGACTCGGGGACGAAGAGGCGGATGAAGAAGGTCAGCAGCGCCGGTAAGGTGCCGAGAACCATCATCAGCCGCCAGCCGCCGTTGGCGCTCAGCCAATCGACGCGCTCCTGCGCGAGGCCGGCGGCGAGGAAGAACCGCGACAACCCGGCGAGGACGACATTGAGGCCGAGGCCGACGACGCCGACGAGCATGTAGCCGACGTTGGCGGCGGCGCCGATGAGGCCGGCCATGAAGGCGCGCGAGCGGTTCGGCCACACCTCCATGACGAGGGCCACGCCGAGCGACCACTCGCCGCCCATGCCGAGGGCCGCGACGAAGCGGAGAAGGCCGATCTGCCACGCTTCCGTGGCGACGCCGCAGGCCCCGGTGAAGACGGAGTAGACGAGGACGCTGAGGGTCATGGCGCGGACGCGGCCGACGCGGTCGCCGAGCCAGCCGAACAGGACGCCGCCGGTCGCCGCGCCGACGAGGAAGCCGGCGGTGATGACGCCGAACCAGAGGGCGATGACGCCCTCGTCGGTGGTGTGGAGGAGGTCCTGGACCGCCGGCCGGCCGACCAGCGAGAAGACGCCCATCTCGGCGCCGTCGAAGAGCCAGCCGAGCAGCGCCGCCGCCAGCGCCAGTCCCTTGCCGCGGCCCGAATCCTTGTGCCCCTCGGGTCCCATGCTTGCCCCCGCCTTTCCTCGAACGCGCTCAAGCCGAAATTCGGTTTGTCGCTTGCGGCCGGTTTCCTCATAAACGATAATCTTCCACCATGTTACGCGAAGGAAGCCGGCCGGCGCCGCGAAATTCCGTTCTTCGGCTCAGGTTCGACCCGTCGTTCCGCAAGACCGCCGACACGTTTGCCTGCCGGAAGGGTAAGGGGCAGGTCGCGCCGCGCCTTCTTTCGCAATCAGGGAGGCGTCATGGCCGGTGAGTTCGACCCGACGGTGAAGGTGCTGGTGGAGACGTCGCCGGCCGACTGGCTGGCCCTCGACGACCGGCCGCCCGCGCCCGTCACCGACATCAGCGCCGAGGTCAACGCCGTGCTGTCCGGCGCCGCCGACCGCTTCCTC
>JBBROG010000059.1:0-35004 GCA_038229635.1 Gemmatales bacterium
AGCGGCCTTCTCAGCAGCTTCGGCCGCTTACTCCGCGAGTACGCTGCGTGCGCGGCTCGGACGGACGGTCACGTCGGGCGCCCTTCGCTGAGCAGTCGCTCGACCTGAGTCCGCACGCGCACGAAGGCGGCGACGCAGTCGGGGTCGAAGTGCGTCCCGGCCTGGGCCTGTAACTCGGCGAACGCGACCTCCGCCGAAAGGGCGAGACGGTACGGCCGGTCCGACGTCATGGCGTCGAAGGCGTCCGCCACGGCCACCACGCGGGCCACGCGGGCGATGCCCTCGCCGGCCAGGCCGTCGGGGTAGCCGCTCCCGTCCCAGCGCTCGTGGTGCGAGCGCACGATCGGCAGCATCGGCGCCAGGCCCGGGATGTTCGCCAGCAGCGCCGCCCCCTTCGACACGTGCGTCTTCATCTCCTCGTATTCGTCCGCGGTCAGACGCCCCGGCTTGCGCAGCACCGCGTCGGCGACCGCGATCTTGCCGATGTCGTGCAGCGGCGTGGCGATCGCGATCTGCTGCCGCTCCGACGCCGACAGCTTCAGTTCCTCCGCTAGCAGCGAGGCGTAGGCCGTCACCCGCTGCGTGTGGTTGCCCGTGTACGTGTCGCGCAGCTCCACCGTCTGGGCCAGCGTGTTGGCGGCCTGCAAGAACAGCGAGCGCTGCTGCTCCAGCATCTGGGCGCTCTCGATCCCCACTGAGACGTAGCAGGCGACGGCGTCGACCAGGTCGAAATCGTCCTTGGTGAACGCCTCCTGGAAAGGCCCCCGGTCCAGGTGCATCACGCCGAGGCGCCGCCGCGGCGTGCGCAGCAACACGCAAATGATCGACGACATGGTGCCGTGCGCGATGCTCTGGACGCCGGCCAGGTCGGACTCGTCGCTCACGTCCTCGCACAGCAGCGACTCGCCCTCCAGGTAGCAGCGCTCGGCCAGGGTCAGGCTGAAATACTTGGGCAGGGCCGACCGGCCGCCGTTCGCGGCGGCGGCGCGGAGGTGAAGGGCGCCGGTGACGTCGTCGGCGAGGATGATGGCGCCGCGCTGGGCCTCCAGAACGCCGACGACCTCGTCGAGCAGTTTCTGGAGCAGGTCGTCGAGCGAGGTCATCTGCGTGAGGTAGTGTCCGGCACGCAAGAGCGGCAGGATGCGCCGGGCGGGCCAGAGGCGTTCGTCCGGGGCGTGCGCGAGTTGCTCGACGGCGCGCTCCCAGGAGCGGCGCGAGGCGGCGCGGAGGTTGACGTATCGGCCGGTGGTTTTGATGCGCGCCAGAGGCACCGCGGGGGCGGGGGCCGCGGGCGCCGGGGTCCGCTCGACGACGGAGACCTGCAGCGGCACGTTGCCGATTTTGATGAGGTCGTTGGCCTTCAGCGGCTTGCCGTCGGCCGCCAGGCGATCCTCGTTGAGGAAGGTGCCGTTGCGGCTGCCGAGGTCGCGCAACAACCAGCCCTCGGGCGTATAGACGACCTCGGCGTGACTGCGGCTGACCGACGCGTCGTTGATGACGATGTCGAGACTTCCCGTCCGGCCGATGCGCAACCGATCGACCGACTCCCAGCGGAGCCCATCGACCTGAGCGCCGAGGCCGCACAGGACAACGCGCGGGCGGCTCATCTATGCTCCTTGGACAGCTTTGCTGACTTGCCGCGCGGAAGAGTGCGGGCGCGGCGTCGGGATCGCTGGGAAAACTCTAGCTCGCGAAAGCCGCTCTCGCAAGACGCGAGAAGTTATGACGAGGTGTCAACGAGACGGGCGGAACGATCACTTGCTCGCCAGGCTCCACGTCGGGTCGAACGCCGTCGGCGGCGAACGCAGACAGTCGACGGCCCGCGCCACCAGATTCAGGCACGACACATCGTACTGCCCGTCCGCCCCCGACAGCAGCGGATAGACCGCCTGGCACGTCTTCGCCCACTCGCCGGCCTCGTACCGCGTCAGCGCTTCCTCGTAGGTGTCGCGCCGCGCCGCCCACTCCGGCGCCGCCCCCTCCGCGTGCAGCTCGTACAGATCGACCGCGCCCGCCATGCCGACCAGGTTCGCCCGGCACAGGCGCCGCGTCGCGAACTTCTCCTTCACCAATTCGTAAGTCGTCCCCGTCATCAGCACCGCCACGCCGAGCTGCTTCGTCGCCCCCTCGACGCGGCTCGCCAGGTTGACCGTGTGGCCGAACGGCCCGTACTTGATCTTCTGCCGGCTGCCGGTGTTGCCGACCAGCGCCTTGCCCGTGTTGACGCCGACGCCGACGCCGAGCGGCCCGCCGAGCTTGTCCTGCCAGCGCGCCGACACCTGCGGCAGGTCGGCCATCATCGCCAGCGCCGCCCGGCACGCCCGCGCCGCGTGGTCCGGCTGCGGGAACGGCGCGTTCCACATGGCACACAACCCGTCGCCGTAGTAGTCGACGACGACGCCGTCCTGCCCGCACACGTGCCCGGTGAGACATTCCATCACCTCGGCGACCAGGCGGCACACCTCCGTCGGCGGCAGGCGCTGGGCCAGCCGCGAGAAACCGCGGATGTCGCTGAACAGCACCGTCACCTCGCGCTCCTGGCCTTCCAGGATCGCCGGGTTGCGCAAGAGTTCGCTTGCCAGGTCGCGCGAGAACACCTGTTCGAGCTGGACGCGCAGCCGCGCCGCGTCGGCCTCGCGCTCCTGCCGCGCCAGCCCGGCGCCGGCGACGGACGCCAGCACCTGCACCACCTGCGCTTCGAGCTCGCCGACGGCGACGCCGCGGCCCTTCGAGTAGCGGTTGCGCGAGCCGTACAGGACGCCGACGACGTTGTCCCGCCCGTCGAAGATCGGCGACGCCACCACCGCCTCGACGCCTTGCAGACTCTCCGACGACTCCATCGTGGCGTGTGCCTGGTAGAGCGTCCGCCGTTCCTCGAAGGCGTGGCGCACGACCGTCGTGCTGAAGTCGCGGCCGAAGCCCTCCTCGCGCAGCACCGCCCGGGCAGCGATCTCCCAGCGGTTGCCGCGGCGCAACAGCACCAGCCCCTTGTCGAGGCCGACCAGGTCGATCAGCGCCTGCGCCGTCTGCTGGTAGAACTCCGTCGAGCCGGCGGCGGCGCGCTGCACCGCGATGAGCGTCTCGAACCAGTAGGCCAATCGCTCCGGCGTCGGCGCCTCGCCCAGGTTCCGCAAGCTCGCCAGTCCGACCGGCGCCGACCGAGGACGTATGGGCGGCTGCCCTAACGTGTCGAGCAGGTTCCGCGCGATGTTGTCGTCCTCGTCCTCCGCCGGCGGCATGCTCACGTCGACCGTCGTCTCGCCCAGCACGAGGTGAAGGGGCGGCGGCAACTCCAGGAAGTCCGCCGGGGCGAGCGTGCCGCTGTCGCCGACGCCGACCGTGTTCTTCTCGCTGAGGTTTTGTACCCGCACGCAGCCGGAGGGCAGTTCCTCGACGCGCACATGGTTCCGCGAGACGGACAGGTCCTGGATGACGCAGCGCGCGACGCCGTTCGTCTTCGGGCCGCGGCCGAATTCGATCGGCCCGGCGGCGTGGTCGATGCTCTGACACTCGCGCTTGTTGACGACGTGAAAGCGAAGCATATCCGTTGGTCCCTCGTCTGGGCCTGCCTCCCTGCGGGACGTGGCCCCTCTATTATGGGACGTGTACAGGCGGCTCGCCAAGGGCCGCGCCGGGCGGCGCGAGAATTCCTGTCACCTCGGCCCGGCCCGGCGCCACATCAGGGGAGGAAGTACGTCGCGGCGCGACCCACGAGGCAAACCATGACCCCTTTTTCCGTGAACGAACTTGCGCAAGACGCGGACCTTTGGCGACTGGCGTGTCAGGGGAATGTCCCCGCGTTCGAGGTACTGGTGCGGCGCCATCAGTCGCTCGTCTGCGCGGTGGCGTACAACGCCTGCGGCGACCTGACGCTCAGCGAGGACGTCGCCCAGGAGACGTTCTGGTCGGCATGGCGCGGGCGGGCGTCGCTCAAGGAGCCGAACCGCCTGCGGGCCTGGTTGTGTGGCATCGCGCGCAACCTGGGGCAGAATGCGAGGCGGCGGGAGGCGCGCGCGGCCGAATCCGCTCCCTCGGACATGATGGCGAGCGTACCCGCCGGCGGACCCGGACCCGCCGACGAGGCGGTGTCGCGCGAGGAAGAGGCGCTCGTCTGGCAGACGCTGGAACAGGTCCCCGATGCGTATCGCGAGCCGCTGATCCTCTTCTACCGCGAGGAGCAGTCGGTCGCCGAGGTCGCGGCGGCACTGGAACTCAGTGAGGACGCCGTCAAGCAGCGGCTCGCGCGCGGCCGCGGCATGCTCCGCGAGCGAATGGCGGACGTGGTCGAAGGCGCCCTGCGCCGCAGCCGGCCGGGCCGCACGTTCACCGTCGCCGTGATGACGGGGCTGACGTCGCTGACGGCCGGCGCCAAGACCGCCCTGGCCGGCGGCGCGGGGGCGGCCGGCGCGGTGGTCAAGGCGGCAGGAGTCGGGCTCGGAGGCGGCCTCGTCGGCGGGCTGTTGGGGTCGTTGCTCGGCCTCTTCGGCGGCTGGTTCGGCACCTGGCTCCCGGCCCAACTCGCCCCGACGATCAACGAACGTGACCTGATGCGCCGGCACGGGCGACGCATGATGATCGCCTCGGTCCTCTTCACCGTCGTGCTGCTCGGCGCGGTGCTGGCGATGATCGTCTGGCGACCGCCGATGGCGGCGTACCTGATTCTCTGGCTCGTGGCGATGACGACGTTCGGCGGCTACGTAGCCTTCGCCTCGATCCGCGCCGCCCGCGTGGTGCGGCGCCTCCGGGCGGAAGGAGGAGGACAACCGAACGACACGCCGCTGCGCGTCGCCGCGAACGCACTCGCCTCGCGCTACCGCGGCAGGGTCTTCCGCAGCCGGGCGACGCTCTTCGGACTGCCGTTGCTCGACATCAACGTCAGCGACCCCGTGCCGCACGGCGAGCGCCGCGTCGCCCGCGGTTGGATCGCCGTCGGCGACGACGCGCGCGGCGTCCTGCTCGCGGTCGGCTCGACGGCGCGAGGGTTCCTGGCGTTCGGCGGCCGCGCCGTCGGCGTCGTCAGTTTCGGCGGCATCGCGGTCGGCGTCGTCGCGGTGGGGGGAATGGCGCTGGGAATTGTCGCCGTCGGCGGGTTGGGGTTGGGCGTGCTGGCGCTCGGCGGCCTCGCGGTCGGCTATCAGGCGTGTGGCGGTGGGGCCGTTGCCTGGGACGTCGCCGGCGGCGGCGGCGCGGCGGCCTGGCACGCGGCCTTCGGCGGCGCCGCCTACGCCCACGATTACGCGGTCGGCGCCGAGGTCTGGGCGCTCCACGCCAACGACGAGGCGGCCAAGGCACTGCTCCTGAATCATCCGCTCAAGCGCGGCGTGGAGTGGTATATCGCGAATTCGACGTGGTGTACAGCCGTGTTCGTCGCGGCCGGTCTGATCCCGACGCTCCTGATGACGCCGCTGATGTATCGCCGGGCATGACCCCCGCTTGCGGCTTAGCGTTCGCGCCTTGTGTGACGCGAACGCTAAGCCGCAAGCGGACGTTTTCTCAGCGGGCGCTGATCGCGGTGTAGCTGCGCCAGTACGTCAGCGGCATCATGCCCCCGCCGGCGATGCCGAGGTTGAAGAACACGTACATCCAAAGCACGACGTCGGCCCGCTCCATCGCGCCGTAGGCGTGCAGGCCGACGCCAAGCATGTTGGTGCCGAACCACGACCACGACGTGTCGATGTTGCCCAGCACCGCCAGCACCGCCATGCCGCGCTGCTGCACCATGCCGGCCCAGCGGGCGTGCAGGATCAGCGCGTTCATCAGCACGATCAGCAGGGCGCCGTTCTCCTTCGGGTCCCAGCCCCAGAAGCGGCCCCACGACTGGTCGGCCCAGATGCCGCCCAGCACCGTGCCGACGAAGCTGAAGAACATCGCGAAGCAGACGACGCCGTAGATCATCTGGCCGAGCAGCCGGTACACCTTGCGGTTCAGCGCCGGCGTCGCCACGCCGACGACGAGCAGGCTGATCCCCAGCGTGCCGGCGACGAAGGTCGTCGCGTAGCCGAGCGTCACGCAGATGACGTGCGTCGCCAGCCAGAAGTTGGTGTCGAGGACTGCCTGCATCACGCCGAGCGTGTCGCCGGTGCCCATCGTCGCCAGGTTGTGGGCGACCAACACCGTCAGGAAGCCGACCGCCGCGCCGATCACGTTGCCGATGCTGAGGCGGAACAGTAACTCCAGGCCCAGCCCGAAGAGGACGCCCGCCCAGCCGATGAAGATCGCCGACGAATAGAGGTTCGTCACCGGCGGACGCCCGCTGAGGTAGACCCGCGCGGCCAGCGCCAACGTATGGACGACGAACAGCAGCGCCAGCAGCCAGAAGCCGGAGCGGCGCAGCGGTTCCCAGAACCCCAGCCACGAGCCCGCCGTCAGCAGGCCGGCCGCGAGGTACAGGCCCGTCAGCCAGTAAAACGGCTCGAAATGGTTGAAGAACGCCTCGAAGCGCGCCAGCCGCACGTCGGCGGGGCGCTCGCCCTCCAGACGCCTCTGATACTTCTCCAGCTCGCCGTTGAACGCCTTGGCGTCGTCGCGGGCGTAGGCGTCGAGCATCAGGCCGAAGCTCGTCACCGCCGGCCGGTCGTCGTGCCCGGCGTCGCGCATGTCGCGCAGGATGCCGCCGAACGACGAGGCGTTCCCCTTGCCGGCGGCCGCCTGGCGCACCGCCTCCTCGAACTCGGGCCAGTTGGCCAGCGCGTTGCCGAGAACCTGCCAGTCGTCGCCCTCCGGCGGCGCGATGACGTGCGGCGCCTGCAGCCGGGCCAGGGTGACGAACCGTTCCAGGTGCTCGGCCAGCTCCAGCGCCTTGGTGTCGACCAGGTCGCGTTCCTTCTGGTCCTTCTTGCGCGCCCGCGTCGCCCGCTCCGTCAGCCGGTCGACGGTCGGGGCGAGGTCGTCGACGGAGTAGCGGAAGCCGTCGCGCGGCTTGAGGCCGAGCAAGCCGAGCAGCTCGTCGTTCTCGATGCGGAAGACGTTCGCCTCGCGCACCGCGCCCTTGCCGCCAAAGATCGGCTGGCTGGTCATCGCTCCGAGCATCCAGCGGATGGCCGGCTGGGTCTTATCGGTCTTGTCCGTGTAGGTCTGTCGGTTGCTGATCATCATCAGGTTGCTGCGCGCCACCGAGTCAATCGGCTTGACGCGGCCGCCCTCGACCACGGGGAGCCTGGCGAAGTCGAGGAGGCGAGGCTCGTTCGCCTCGTCCGACGACGGGACCGCCGCCGCCAGGAGAAAGAGTGCGGCGCCGACGACGACGGCCCAGGGCAGGTAGCGCCCGATCTGTTCCGCGTTCATGGCTTCGCCCTCCGCGCGAGGAAACCGACCAGCGAAATGCCGAAGTGGATGAGCATCCCCGCCGCGACGATGCCGCACGACACGTAGGGCAGCAGCCAGCCGGGGTTGCGCACCACCTGCAGCACCGTGCCGCGCCGGCCGTCCTTGAAGAAGTCCGCCTGGAAGAACGTCTCGCCTCGGTAGCGGAGCGGGCTGTTCATCGAGATGTACGCCTCGCGGTCCTCGTCCTCGCCCTTGTCCAGGAGGCGGATGCGGCTGGCGTAGTTCTTCGGCGTGTCGGTGCCGAGGTACTTGTCGTGCTCGAACTTGTAGAGATAAACGGAGTACGGTTTGTAGCTGCGCTTGAAGCGCAAGTAGACGTCGTACTTCTGCCCGTCGCAGGTGACGCGCTGCGGCAGGTCGGCGTCGGGCAGGACGCCGGAAAACCAGGTCGACAGGAGGTACGTCCCTAGCGAGGCGCCGCTCGCCTTGTCGCGGAAGGTGACATAGGCGGAGGCGAGGTCGGAGCTGGAATCGGTGCCGGGAGCCTCATTCGCCTCGGCGGTGACGTAGGTGCGGCCGTCGCCCGCCGTCGCCGGGTTGCGGGCGCTGCCGGGGGCGGCGTCGGCCGGCGCCTCGACCGGCGCCGCCGAGTTCTTCATGTACTTCACCACCTCGACGTCGAACGGCAGCCGCTCGTCGCGCAGCGTGCCGTCCTTCTGGAGGAACGACGCCGGCACCGCCACGACCTTGTCGCCCTCGGGCGTCGGGCGGATGACCGCCAACTCGGTGTACATGCGGTGTTCGAGGAAATTCGCCCAGCGCCCCTCCTCAATGCTCAGATAGCCCTCGACCTGGTAGAGGCCGGCGATCAACTCACCGAGCATCATGACGATGATGCCGGCGTGCAGGAGGATGATGCCGGAGCGCTTCACCAGCATCATGAAGCGAAAGCCGGGCGCCGTGAGCATGGTGACGAGCCACAGCGCGTGCGCCGCCAGGAGATTGACCAGCAGGATTCCGCCGAGCAGCCAGCCGCCGGGGTAGGGGAAGGCTCCGGGGATCTTCAGCTGAAGCTTGTTCGGGATGAAGACCTGGACGGGAATCCACACCAGGGCGGAGCGGAAATACTTGCCGACGACGGTCCAGATCCCCTCGTCGGCCTGGGCGAGCGTGCCGGCGAAGACGAGGAAGATCGACAAAGCGAACAGGATGACGGTCAGCCGGAGCGACGCGACCGTCCGCAGCACTTTCTTGACGGACCAGCGCCCGGCCGCCGGCTTCGCCGAGGGCTCCAGGGCCGCGGCGGGGGCAGTCGGGGGGATCGAGGCACGGATCGCCGACTTGTCCATCGGGCTTACCTCCCGCCGTTGAATTTGAAGGACGCCAGGAACTTGTCGAAGGCGCCCTGTTGCTTCTCGACCAACTCGGCCGAGCCGCGCATCTTGAAGTACCAGGTGCCGCCGTCGCGGTCGACGATGGCGCCGAGGATGCGCTGCCGCTTCGCCCCCTGCGATTCGGGGCCGACGAGGTCGGCCAGGTGGCCGGGCGCGCCGTCGATAGTGATGGGGCGGACCTCCTTGCGCACCTCGGCCTCGCTGACCGGCGGCAGGCCGATCTGCTTGCGCCAGCGGTTGACGTTTTCGGCGAAAGGCCCGCCGACGATCATCACGTTGACGTCGGCGGACTTGTCGCCTTCGCGGATGCGGAACGCCGCCTCGGCGCGGAAGCCGCCCATGTTCGTCGGCGCCGGCTGCCACCCCTCTGGCGTGACGTAGTCGACGCGCGGTTGCTCGGCCGGCTCGCGGGGCTCGGCGGGTACGGGCTCTTCGCGCATCGGCCGGGCCGGCTTGGCGTGCGTCCCGGCGCCGGGGCCGCTCATGTCGACGAAGGTGACCGTCAGGTCGTTGACCTTTTTCTCGCGGACCACTTCGGGGAGGTCCTCTTCGGGCAGGGCGGCGCCGAGGCCAAGGTCGAGGCGACGCCAGCGGTTGACGTTGGCGAGGACCGATGCGGTCTGTCCGCCGCTGCCGAGCTTGCTGACGCTCAGTTCGAGCGGGGCGTCGGCCGGGCCGAACTTGAGGGTGGCGTGGCGCGGCGCCGGCCCCTTCTCCTCGGTCCAGCCGGCCGGCAACTTCCACGTCGCCGGGTCGTCCTTCCCCCCGCCGAAGCGGACGGAGTCGACCAGGCCGTCGAAGTCGGCCTTCCGCTCGCCGACGGCCGCGACGGGGCCGACGAGTTTGAAGAACCAGGTGCTATCGCCGTGGGGGACGATGGCTCCGAGCAGGCGCACGACCGGCTCGGGGCGCGGGACGTCGTACTCGCGAATTTCGTCCTTCTGGCAGCCGGCAACGAGCAGGGCCGCCAGCGGAAGGGCGAGGGTCAGCCTGTAGCGGTCGCTACGCAATCCATCACCTGTAGTGCAAGAGCGTCGGACAGGGGGCGGGACGAGGACTGTCGACTCGGCGGGTGCGTCTCTTAAATTCATAGTTACAGGCGCGCCCCCTTGAGTCAAGGTAAACGGTTAGCTCGCTTGCGGCGTGGCAACAGGTATTGCCCTCTCAGCAACCGAATAAATGCGAAGCCGCACGCGACCGCGCCGATTTTTCCGGCGCCTCCTCTTGACACAACTGGGCTCTCGGCTAGGATTAGATTGAGATTCAGTCTCAACAAGACACGGCCGTTAGCAATGAGGCTCGAGCCGAGATGACCGACCTGATGATGCCCCTGGAATGCCTGGAATCCGGCGAATGGGCCGAGGTGGCGGACGTCGCCGGCGAGGCGACCTGGGTCGGCCGTATGGCCGAGTTAGGGCTTCGCCTGGGTGGCCGTCTCTGCGTCCTCCAACCGGGCAGTCCGTGCCTGTTGCAGATCGGCGGCTCGCGTCTGATAGTCCGGGCCGACATGGCCTCGCGCATCCTCGTCCGCCCGCTCGCGGTCGCCGTTTGACCTTCCCCAACTTGCCCGAGGCGCCGCGCACTCACACATGCCCACCCTGGACCAGATCGCGGTCGGCCGACGGGTGCGGATCGACGCCGTCCGGGGCGAGGACGTCCTCCTTCAGCGCCTGCTCGAAATGGGCCTTCTCGAAGGGGAAGAGATCGAGGTGGTGGCGGTGGCCCCTCTCGGCGACCCTATTGAGGTGCGCCTGCGCGACTACCGCCTGAGTTTGCGCGCCCGCGAAGCCGCCCGTATCGTCGTCACGCCGTTGCCCGTCTGAGGCGTGACGCGGAGACCCCCGCGATGGACCCGGCCCCGCGTCCCTCTGTCATCGCCCTGCTCGGCAATCCCAACACCGGCAAGACGACGCTCTTCAACGCCCTCGCCGGCATGCGCCAGCGCGTCGGCAACTACCCCGGCGTCACCGTCGAGACGAAAAAGGGGCAGATGGTGCAGGCCGGACGCACTTACGACCTTATCGACCTGCCGGGCACCTACAGCCTGGCGCCGCGCAGCCCGGACGAGATGGTCGCCGTCGATCTCATCCTCGGCCAGCAGCCCGGCGAGCCGCGCCCCGACGCCGTCCTATCCATTGTCGACGCCTCCAATCTGGAACGCAATCTCTACCTGACGACGCAGGCGCTCGAAGTGGGCGTGCCGGTCGTCGTGGCCCTGAACATGGTCGACGTGGCCGAGTCGCAGGGCCTGCGCGTCGACGCGGAGCGGCTGAGCAAGCAACTCGGCGTGCCGGTGGTGCCGATCCAGGCGAACAAGGGCAAAGGACTCGACCGCCTGAAGCAGGTGTTAGCGGAGGCCGTGGCCGCTTCGCATTCGCTGACCACGGCTCCGTTCCCCGAGCCGTTCGAGCGCGAGGTGACGCACCTGCACGCCCACATCGGCGGCGGCGTGGCGCCGTTCCTGGTGCGACGCCTGCTGCTCGACGTCGGCGGCTACACAGAAAAGAGTCTCGCGGCGTTCCATCATGACCTCCCAGACGACGTCCGGTCGGCGCGTCAGCGCCTCATCGACGCCGGCTGCGGCGTGCCGGCGGTCGAGGCGCGGGCGCGCTACGGCTGGATTCGGCAGGTGACGGCCGGCTGCGTCGAGCGCCCCAAGGTGCGGCCCGTCACCTGGACCGACCGCATCGACCGCGTCCTGACGCACCGGGTCGGAGGGACACTCGTCTTCCTGGCGCTCATGTTCGTCGTCTTCCAGTCGATTTTCACCCTAGCGCGGCCGTTGATGAAACTACTCGGCGCCGGCAAGGACTTGCTGGCCGAGGGCGTGCGCGGCCTGCTGCCGCCCGGCCCGTTCACGAGTCTGCTGACCGACGGCGTCCTGGAGGGCGTCGGCAGCGTGATCGTCTTCCTGCCGCAGATCCTCATTCTGTTCGCGTTCATCGCGATCCTGGAGGACTGCGGCTACATGGCGCGGGCGGCGTTCCTGATGGACCGACTGATGTCGCGCTGCGGGCTGAGCGGCAAGTCGTTCATCCCGATGCTGTCGAGCGTCGCCTGCGCCGTGCCGGGCATCATGGCGGCGCGCGTCATCGAGAACCGCCGCGACCGCCTGGCGACGATCCTCGTGAGCCCTCTGATGAGCTGTTCGGCACGGCTGCCGGTGTACAGCCTGCTCATCGGCGCCTTCCTCACCGACGGCTACGCCTGGTGGGTGAAGGGCGTCACGATGTTCGGCATGTACGCCATCGGCCTTGTCCTCGCCCCGCTGATGGCGCTGCTGCTGAAGCGAACGCTGCTGCGTGGCGAGACGCCGGTGTTCGTGATGGAGATGCCGCTATACAAGTGGCCGTCGTTGCGGTCGATCTTCGGCCGGGTGCGCGAGAGCGCGTGGGCGTTCCTGCGGCGCGCGGGGACGATCATCCTCGCGGTGATGGTCGTCGTCTGGGCGCTGCTTTACTTCCCGCGCACCGAGCCGGAGGCGCAGACCTTGACGTTGCTCGACCCCGAGACCGGCGCGGTACGCGAGTTGCGTGTGGAGAAGTTCGACGACCATGTGACGGCGCTCGATGAGCAGGTCGACGCGCTGACCAGGAAAGCGAAGGCGACGGAAGGAGACGAGAAGGAGCGCTGGGAAAAGCTCGCCGAGGAGACAAAGGCGCAACTCGACGAGGTTAACGGCGAGTGGAAGCGTCAGAGCGTGCTGGGGCGGATGGGCCGGGCGATCGAGCCGGCGGTGCGGCCGCTGGGCTGGGACTGGAAGATCGGCATGGCGGCGATCGCGAGCTTCCCCGCGCGCGAGGTCATCGTCGGAACTCTGGGAATCATCTACAACGTCGGCAAAGTGGACGCGGACGAAATCCGCGCGGCGGAGAATATCGGCGAAACGCCGCTGGGCAAGGCGTTGCGAAAAGCGTCGTGGGACGACGACCCGAAGCGGCGCGTCTTCTCGGTGCCGGTGGCGCTGTCGCTGATGGTGTTCTTCGCGCTGTGCTGCCAGTGTGCGTCGACGCTGGCGGTGATCCGCCGCGAGACGAATTCGTGGCGCTGGCCGGCGTTCACGTTCGCGTACATGACGGGGCTGGCCTACGTCGGCGCGCTGGTGGTCTATCAGGTGAGTCGGCTCTTCGTCTGAGCCGCTCGCGGCCTGGCGTTCGCAACATCATCATGGACTGGCAACTGTTTTTCGTGACGCTGATCGTGACGTTCGCGTCGGCGACCCTGCTGCGGCGAACCTGGCGCACCTGGTCCGGCCGGGGCTCGGCCTGCGGCGGCTGCGCCGGCTCCTCGAAGCGGACGGCGAGCGCGCAAGGGACCTTCATCCCCGTGGAGCAACTCACGCTGCGCCGGCGAGGCGGCGCGTCATGAGAGGTTTCCCATCGGGATAAAGACGTAACCACTTCGCGCGATTAGGGTCGGTACATCGGCGGCCGATTTATCAGGACATCGGACAAGGCGTCCGGGCACTTGCGGAAGTCAATGCTTGCCACCTTTGGTCTCTTTTCCCTTCGTCGTCTTCACGGACTTCTTGACGCCCCGGCTTTCCAGGAATTGAAGGATGCTGGCGCTCGACGGGGTAAACAGATACTTCACCACCATCAATACGAGGGCGGCAATTTCACCAAATACGGACACGATAAAGGTGCGCGCCGTCCACGATTCAAAGGAGAGAAGTCCGCACCCCATCAGCACGAAGATCACGTTGATGAGCGAGGCTTGGACGGCCATGGCGCCCATCAGCCACCGGGCGTAGCGTGCCCGAAGTTCCCGGTCTTGCTTCTGCTGCTCCTTCCAGGCACTGACAATCGTCCGAATTTGATGGCTGCGGTCATGGATCTCTCGTATCTTGCCGTAAGTGTCGACGTCGGCGGACGAAACCGGGCCGCCGACGTCGGCGACCAGCGCTTTCAAGTTTTCGGGCACTTGGGGACGTGAGCGTTGCCTGGCCATTAATCCAGCCCCAATTGTCCGACGCGCAGGCCCATCGCCGATACGGATACGTTGAAGCGGCGGGCCATCGTCTCGACAGACCGAAGGCGAGTCCATTCCGACCGCACGACTTCCTCCGGCATCAGTAGGGCGGCGGCAAACAAGTTGGCCTGAATCTCGCGGCGGCGTTCCGCGGTGGCGGCCCCGCCATCTTCTAGCGACTGCCGGAACAGGTCCGCTTCCCGATCAACGAAATCGCCGTCGCCCAACAAGTGAAGGAAATGATGGCCGAGTTCATGGGCAGCGGTAAATCGCTTACGATAAGGGGGGGCAGATTGGTTCACCAACAGCGTGACGGTGTCCCCCCGTTTCGCGATCATCCCTACGATACTGTCCTCGGCGAACTTGGCGTTGTGGATGGCTATCCCTTCCCTGTTCGCCAAGATGACGGGATCGACGGGGATCGTCTCCAAGCCGTGGGAGCGACGGATCGCCGCCGCACGCTGCTCGATTGCATCGCGAGAAAGAAAGGGGACGTCTTCGATAGCGGCGGCAGTCATCGTCTCACCTCGGATCACTCCCCAAGACAGTGCGACCCACCCATCCGACAGCCTATCTGGATCTCCGTCCAGTATCAAGAGGGAAATTCCGAAATCGCGGCGATGTACGGCTGTGCCATTGCATCAGCCTGCACGGCACTCCCTCCGGCCGGGCTCGGGAGGGAGGAAGCGACGACTGTCAAATGTCCCCGGTCAACATTTCGGTATACAATCGCTCGACCATCTCATACGCCGCCCGCGCCTCGGCGGGGACGTCTTTTCCCAGCGCGTCGAGGTACTGTCGGTATCTCTTCAGCGACTTTGCTTTCTGCTCCGGTTTCAAGGAGTGCGAATCCATCAGGTTGTCGAACAGGTCGGCGAGCTTGCACACTTTCACCTGCCACGGCGCCCGATCAACCTTGGCGATGTAATCGCGTTCGCGCTCGTCCTCGGGCAGGCGCGTGTCCTTGGACAGCGTCGCGGCCCACGCGGCGACCTCGCGGCCGAAGCGCTCTTCGAGGTCGTCGAAGTCGGTCGTGGTGTCCTCGATGGTGTCGTGCAGCGCCGCCGCCATCAAGGTCTGTTGATCGTCGATGCCGAAGACGTGGCGCAGGACGAGGCAGACGCGGAAGACGTGGGCGACGTAAGGCGTCTCGCCGTCCTTGCGCAGCTGGTGGCGATGAGCGCGGGCGGCGAAGGAGACGGCTTCGTGCTGGCCGCGCGAGGCGGCTTCGACCGAGTCGGGCATGGCGAGTCCTCGCCGCTTGCGGCTTCGCACGTGCGAAGCCGCAAGCGGCACACTTCGGGCCGGTCAATTGATGAACGGATTGGGCGGCTGGGGGATGATCTTGACCATCTCCGCGAGCGGTTGCTCTTTCGTCGGCCGCAGCAGCACGACCGTCACGAAGGTCCCCGGCCGGTCGGTGCGCGGGCGGAACTGCACCAGGCCGGAAACGCGCACCCACTTGCCGTTCAGCCCCTGCGGCAGCTTCTCCTCGGCCTGCGGGTCGAGCATGATGATGGCGCTGAGCGGGATGGCGTCGGCGGCGCAGCAGTTCATCTTGTAGCGCGTCAGGCCGAAGCTGCGCTCCGTCGTGTGTGGGACGTACTGCCCTTCGAGCGTGACCGTTTTCCCCTCGTAGAACTCGCGGCTCTCTTCCGTGTACGAGGCGCGCTCCAGTTCGAGGAAGCCGGCCTCGACCGTCTCCTTCTTGTCGCGCAGCGGACCCGTCGCTTCGTCCACCTGCGTGTCGAGCTTGCCGATGGCCGCGAAGCCCTCGCTCGGCAGATTCAGGAAGTACAGCACCACCGGCAGCAGCAGGATGACGTAGCGCCACGGCGCCCAGGCGTGGTCGTGGTCGTCGTGCCCGTCGCCATGACCATGACCGTGTCCATGACCGTGACCATGATCGTGACCGTGGCCATGTGCGTGATCGTGGTCGTGGTCGTGATCGCACGTCTCCCCGTGGTCGTGGCCGAGGTCGTGGAGATGATGATACGCCTCCTCGTGGGCGATCTCGGCCTTCGGCTTGCCGGCGGCGAACCAGACGGCGATCGCACGCAGGACCACCACGCCGAGCAGCAAGGCGCCGCCGGCGAGGACCGGGACGTGGTAGATGGAGATCATCAGCAGCGTCAGGATGCCGCGCACGTAGAGCATGACGGCGATGCCGCCGAGGGCGCCGCAGATGCCGATCATGCACAGCTGCTCGACGTAGTAGGCGCCCGGGTCGTGATCGTGATCGTGGGAGTGAGCCATCGGCACACCTCTTCGTGAGAGCTTCGGGTCGTCAGGGCGTGACGGCGGCGGCGGGCGCCACCGTCGTCGCGTAATACTCCCAGACGTAATGCGTGATCGACGAGTAAATGAGCACCTGGAGGAGGACCACGCCGATGATCGTCCAGATGAGGCGCGGGCGGAAGACGCGGGTGTACATCAGGTAAAGCTTGATGTCCATCATCGGGCCGAGGACGAGGAAGGCGATCTTCGGCGCCGGTGCCAGCGTCGTGAAGTTGGCGGCCACGAAGGCGTCGGCCTCGCTGCACAGCGAAATGACCAGGGCGAAGCCCATCATCAGCACGATGGCGAACAGCGGCCGCGCGTTGCCGGCCTGGGCGATGTCCTCGGACGAAAAGAACACGCCGACGAGCGACACCATGAGCGACCCGAGAATGAGGAAGACCATGATGTCCACAAAGTCGTGCAGCGCCGTGGAGGTGATGTTGCTCAGCCGCTGCCACGCCGAGCGCGGCTGGTTGTCCTCGTCGTCGGCGTCCTGCGGCCGGGGCATGGCCAGCGGCGTCAGCAGCTTCGTGCCGTGACGGCGCCACTGCCACTCGACCACCAGGCTCGTGCCGACGGCGACCAGATAGCCCAGACCGACGCGCATGAGCGTCATCAGCGTGGCGCCCATCGGGTGGACGTCGCGGGCGGCGCCGACGTCGCTGGTGCGGTTGGAGAACGCGGCCAGCGTCGTGAGGATGACGATGGGATTGATGATCGGCCCGGCCAGGAGGTAGGCGGTGCAGCTGCTGAGCGGGAAGCCTTTGCGGAGGAGGCGGCGCATCACGGGGATGATGCCGCACTCGCACATCGGGAAGACGAGGCCGAGCAGTCCGCCGATGAGGATCGAGACGACGCGGCTCTTCGGCAGGAAGCGGGCGACGAGGCGCTGCGGCACCATCTCTTCGAGGATGCCGGCGATGATGGCGCCGACCACGACGAACGGCATCGCCTGGTAGAGCGTGCTCGTGAAGGACAGGAGGAAATTCTTGACGATCGCTTGTGTGTCCACGGCGTTGGCACGCTCTGGGGTGGGGGGCGGGGGACGGGCGCGCCGTCCCTCTCAGGAGTGATACGCGGGCGGCGGCGGGGAGGGTTCACCGCCGGCCGCATTGTCAGGGCGCCGCCGCCGTTTGACAAGGCCGGTCCCGGCGCCGCCGAGCCAGCAGCGTCTTCAGTGGCAGCGACAAAAAGAAGAGCAGCACGCACAGCACGACGATGGTGCCGCCGCTGCCGAAGCGGAGCGGGTCGGCGTTCGCCTTGATCGGGATGGCGACGTGGAACGACAGCAGGTGTCCGCCGGCGCCGGCCGCCAGGCACAGGCCGATCGTCGTCCAGAACATCTGCCGCAGGTTGCGGCACAGGTTGCACGCCGTCGCCGCCGGCACGATCAAGAGGGCGTTGATGAGCAGGGCGCCGACCGTCAGCAGGCAGACGTTGATGATGACCGCCAGCAGCGCGATAAACAGGTAGCTGCACAGGCGCACGCGCGCCCCGCGCGTCCGCGCCAGGCTGGGGTTGAAGCTCGTGAACAGCAGCTCGTTGTACAGGTAGCCGAGGACCACGAGGGCCAGCACCGCGAGGCCGCACAGCAGCTTCAGGTCGCTCGTCTCGACGGTCGTGACCGAGCCGAAGAGGAAGTCTTCGGGGTTGAGGTAGAAGAGGCCGAGGCGGCTGATGCCGTGGAGCAGCATGGCGCCGAGGCCCATCGCGCCGGCGAAGAAGACGCCGATGACGGTGTCGCTCCCCAAATTCGTCTTCTCGCGCAGGTAGGCGATGGCCAGCCCGACGGCGATGCCGAAGGCGACCATGATCGGCAAGGCCCAGTCGTAGAACTCGGACGACTTGGTGATCCGCCCGAGGGCGCCGGTGAAGAAGGCGGCGAGGAAGCCGAGGGCGATGCCGGCGAAGGCGCAGTGGGCGATGGCGTCGCTGAAGAACGCCATGCGGTTGCCGACGACCAGCGAGCCGACGGCCCCGCAGATGAGGCTGACGACCACGACGGCCAGCAGGCCGAGGACGTTAAAGGGGAAGTTGAAGAAGCTGTTCGCGGGGAAGACGTCGCAGAACGTCTCGACGGCGTGGCGGAGCCAGTCGTCGGCCGGCGCGGCGAGCAGGGCGAGCGGCAGCGGGAGCATCGGCGGCGCCTCGGGGGGTAGGACGTCCGGGATCGTCGCCCCACGGCGGGGCGGGAACGGTCATCATACCACGCGGGGCCGCGGGAGGAACGGACTGAGTACTGAGTACTGAGTTCAAGGTGGCGTTGGCGGCTTTTCGGTTTTCGCGATCGTCAACGACAGGACGGGCCGCTGAAACCCCGGGTAGCGCCACGTCTGGCCCACGGCGACGAGGCGGGCGCGGGCCGGCGGCGAAAGGTCGGCGGCGGCGGCGAGTTCGTCGGCGACGAGGCGAGCCTGTTCAGCGGCGCGCGCCCAGGCCGTGTCCGACGGCGTCGTCGCCCACACGACCAGCGTGACGCGGTAGTCGTCGCGGCCCAGCAGGGGCAGCACCTGCCCGACGACCTCCGCCTGCCTGGCCGTCAGGTAGGGCGGCGCCGGGCCGAGGGGGTCGAAGAAGTCGACGGTGGCACTGCCGGCGACGCGCGGCATCTTGTCGACCTTGAACTGCCGGTCCATCTCGGCGAGGAAGCGGTTCAGGCGCTCCTGCTCGGCGTCGCGGCCGCGCGGCCCTTTGTCCGCGTCGGGTCCGCCGCCTTCACCGGCGGCATCGTCGGCGCCGTGGTAGTTCGGCGCCGGCGCGTCGCCCTTGACGACGTTCGACGACGTCGCGAAGAGGCCGCCGAGGCCGAAGTTCGCGCGCGACTCGCGCCACGACTCCAGCCCCTTCTCCAGGCTGACGCCGGTCTGGTCCTTGCCGAGCGTGCTGAGGACGATGAACATCGCTAAAAGCACCGTGGCCATGTCCGCGTAGGACATCATCCAGCCGTCGGTGTTGACGGCCTCGTCGGCGCCCTTCTGGCGGTGCTTGGCCACCGGACCTCCTTCACGGGCGTTGGGCGTAGAGGAAACAGACCGACGGCGTCGCCGGGTCGGACGGGGGCCGCGAGCCCACGCCGAGGCGGTGCGCGGCCAGGCCGCCGCGGCTCATCAGGTGCCGCGCGATGGCCACCGCACGCGGCACGTTCTTCGGGTCGTCCGCCTGGACGTGGATGTCGTAAGGCAGGCGGCGCAGGCTGTTCGCGACGACGCCGAGGAGATCCGCGCCCGACTCCGAGAGCTTGCCGTCGTCCGTGAACATCGTGCTCAGCGGCACGCGCATGGCGTAGCTGTCGGCGAGCGTGCCGGCGGCCGACGTCTCGAGCAGGTGAAGGGCCTGGGCGGTGGCTTCCAACTCCGGGTCGGAATAGAGCGGAGCTTGCGCCGCCCCCGGCCGCTCCGACCGGGCGGAGATTGGCAGTTGGCGCCAGACGATCGATTCGCAGTTCGGGCCGGCCTGCTTGTCGCCGGCGACGCCCGTCCCGCCGGGGCCGTCGATCAGCGCGTCGCGCTTGCGCGGGTGCTGCTGATTGCCCGAATCCTTCGCGGCGAACGTCACGATGCAGATGAAGAAGGCGATCAACAGGGTAATCATGTCGCAATAGGTGACGAGCCAGTTGCCGCCGTGGCCGCCGCCGTGGCCGTCCTCGTGCCGACTCGGGCGGCCGCCGTGGCAGGGGCCGCTGTGGCCCTCAGGGGGCTCGCCTTGGTGCCTGACATGCTCGGACATGGACACGCCCCTTTCTCGGCAAGCCGCTACGCCGCCTCCTTCGACTCGCCCTGGCGCGCCTGCGGCGTTAAGAACGCCTGGAGTCGCGTCTCCATCGCCCGCGGGCCTTCGCCCTCGATGAGGCCGACGAGGCCGCGGATCATCAGTTCGCGCAGCAGCGTCTCCTCCTTGCTGCGCGCCTCCAGCTTGCCCGCCATCGGCAGGTACAGCATGTTGGCGACGAACGCCCCGTAAAAAGTCGTACACATGGCCACCGCCATGCCCTCGCCGATCTTGCTCGGGTCGTCCAGCTTGCCGAGCATCTGGATGAGGCCGATGAGCGTGCCGACCATGCCGAACGCCGGCAGCGAGGCGCCGAGCTGGTCGAACATCTTCTTGCCCATCTTGTGGCGCTCCTGGATGCAGCCCAGTTCGATCGCCAGCACTTCTTCGAGCTTTTCCTTCGGCGTGCCGTCGATTACCATCTCCAGGCCGCGCACCAGGAACGGGTCCGGGACGTCCGGCAGCTGCTTCTCCAGCGCCAGCAAGCCGTCGCGCCGCGCCACCGCGGCGAACTGCGTCAGGCGGTTCATCTCGTCCTTCGGGTCGGGCAGCTTGTGGAAGAACACGTTCTTGACGACGCCGAAAACGCCCAGAATCTTCTTCGCCGGGAACATGACGAACAAGGCGCAGCCCGAGCCGCCGAAGGCCACCATCGCCCCCGGCACGTCCACGAAGTCCTTCAAGCTGCCGTGCATCGTGATCGCGGCGACGACGAAGGCGCAGCCGCCGACGATCCCGAAGAGGGTCCCGATGTCCATACACGCTTCTCCCTGGGGCGGCGCGGCCGTCCGGCCTGTTCTCCTAGTGTCACTAGCACATCCCGCCCTCGCGCAGGGCCGGCGTGTGCCAGGATTGTCCGGGAAATCCGGGCGGAGATCGCGCGTCGGCGCAATTCTCGCGCCGCGGCAAAGGGGGCGGGCTGCGCGGCCGGGGCGAGAGCCTCCTTTCTTCTCCAGCCCTTCTTTGCGCCGTTGGCGGACATTCCGGCCGTCCCGTTGTAAAGGCGTCAATCGTCCTTGCCGATAGAACTGACATGAACCCGACTGCCACCAATTACGACCTGTTGTCCCGGCTGCTGGACGTTTCGAGTCTGCGGCACCGGGTCATTTCCAATAACGTGGCCAACGTGAACACGCCCGGCTATCGCGAGTTGGACGTGTCGTTCGAGGACGCCTTCGCCCGCGCCGTCGCCGGGGGCAACTCCGCCGCCGGTCTGAAGGTCGAGGCGGGCGTCGTCGAAGGCCCCGGCGGGCCGGAGCGCGCCGACGGCAATAACGTCGACATCGACTACGAGATGGCGCGGCTCAACAAGAACACGCTGCTGTACCGGGCCTTCTCGCAGATCCTGGCGAGCCACCTCGGGACGGCGCGCAGCGCGATCGCCGGGCGCTAAGGGGTACGCCGGAAGGAGAGAACACCGATGGCTTTCGACGACATCCTGTCGGCGACGAACATCAGCG
Source organism: Gemmatales bacterium (assembly GCA_038229635.1). GTDB lineage: Bacteria > Planctomycetota > Planctomycetia > Gemmatales > Gemmataceae > DATFNV01. Next base: position 21,140 of record JBBROG010000059.1, read on the forward strand.
CCAGCGGTCTGGCCGCGGAGCGGTTGCGCATGGAAGTCGTGGCGAACAACATCGCCAACGCCTTCTCGACGCGCTCGCCGCGCGGCGGGCCGTTCCGCCGTCAAGACCTCGTATTCGCCGCCGTATTCGACGACCGGGTGCGCCCCGGCTCGACCGGCGAACCGGCCGGCGCCGAGCGGCTCGGCGGCGTCCGCGTCGAGGGGATCGTGGACGACCCCTCGGAGCTGCAAGCGGTCTACCAGCCGGGCCACCCCGACGCCGACGACAACGGCTTCGTCCTGTTCCCGAACGTGTCCATCCCTATCGAGATGGTGAACCTGATTACGGCCAACCGCGCCTACGAGGCCAACCTGAAGGCGCTGCAAGCGTACCGCCAGCAGGCCGAGGCGGCGCTCCTCCTGGTGAGGGTTTAAGTCATGGCAACCTCCGCTCTCGGGCCGGTCGGCGTCGGGCCGGCGCTCGACACCTACTGCCGGCCGTCCTCGCCCGTGGCGCCCGGCCCTTTTGCCAAGGTGCTCCAACAGTACCTCGGGCAGGCGAGCGCCCAACAGGCGAGCGCGGACCAGGCGGTTCTCGACCTGGCCACGGGTAAGACGGAAGAGATCCATCAAGTGATGCTCGCCGTCGCCAAGGCCGACCTGACGTTCCGCACGATCCTGGAAGTGCGCAATCGCCTCACCGAGGCGTACCAGGAAATCTCGCGGATGCAGGTGTAAACCCGGCCCTAGGCGCGAGCGAGGGCGGATGCGAAGCCGCGAGCGGCTCGCCGGCGCGGACCTTCCTCACGACACGGGTGCGGCATGGACTTCTTCCGCAGACTGACTCAGCAACTCCGCGACGTCTGGAACGGCATGGGGGCCGCCCTGCGCGTCGTGCTGATCGTCGGCGTCCTCCTCGGCCTCCTGCTCATCGGGGCGGTCGGCTACTATTCCTCCCAGTCGGAGTACCGAACTCTGTTCAGCAACCTGGCGCCGGAGGACTTGCAGAGCATCCGCGACCGGCTCGACCAGCAGAAGGTGTCCAACCGCACCGGGACCGACGGGACGAGCATCCTGGTCCCGTCGGACCGCGTCGCCGCCCTGCGCGTCGACCTCGCGAGCCAGGGAGTGCTCACCCAGACCAAGGGGTACGAGCTGCTCGACGAGCCGTCGCTCGGCTCGACGCCGTTCCGCGACAGCGTCAACTTCCTGCGCGCCAAGCAGGCGGAGTTGGCGAAGACGATCCGCGGGCTCGAGCCGGTGAGCAACGCGCGCGTCGAGATCGCCAAGTCGGAGCCGTCGCCGTTCCTGCGCGACCAGAAGCCGACGACGGCGAGCGTGATGGTCCAACTCAAGCAGGGCGCGTCGCTCAGCCCGAAGCAGGTCAAGGGCATCGTCGCCCTGGTGTCCAAGGCGGTCGAGGGGCTGGCGGCCGAGAACGTGACGCTTGTGGACGGTAAGGGACAGGTCTTGTCCGATTCGGGCGAGGCCGACATGGGCGCGGCGACCTCGCAGCTCGACTACCGGCGGTCGCTGGAATCGTACCTGGCGTCGAAGGCCGAGGGGATGCTGACGAAGATCCTCGGGCCGGGCCGCGTCACCGTCCACGTCACCGCCGACGTGAATTTCAAGCGGCTGCGCGAAATGCGCGAGACCTATAATCCGGAGGGGAAAGCGCTGCGGACGGAGAAGACGACGAGCAAGAAGGTGGTTTCCACCGGCGGGGGCGGGGCGCGTGGCGTCGCCGGCGCCGCGAGCAATCTGCCGGTGCGCCAGGCCGGCGCCGCGTTCGCGGCGGGCGGCGGGGGCGGCGGGTCGAGCGACAACGAGGAGACGACGGAGACGAACTACGAGGTGTCGCGCGTCCGCCAGGAACTGGAGGACGGGCTGGGCAGCATCGAGCGCCTGAGCGTGGCGGCGACCGTCGACCTGACGCAGGCCGAAGGCTCGGCCGCGTCGCCGGCGCCGCTGGCGAAGGCCGAAATCGAGCGGCTCATCAAGCAGGCGGTCGGCTACCGCCAGGACCGCGGCGACGAGATCCAGGTCAGTGAGACGAGGCTGGCCGTCGTCCCGCCGCCGAAGGAGCCCGAGACGCCCGCGGGTCCGACCGCCGAGGTCGTTCAGATGGAGAAGATCCAGTATTGGGTGAACATCGGCAACAAGGTGGCGCTCGGCCTGGCGGTGCTGCTGCTGGCGGTCGCCGTCGCCCTGGCGCTGCCGCGGCTGGCGCGGCGGAGCCCCGAGCCCGCCCCGGCGGCGGCCGCGCCACCCCTGCAAGTGCGCGAGCGCGTCGTCGACCGGCTGACGACCGTCGCCCAGCGCGACCCGGAGGCGCTGGCGCGGGCGCTCGCGGCGATGATGGAACGGCCTTAGTGTCTGTCCCGTATGCTCCCCTCGCCCCCGTACTCGGGGGAGAGGGGCCGGGGGTGAGGGGGTTTTCTGGGGCGCAAAGGCACCCCTCACCCCAACCCCTCTCCCCTGAGTACAGGGGCGAGGGGCTTACGGGACAGCCTCTTAGTGCCGGCGCGAAAGAATCGACGCGGCCGCGCGGGTTGTGGGTTATAGTAACGACTGATACCGCTGACAGGCGCTCCAATCGCTTGCTGAGCTTGGCTTTGTGACGCGACGAGCGTAATTCTATGACCGGACAAGAAAAAGCGGCTTTGCTCCTACTGCAACTCCCCGTCGAGGAGTCGGACGCGGTTCTCGACCGGCTCGGCCCCGAGCGCGGGGGGCGCCTCCGCGCCGACATGCAACGCCTCCAGGAATCGCCTCAGAATGCGGGCGCGGTCGACGACATCCTGCGCGAACTGGATCAACTCCTGACGGGAGAGGCTGCCGCTGCCGTGGACACCGGAGGAAGCGCCGCCGCGACGTCGGCGATGACGCCGGGCGAGGCAACGCCCGGCGGCCCAGGAGCGGGAGAGGTGCCGGGGGGAGAAACTCGCACTTCGCCGGTGGCCCGAGGCCCCGACGGCGAACCGCTGCCCGACGACGCGGCCATCGAGAGCGACCCGCTGTCGGCCTTGCGACAGATGGCCGGCGGCGGGCAGTCGGCGGCGTCGGCCAACGTCGACAAGCTCGCCCAGGCCCTGACGGACGAGCACCCGCGGACCATCGCCATTGTCCTCAACCAGATGGAGCCCGAACGCGGCGGCGAGGTGCTGAAGCGGCTCCCCTCCGAGTTGCGCCGCGAGGTGTCGATCCAGCTCGGCAAGAACGTGACGGTCAACCCCGACCTGGTCAACCGCATCGTCCGCACGGTCCTGGAAAAGTGTCGCCACCTTTCCGAGACGCCGGCGGGCCAGGGCGGCGGCAACCGCTTCAAGCGCATGGCCGAAATGCTGCGCCGCCTGGACAAGCCGGACCGCATGGAAGTCATCGCCGCCCTGGAGCAAAACGACGCCGACGCGGCGGCCGGCGTCAAGGAGTTTCTCTACAGCTTCGAGGACCTGCTCATCATCGAGGACCGCTCGATGCAGAAATTGCTCGCCGAGATCGACTCGAAGAGCCTGGCCACGGCCCTGAAGGCCGCTTCGGACCCGATCAAGGACAAGGTGCGCAACAACCTGTCGAAGCGGGCGCGCGAGACTCTCAACGAAGAGATGGAACTGCTCGGCTCGGTGCCGGCGGCCACGATTCAGCAGGCGCAGAAGGCCGTCGTGGAAGTCATTCAACGGCTCGACCAGGCGGGCGAATTGACGATGCTCGAATGAGGGCGGCCCCGACCCCGCCCCGCGAAAACAGGCTTCTTCACCCTCTGAGGAAAGAACCCGTGATCTACGAAGCCGCCATCCCCTTCCGTCTGGGGTTGCTGCACGTCACCCTAGCCGACCCGGCTCAACCGCTGCCGCCCGTGCGGCGTGCGGGGCCGTCGCCCGAGACGTTGGCGGCGCTGCGGGAAGCGATGGCGGCGGAAGCGGCGGAACGGGCGGCCAGCGAGGAGCGCGAGCGGGTCGAACGAGTCCTGGGGAGCCTCGCGGAGGTGGCCCGAGACTTGCGCGCCCAGCAGCGGTCGCGGTTGGAGGAAATGCAACAGGTCGCCGTCGAGATCGCCCTGGCGGTGGCCGGCAGCGTCGTCTACGAGCGCATCGAGGCCGGCGACTACGCCGTCGAGGAGTTGGTGCGCCGGGCGGTGCAGCGGCTCGACTCGCGCGAGGCGGTCACGGTCCACCTGCACCCCGACGATTTGGCGCTCCTGGAACGGCGCCTCGGCGAAGGGCCGCGAATCACGCTCGACGGCGACGACGTGCGCCTGGCCGCCGACGCGAGCCTGGCGCGCGGCGACTGCCGGGCCGAGACGGGCGACGGCAGCGTCCTCACGCACCTGGAAGAACACCTGGCCGAGATTCGCAAGGATCTGTTGCGCTCCCTGCCGGAGGCCGAGGTCGAGCGGCGCAAGGGCGTCGCGGACGAGCGCGGGTTGCGGCGCTACCCGGACCGGCGGCACACGGCGTAAATGAGTACTCGGTACTCAGTACCGAGTACTTGCGAGACCCTCCCCGATGCTGAAACTCGACGTCCGCAAACTCTGTCAGCAGGTCGACGGGCGCGACCGCTTTCGCGTCGCCGGCAAGCTGCGCGGCGCCACGGGGGTCATCCTCACCTGCACGCTGCCGGCGGCGGTCGGCGACCAGTGCGTCATCCTGGCGCCCAGCGGCCGCGAACTGCGGGCCGAGGTCATCGGCTTCGCCAACGGCCTCGCCTACCTTGTGCCGTTCGAGCAGGGCGAGGAGTTGAAGCCGGGCCTGCCCGTCGTGCGTCAAGGACACGGCCTCATGGTGCCGGTCGGCGACGGCCTCCTCGGACGGATCGTCGACGGCCTGGGACGCCCGGTGGACAACGCCGGCCCGCTCGTCGGTTGCGAGCCGAGACAGGTGACTCAAGACGCGCCGGCGGCGATGGAGCGGGCACGCATCCTCGACCCGTTCGTCACCGGGCAGCGCGCCCTCGACGGCCTGTTAACACTCGGGCGCGGCCAGCGCGTCGGCATCTTCGCGGGCAGCGGCGTCGGCAAGAGCACGCTGCTCGGCGAGATCGCCAAAGGCTGTGAAGCGGACGTCAACGTCATCGCCCTGATCGGCGAGCGCGGCCGCGAAGTGAAGCCGTTCCTCGACGACTGCGTCGGCAGCGAAGGGATGAAGCGAACCGTGGTCGTCGTGGCGACGTGCGACCAGACGCCGCTCATGCGCGTCCGCGCCGCCCAGACCGCCATCACCGTCGCCGACCACTACCGGAGCGCGGGCAAGAACGTCCTGATGATGATGGACAGCCTGACGCGGCTGGCGATGGCGCAGCGCGAGCTGGGCCTGGCGCTGGGCGAGCCGCCGAGCGCCCGCGGCTACACGCCAAGCGTCTTCCAACTCCTGGCGAACACGGTGGAACGGCTCGGCAACGCGGCGAAGGGAACCATTACGGGTATCTTGACAGTGTTAGTGGACGGCGGCGACATGGACGAGCCGATTGCCGACGCGGTACGTTCGCTGGTGGACGGGCACATCGTCCTCGACCGCAAGCTGGCGGAGCGCGGCCACTACCCGGCGGTGAGCGTTGGCGCCAGCATCAGCCGCGTTGCCAACGAAGTCACCGAGCCGGCGCACCAGAAGGCGGCGCGCAAGATGCGCGAGATCCTGGCGACCTACGCGGAGGCGGAAGACCTGATCCGCATCGGCGCCTATCAGAAGGGGTCGAGTCCGCAGGTGGACAAGGCGGTGGAGTTGCGGCCGGCCCTGCTGGCGTTCCTGCGGCAGGACGTCGACCAGCGCAACGACTTCGCCGAGACGCGAACAACGATGGACCGCCTCGCGGCGGCGTGGCCGTACTGAAGCCGCTTGCGGCTTGGCAATTGCGAAGCCGCGAGCGGCAGTCGTGAGGATTCCTCCCCGTGCAGCGCTTTGAATTCCGCCTGGAGCGGGTGCTGAAGGTGAAGAAGCAGCGCGAGTGGCTCGCGGAGTTGGCCCAGAAGCAGGCCCGCGCCGCCCTCGACGCCGCCCGCGCCGACGTCGCGGCGCTGAACGAGCGAATCGCCCACAACGCCGCGGCGTTCGCGTCGCGCCTCGGCAGTTCTGAGGACGCCGCCGCCTGGCTGTCGCGCTGGCAGCAGTCGGCCCGCCTCGCCGACCTGATGGACGGCCTGGAGGCCAAGGCGAACGGCGCGGCGGTACAATATGAAGAGGCCAGCGCGAAGCGCACCGCGATCGCCACCGAGGTCGAAGCGCTCCTCTTCCTGCGGCGCCAGCAGTGGCAGGAGCATCGCCTGCTCGTTCAGCGGGCTCAGCAGGATCAACTCGACGAGGTCGGCATGCGCCGCTGGCGCGCCGGCCGGCAGGACAGCGCCCAGACAACGTAACGCGAAGGGGTCGGTTATGCGCAAGGTCATCGTGGTCGCCCTGTTGGCCGTGATCCTCTTCGGCCTGTCGGCGGGCGGTTCCTGGTTCCTGAAACAATTGCAGGACCAGAAGGCCAAGAGCCAGGGCGAAGAAACGGCCTCCGGCACCGAAACGACCGCCAAGGAAAAGGAGCGCGCGCCCGAGCCGCGAGGCACGGGCGGCGAGTTGCCGCGCGGCGGGCTGACGGGGCGGCGCGAGTTCAACTCCGAAGCCGACGCCACCGTGCAGCAGGCGGCGCGCCTCCGCGACCAGCAAGAAGAGCTGCGCCGCCGCGAGGATCAGTTCAACGCGCGCCTCAAGAACCTTGACCTCATCAAGCAAGACATCCGCGGCGAGCGCGACGCGATGGACAGGCTGCGCACGCAGCTCACCGAGGAGAAGAAGGTCGCCGAGGAGACGCTGCTCGGGGCGGAGCGCAAGCTGCGCCAGTCCGACGAAAAGCAGAGCGAAACCAAGGCGTTCCTGGAAGAGCAGAAGAAGAAGCTCACGGAAGTGGACGCGACGCGCTTCAGCAACATCAAGCGCGTCGGCGGCGTGTCGGAGACGATGAATCCGGCGGACGCGGCGACAATCATCATGTCGATGGCCGACACCGGCAACCTCGACACGGCGGCGCTGTTGCTGTCCAACATGAAAGACCGCAAGGCGGCCGACGTCCTCAGCCAGATCCCCGACAAAGCGCTGGCCGCCCAACTTCTCGAAAAGATGATTAGCCTCAAGCAGACCAGCACGACTCCCGCCGCGGGCCTCGGCGCGCCGGGGCGGCCGGGCAGGTAATACAGAGCCGCTCGCGGCTTCGCACTTGCGAAGCCGCGAGCGGCATAATCGTCACATCCAGAATCCTGCTTAAGTTCCTCCCATCTTCGCTCCGATGATACCTCGGGATGACGTGTGTTTCTCTCCGAGTGGAGTCGTCGCGCGATGTCGAGCGGGCTATCCTCCTCCCCCGCCTTAAGGGGAGGGAAAAAATGGCTGCCTTTGGTCCTGACCGGCATCCTCGCCGTCGCGTCCGGCCTGGTGCTGCCACAACTCATGGGCGGCGTCACTCCCTTGCCCGAGCCGTCCGCCGTGCCGACGGACTCGCTGGCGTACACCCCGCCGACCTGGCCCGAGGCGCCCGACCCGCGCGGCATGTTGCTTCGCCTTGGCCTCGGCACGGCGTTCGTCCTCGTGCTGTGCGTGGCGACGATCCTGCTGAGTAAGCGCTGGCTGCGACCGCCGAACGCGGCAATCACCACGACTAACCGCCTCGCCCTCGTCGAGACGCTACCGCTGGGCAACCGCTGCGTCGTCCATCTGGTGCGCGTCGGACGGCAGCAGGTTCTCGTCGGCGTCGACGGCGCCGGGGTCAAGTCGCTGGTGGCGCTGCCGGAGTTGTTCGAGGACGCGCTGACCCAGGCCGAAACGACCGAAGCGCCGCCGCCCGCGCCGGCGCGGGCGGCGTAGGGAGGATCACGGATGGACCCGGTCCAGATCGCCGAGCGTTTCGGCCAGTCCGACGCCTTCCAAAACCTGTCGCCGCCGCTGCAAACGGCGCTGTTCCTCGGCGCCCTGACGCTGCTGCCGGCGCTGCTCGTGACCGTGACCGCCTTCACGCGCATCGTGATCGTCCTCGGCTTCGTCCGCCGCGCGGTGACGACGCAGGAAATCCCGCCGAACACGGTCATCACCGGCCTGTCGCTGTTCCTGACGCTCTTCGTCATGGGGCCGACGCTCGACAAGATTAGCGCCGAGGCCGTCAACCCGTACATGGACGGCAAGATCAACGGCACGCAGGCCGTCTGCCGCGGCGCCGACGCCCTGCACGGGTTCATGCTGCGCCAGACGCGCCGGCAGGACCTGGCGCTGTTCCTCCACCTGGCCAAGGCGACGCCGCCGGCCGAGGCGAAGGACGTGCCGCTGCGCGTCCTGGTGCCGGCGTTCGTCATTAGCGAGTTGAAGACGGCGTTTATCATGGGTTTCTGCATCTACCTGCCGTTTCTGCTCGTCGACCTCGTCGTGGCGAGCGTGCTGACGGCCCTGGGCATCGTGACGATGCCGCCGGTCATCATCTCGGCGCCGTTCAAGATCCTGTTGTTCGTGCTGGCCGACGGCTGGCACCTCGTCGTGCGGGCGCTGAGCGTGAGTTTTCAATAAACGCCGCTCGCGGCTTCGCAATTGCCAAGCCGCGAGCGGCACCCGTAGAGGTCCGCCATGACCATCAACCAGGCCATCGAGATCGCCCGCGACCTGTTCTGGACGGTGCTGCTGCTCGCGATGCCGGCGCTGCTCGTCAGCCTCGTCGTCGGCCTGGTCATCAGCGTCCTCCAGACGATCACGAGCATCCAGGAGCAGACGCTGACCTTCACGCCGCGCCTCATCGGCGTCGGCCTGGCGATCATCTTCACGATGGCGTGGGCGCTCCAGGCCGCCGTCTCCTTCGCCGTCCGCATGTTCACTTACGCGGCGGAGGTGACGCGCTGATGGGGACCGTCGTTCTCACGTTCAGCCTGGTGCTGACGCGCGTCGGCGCCTTCGTCACGATCCTGCCGCTGTTCGGCACGACGACGGTGCCGCGCACGGTCAAGGCGGGGCTCGCGCTGGCGCTGACGACGCTCTGGTTCGGCTCGGCCGTCGCCGCCCTGCCGCCGGAGTTGCTCGCCCGTCCGCCCGAGACGTCGTGGCTCGCCTTCGTCGTCGCCGCCTTCCGGGAACTGGTCCTCGGCGCCCTCCTCGGCTACGCCTTCAGCCTGTTCCAGGTGCCGGCGCGCGTCGCCGGCGAGTACCTGACGCAGGAACTCGGCCTGTCGTTCGGCGCCTTCCTCAACCCGACCGGCGAGAGCAGCATCTCGGCGCTGACGCAGATCCTCGACATCCTTAACATCCTGATCTTCTTCGGCCTCGACGGGCACCACGTCTTCCTGGCCGTGCTCGACGCCACCTTCGCCCGCTACCCGGTCGGCGCGGCAATGCCGGGGGCGCCGCTGCCGGCGATGGTGACGGGCCTGGCGCTGACGGAGGAGTGGGGCCTGGCGCTGGCGGCGCCGATGGCCCTGTGCCTGTTCGTCGTCACGTTCGTGCTGACGCTGATGACGCGGGCGGCGCCGCAGATCAATCTGTTCTCGGTCGGCTTTCCGCTGCGGCTGCTCGCGGGACTGACCGTCGTCTTCCTGCTGATGCCGAACTTCTTGACGCAACTGACGAACGTGCTGGGGCGCTGGGGCGAACTGTTGAGGCGACTCGTTTAGGCGAGCGGCACCGGAGAGATTTGGAGCATGGCCGAAGAGGATACAGGCCAGGAACGGACAGAAACCCCGTCGCCGCGCCGGCGCGAAGAGGCGCGGCGCCAGGGCACGATCGCGATCAGCGCCGACCTCAACACCGGCGTCCAGCTCCTCGTCGCCGCCCTCGCCCTGTCGGTCGGGGCACGCGCCGCCGCCGGCGCACTGCTGACGCTGGTCCGCGACCCACTGGGGCGCTCGTGCCCGGCCGACCTCGACACGCATCAGGTGCAGCTGATCTTCGCGCGGATGTTCCTGCTCGCCCTGCAAGTGATCGGATTTCTGCTCGGCCTGCTGTTCGCGAGCGGTGTCGCGGCCGGGCTGCTCCAGTCGGGCTTCGCCTTCTTTCCCGACATTCTTTCCATAAAATGGGAGAGACTCGACCCGTCGAAGGGGGTGAAGCGGGTGTTCTCGCTCGGCAGCGGCGTGCGGACGGTGACGTCGCTGCTCAAGGTAACCGTGATGACGGTCCTCGCCTACGTCTTCCTGCGCGGCCGCTTTGGGATGATCGCGCGGTCGGGCGAGGGGACGCTGGCGTCGGCGGTTCTGCTCGGCTGGGACGTCGTCAGTCGTTTGTTCCTCGCGGTGGCGATCGCCCTCCTCGTGATCGGCCTGTTCGACTACGTCGTCCAGCGCTTCCGCGTCGAGCGGCAGATGCGCCTGACGCGGCAGGAGGCGAAGGAGGAGGCGAAACAGGAGGAAGGCGACCCGCAAATCCGGGCACGCATCCGCCGCCTGCAGCGCGAGGCCGCCCAGAAGCGCATGATGCAGAGCGTGCCGCAGGCGACGGTGGTCATCACCAACCCGACGCACCTCGCCGTCGCCCTGCGCTACGACCGGGGCACGGCGGGCGCCCCGAAGGTCGTGGCGCTGGGGGCCGGCTGGCTCGCGGAGAAGATCGTCGAGACGGCGCGGCGCCACGCGGTGCCGGTGATCGAGAACCGGGCGGTCGCCCAGGCGCTGTACCGCGCCGGCAAGCTCGACCGCGAAATTCCCGAGGCGTTTTACCAGGCGGTCGCCGAAGTATTGGCGTTCGTTTATCGGCTGCGCGGGCTGGCGTGACGCGGCGACGCCGGTAGAAAAAGGGTAGACCTCACCAGCCCGAAGGAGTACGACGTCATGGCCAGGGCAGCGGACACTCCCACGGCGACCCCGCCCTCGATCCTGTCGCAGCGCAGCGAGCTGGTGCTGGCGGCCGCCGTACTCGGCATCCTCGTCGTGCTGCTCGTGCCGCTGCCGACGCAGATCCTCGACATCTTGCTGGCCTTCAACCTGGCCATCACCATCCTGCTAATGCTCATCACGCTCAGCGCGACGCGGCCGCTCGATTTCTCCGTCTTCCCGTCGCTGCTCCTGCTCATGACGCTGTTCCGCCTCGCGCTCAACGTGGCGACGACGCGACTGATCCTGCTGCACGGCAACGAAGGCGAAGGGGCGGCCGGGTTCATCGTGCGCACCTTCGGCAAGATCGTCGTCGGGGGCGAGCTCGTCGTCGGCCTGGTCGTGTTCCTGATCCTGGTCATCATCCAGTTCGTGGTCATCACCAAGGGCGCCAGCCGTATCTCGGAAGTGTCGGCCCGCTTTACTCTCGATTCGTTGCCCGGCAAGCAGATGGCGATCGACGCCGAGCTGAACACCGGCGCCATCGACGACCGCGAGGGCCGCCGCCGCCGCGACCTGCTCCTGCGCGAGACGGAGTTCTACGGGTCGATGGACGGGGCCAGCAAGTTCGTCCGCGGCGACGCCATCGCGGCGGTCATCATCACCGTCATCAACCTGATCGGCGGCATCATCATCGGCCTGCTGCACAACATGCCCATCTCGCAGGCGCTGAAGACCTACTCGGTGCTGACCGTCGGCGACGGCTTGGTGTCGCAGATTCCCGCCCTCATCATCGCCACGGCGTCCGGCATCCTGGTGACGAAGGCGACGTCGCAATCGAGCCTCGGCCAGGAAATCGGCGCCCAGGTGACGTTGAATACGCGGCCGCTCGCCGTCGGCGCCCTCATCGTGCTGGCGCTGGCGCTGGTGCCCGGCCTGCCGTGGTACGCCTTCGTGCCGTTGGCGGCGGTCCTCGGGCTCGTCGCCAACCGCCTGAACGCCTCGCGCGCTGTCGCCGCCGTCGCCGAAAAGGCCGCGGCGGCGACGGCCGCTCACGCCGCCGGGGGAGGCCGCCCCGCCGCCGAGATCCCGATCGAGGAGTTTTTGCAAGTCGACCGCGCCTGCGTCGAGATCGGCGCCCGCCTCATCCCGCTCGTCGACCCGAAGCGCGGCACCGGGCTGATCGACCGCATCGGCTCGCTGCGCCGCGACCTGGCGCGCAAGAACGGCCTGTGGGTGCCGCCGATCCGCGTGCGCGACAACATCCAACTCGACTCGGAAACGTATCGCGTGCTCGTCGGCGGCCGCGAGGTGGCGCGCGGCACCCTGCGGCCGGACCGCTGGCTTGCCATCGACCCCGGCACGACGCGCCTGCCGGTGGACGGCGAGGCGACGCGCGACCCGGCTTTCGGGCTGCCGGCGCGCTGGATCGCCGAGAACGATCGGCAGCGAGCCGAACTCGGCGGCTACACCGTCGTCGACGCCGCCAACGTCCTCGTCACGCACCTCGGCGAGATCGTGCGCCGCCACGCCTCCGAACTGCTCAGCCGCGAGGACCTCAAGACGCTCGTGGACAAGGCGCGCGAATCGTCGCCCTCCGTGGTCGACGAACTGATCCCCAACGTGCTGACGATGGGCTCGCTGCACCGCGTCCTGACGCTGCTGCTGGAGGAGCGCGTGCCGATCTCGAACCTGGCCCGCATCCTGGAGAGCCTCGCCAACCACGCGCCGCAGACGAAGGACCCGGTCGAGTTGAGCGAGCGCGCCCGCGTCGACCTCGGCCGCGCGATCTGCGACCGCTTCCGCGACGAGCAAGGGCGCCTTCACGCCCTGGTCCTCGATCCCCGGCTGGAGTTGGAACTGCGGCGGGCGGTCCACGACAAGAACCTCGTGCTCGACCCGGCGCGGCTGGAGCGGCTGATCGTGCGGCTGGCGAACGAGTGGCGCAAGGCGACGGCGCGCGGGCAGGAAGTGGCGCTGCTGGTCGACGCGAGCCTGCGCCGGCCACTGCGCGGGGCACTGGCGCGGTCGCTGCCGGACCTCGCCGTCGTGGCGTACCAGGAAGTGCCGGGCGACCTGCTGCTGGAGCCGGCGGCGCTCGTCAAGCCAGAAGATCTGGGATAACCGGGGCGCGAGGCCGCGCCGTCGCGAAACGTGAACTATGCTGGATCAGCACTAAGCACACGTATCGCGACCCGCCTCGCAGACACCACGGCAGGGCTTTCGCCGTCCCTGCGGCCCCGCACCCCGAGACGCCGTGCCAGCGACAACCCAAACGTACAACCGGCTCGCCGGGCAGACGAGGCGCAACGAGTTGATCGAATCGCACCTCGGCCTGGTGCGTCACATCCTCGGCAAACTCGTCGCTCAGCTGCCGTCCGGCGTCGACGTCGAGAACCTCGAGTCGGCCGGCGTCCTGGGCCTCGTGGAAGCCGCCAACAAGTTCGACCCCGAGCGCGGCATCAAGTTTGAAACCTACGCTTATACGAGAGTCCGGGGCGCTATCCTCGACGAGCTGCGCCGCAATTGTCCGCTGCCGCAGCACGTCCTCGAAAAAGTGGCGAAGGTGCGCAGGGCGGGCGAGAGTCTGCCCCCCGGCGCGACGGTCGATGAGGTCGCCGCCGCCGCCGGCCTCAGCCGCGACGAGGTCGCCGACAGCCTGACGGCCATGCGCCTGACGCGCATGGCCTCCCGGGATTCCGGCGGCGACCCACTCGACGCCCACGTCGCCGACCGCTCCGAGCCGCCCGACGCCCTCGCCGAGCGGGCCGAGCAGAAGCGGCTCCTGGCCGACGCCATCGAGGCCCTGCCCGAGCGCGAGCGCCTCGTGGTGACGCTCTACCACATGGAAGACTTGCGGCTCAAGGAGATCGGCCAACTCCTCGACCTGTCGGAGTCGCGCGTGTCGCGGCTGCTGAGCGCCGCCCAGCTCGCGCTCCGCGAGTACATTCGCGCCCGCGAAGAGTGACAGCGGCAACGCCCCTCTCCCCTCTGGGGAGAGGGGTTGGGGGTGAGGGGCGCACCCGCTGAAGACTTGAGGGCGGGGCCCCCCGCCCCCGCCCCCCCCCCCGCCCGGGGGGAAGGGGAGGAGGGTGGCCAGCACCCCGCCACCCGCCGCGCCCGGGCGGGGGCGGGCG
>JBBROG010000060.1:0-34970 GCA_038229635.1 Gemmatales bacterium
ACCCCTTCGGGGTAAAATGCCCCCGACCCTACCCCGAAGGGGTTATATCCCAAAGCCGGGGGTCGCGCAGCGCACCCCCGGAACAATGACGCGCACCCTCGGACACGACACACGCACACCCGTAACGCGCCACGCACACCCGTCCGAATCCCGCGCGAGAACCGGCCCGAAATGCTTGACACTGGCCCCTCGCGCCCGTTACGGTGGCGGGGAGGAAGCGACGACTCGCGGCTCCTCGTCCCACCCGCTCGGTCGCGCGAACGCCAGCGCAGGGGGTATCGTGCCGCGCTTGATCCTCATCAAAGGCGCCGACGAAGGCCGGCAGTTCGACCTGACCGAGCCGGTTTACAGCGTCGGCCGCGACTCCGCCAGCGGCATCCGCCTGCACGACACGGAGGTCTCGCGGCGGCACGCCGAGTTCCGCCTCGTCGGCGGCGCCTACCACGTCGTCGACGTCGGCAGCGCCAACGGCACCTTCGTCAACGGCCAGCCGGTCACCAGCGTCGTCCTCCAGCCGGGCGACCGCGTCCAGATCGGCCAGTCGCTCCTCGTCTTCAGCGCCGGCCGCGGCGAGGCCGCCGGCGCCGGCGACCTCGCCGACCGCATCAGCATGATTACCCGCCACGACATGGAACTGTCGTCGGCCATCGTCAAGACCATCGGCGAGTCCGAAGGCAGCCGCATCCTCGCCCAGCCGGAGCAGGTGCAGCGCCCCTGGCTCAAGAACGCCCTCGCCAACCTCGCCGTCATGTACGAGGCCAGCCAGGCCGTCAGCCACATCCTCGACGTCACGCAACTGCTCGAGCGCATCGTCGACCTGATCTTCCGCTCCATCGAGGCCGACCGCGGCTGCATCATGCTGCGCAACCCGGACAGCGGCCTGTTGGAGCCGCAGGCGGTCCGCTGGCGCCAGGGCGGCGCCGGCGAGCGCATGACGGTCAGCAGCACCATCGTCGACTACGTCCTGCGCGAGAAGAAGGGCCTGCTCGTCTCCGACGCCGCCCGCGACGAGCGCTTCACCCCCGGCCAGAGCATCGTCCGCTTCGGCATCCACGAGGTGATCTGCGTGCCGATGAAGGGGCGCCACGAGACGCTCGGCGTCCTCTACGTCGACACGCTCGCCACCGCCCGCGATGCGGCCGCGCGCGCCGGCCCCGGCAAGTTCACCGAAGACCACTTGGCCCTGGCCATCGCCATCGCCCACCAAGCGGCGCTCGCCGTCGAGGAGACGCGCTACCACCAGGCGATGGTGCAGGCCGAGCGCCTCGCCGCCATCGGCCAGACCATCGCGGCGCTGTCGCACCACATCAAGAACATCTTGCAAGGGCTGCGCTCCGGCGGCGAGATCCTCGAAATGGGCCTCGCCGACAAGGACGAAACGCTGCTCGACAAGGGCTGGCGCATCGTCCGCAAGAACCAGGGCAAGATCGCCGACCTGGTGATGGACATGCTCAGCTACTCCAAGGAGCGCGAGCCCGCCATCGAGGAGACCGACCTGAACGACATCGTGAAGGAGGTTCTGGAGACCGTCCAGGGGCGGGCGAAGGAGATGGGCGTCCGCCTCGACGTCAAGCTCGACCCGCTGCCGCGCGTGCAGGCCGACGTGCAAGGAATCCACCACGCGCTGCTGAACGTCGTGGGCAACGCCCTGGACGCCGTGGAGGAGCGGACCGACCGGCGCGTGGCGGTGGCGACGACGCTGGAAGCGGGTGGGGGGTGGGCGCGCGTCGCGGTGCAGGACAACGGCGCCGGCATCGCGCCGGCGAAGCTGGCGGACATCTTCAAGCCGTTCGTGAGCACCAAGGGGGCCAAGGGCACCGGCCTGGGCCTGCCGGTGAGCCGCAAGATCCTCCGCGAGCACGGCGGCGACATCCTGACGCAGAGCCAGCTCGGCAAGGGCAGCCGCTTCGTCCTGCGCCTGCCCGTGAAAAGCCCGCTCGGTCAGGACGTCAACGTCACGCACACCGACATGTCGTTTCTCGACGCGCCGCCCGAGGAGTAGGGCGCCGTGGCGCGGCCGCCGTTCGTATCCTATCCTGGGAGTACACGCGACCCCTGACGAAGAGACTGGCCTGATGCCAATTCTGCCCCTGGAGCCGTTTCTGTTTCCGGAAGACCTCTTCGCCGCCGCCGACATCCCCCGCCAGGAGGACCGACGCTGGTGGGTGCTGCACACGAAGCCGCGCGCCGAGAAGACGCTCGCGCGCAACCTGCGGCACGAGGAGACGACCTTCTTCCTGCCGCTGGGGCGCAAGGTGGCGCGGACGCGCGGCCGCACCCTGACGTCGCACCTGCCGCTGTTTCCGGGCTACCTCTTCCTCCACGGCGACGAGGCCGCCCGCGTCGGCGCCCTGACGACAAACCTGATCGTCAATTGTCTGAAGGTGCCGGACCAGGACGAGTTATTCGCCGACCTGCTCGGCGTCCACCGGCTGATGACGTCGGAACGGCCGCTCGCCGTCGAGGTCGGCTTGACGCCGGGGACGCCGGTCGAGATCGTCGGCGGCGCGCTCGCCGGGCTGCGCGGCAAAGTCGTGCGCCAGGGAAATCGCCTGACCTTCATCGTCGAAGTCCACTTCCTGCAGCAGGGCGTCCGCGTCGAGATCGACGCGGCCATGCTGGAGAAGGTGAGGTAGCCGCCCTCATCCGCCCGCCGGTTCGCCGCGCTCGACCGCCAGGCGCACGTCGTTGAGGAACCGCGCCGCCGGCCCGCCGTCGACGACGCGGTGGTCGAACGTCAGGCTCAGCGCCACCCCGTCGCGCGGCACCACCAACCCATCGACCACGGCCGGCTCCGCGACGACGCGGCCGACGCCGAGAATGGCGCACTGCGGTAGGTTGAGGATCGGCGTGAAGGCGTCGATGCCGTACATGCCCAGGTTGGTCACGGTGAACGTGCCGCCCTGCATCTCCTCGGCGCGCAGCCGGCCCTGGCGGGCGCGCCCGACCAGGTCGCGAAGCACTTCGGCGAGCCTTTCCAGCGGCAGCGCGTGCGCGTCGCGGAGAACTGGCGCGACGAGTCCCGCGTCGGTGTCGATGGCGACGGCGACGTGGACGGCGCGGCTCAGGACGATCCGGCCGCCCTGCCAACTCGCGTTCAGCAGCGGGTGGCGCGTCAGCGCCTCGGCCGCCAGTTTGACGATCAGTTCGGTATACCCGATCCCCGGACGGCTCGCGCGAAACGCCTTCAGCCGCGTGGCGTCGGCCTTCGTCGTCAGCGTGACGGGGGCGGCGGTGTGGGCGCCGGCGCACATCCGCTCGGCGATGAGCCGCCGCGCCGGCGACACGGGCAGGCCGCGTTCCTCCCTCGCGGCGCGGACGTCGCGCTCGACGACGCGCCCGCCGCGGCCGCTGCCGGACAGGCTCGCCATCTCGACGCCCAGTTCTCTGGCCGCGCGTCGCGCCCGTGGACTGACGGCTCGCCGCCTCGGCCGGGGCGCGGCGTCGGGGGAGACGTGGCTCTCGGTCGGTCGCGCGACAGGTACGGCGACCGGCGTCTTCTCGGACGGCATCGTTTCGCCGGCCTCGACGAGGTATCCGAGGCACTGGCCGACGGTGACGAGATCGCCCTTTCGCGATCCGCCGGAAGGGATACGCAGAACGCCGGCGTCGAGGGCCGTCACCGCCTCCGTCGCCTTGTCGCTTTCCAGCAGGAACAGTTCGTCCCCCTCGCGCACCGCGTCGCCGTCGGTCTTCAGCCAGCCGCCGAAGGTCCCCTCCTCCATCGTCCAGCCGAGCCGCGGAACCGTGATCTCACGCGCCATGTCGATCCTCACTGGCCCGCCGCTCGCGGCTTCGCAATTGCCAAGCCGCGAGCGGCTCAAATCCGCATCCCCGTCTTGAGCGCCATGTAGCGATTGACCGCGTCGACGGTGAGCCGTTCCGGCACCGTGTCGAGCACCATGACGCCCTCGCGCTCCAGACCGCCGAGCAGTTCCGCCCGCGCTTGCAGCAGGTCGCGCGCCACCAGGACGTCGTACATCTGGCCCGCCGTCTCCGGGGTGCGCGCCGCCAGGTCTTGCAGCGGCACGTCGGCGACGGCCAGCGTCAGCGGCAGGTGGAAGCGGCGCAGCAGCCGCGCCGCGTCACGATACTCCGCCGACACCACCGAGTCGAGCAAATCGGTGAACACCATCGTCAGCGCCCGCTTGGGGTGCCGCCCGATGAGGTACTGAAACGCCTCGCGGTAATTGACGTAAGACAGCTCCGGTTGGACGCCGTAGAGCGCCTGCAGGAAGTGGGCGTGCTGCGCTTTTCCCTTCGCCGGCGGCAGATAAAGATGAACGGTGTGCGAGAAGACGAGGAGGCCGAGGTTGTCCTGAAACGTCTGGCTGACGTGGGTGAGCATGAGCACGGCGTTGATGGCGTGGTCGAGCTTGCTGAGGGTGCCGACGCGCGCCGCCATCATGCGGCCGACGTCGAGGCAAAAGATGATGTCCTGGCTGTGTTCGCTCTCGTGGACCGCCGTGATCGGCTTGCCGCGCCGCGCGGTCGCCTTCCAGCTGACGTTGCGGTAGTCGTCGTCGGGCGTGTAGTCGCGGAAGTGGCTGAATTCGCGGCCGCCGCCGGGCTGCCGCTGCCGCCGGTAGCCGCCGGTGCGCACGAGCGTGGCGCGGACGAGCGCCTCGTAGCGGCGCAGCTCCAGCAAGTTCGGATAGACCTGCACTGTCTCGGCGGCGGGCGCCGCACGATCGACCCACGCCAGGCCGAGCGGCCCCCGGCAGCGCACGAAGATGTCGCCGAAGGAGAAATTGCCGCGGTCCGTGGGCAGGAGGCGGTACGTCAAGCGCGCCTGACTGCGTCCGCGCACGGCGGTCGTCAGGACGGCGGGTTCGGCGCGGAAGGTCGGCGGCGGCGTGTCGCGCGCCAGCAGACGCAGACGGCGCCGTCCGCGATTCTCGACGACGACGACGACCTCGTTATCGACGCCGACCGAGAGCCGCGCCGGCCGCTCGCGGCGCACGCGCAGCCGCGCCGGCCGGCAGGAGCGGGCGGCGAGGAAGGCGTCGAGGAGGAAGACGAGGAAGACGGCCCCCGCGTAGCCGAGGACGAGCCAGTGCAGCGAGCGCGTGAAGCCGGTGCCCGGCAGCCAGGCGTCGAACGACGGGAAGGCGCGCAGGATCAGGGCGTGGAGCACCGCGTAGGCCAGCCCCGTCAGGTGGACGAGCGGGCCGAGAAGAAACAGCAGAACGGTCGCGCGCGTGGGGAGCATAACGATTCACCGCCGCTCAGGGATTTCAGCGCGGCACCTCGACGCGCTCCAGCACCGTCGTCAGGATGTCGTCGCTCGTCGCCCCCTCGACGTAGGCGTCCGGCTGGAGCGTGATGCGGTGCCGCAGCACCGGGCGGCACACGAACTTCACGTCGTCGGGGATGACGAACGCCCGCCCCGTCATCAGCGCCCGCACCTTCGCCGCCTGCAGCAAATGCACCGCCGCCCGCGACGACGCCCCCATCAGCACCTTGTCCAGCTCGCGCGTCATCCGCACGACTTTGCCGATGTACGAGCAGACGTCGGGCTTCGCCGTCACCGACGCCGTCGCCTGCCGCGCTGCCGCAATTTGCTCGCCGCTGACGTCGGCGTCCTGCGGCGGGCCGAGGATGTCGAGCGGGTGGCCCAGGCCGGCGCGCCCCTGGTACAGGCGCAGGATGCGGTCCTCCTCCTCCGGCGGGGGGTAATCGACGATCAGTTTCACGAGGAAGCGGTCGAGCTGTGCCTCCGGCAGGCGGTAGGTCCCTTCGTATTCCAGGGGATTTTGCGTCGCCACGACGGTGAACAGGTCGCCCAGCGGGTGGCTGACGCCGTCGATCGTGACCGTCTTCTCTTCCATGACTTCGAGGAGGGCCGACTGCGTCTTCGGCGGCGTGCGGTTGATCTCGTCGGCCACGAGGACGTCGGTGAAGACCGGGCCGGGGCGGAACTCGAAGCGGCTCGTTTGCAGGTTGAACACGTTCGTGCCGAGGATGTCCGACGGCATCAGGTCCGGCGTGAACTGCACGCGCTTGCAGCCGACGCGCAGCAGGCGGGCGAGGGTGCGCGCCATCAGCGTCTTCGCCGTGCCGGGCACGCCTTCCAGCAGGACGTGCCCGCCGCACAGGATCGCCAAGAGCAGCAGTTCCAGGTTGTCCCGCTGCCCGACGACGACGCGCTCGGCGCGGCTCATCAGCAGATCGACCAGGTCCGGGACCGACGTCTTCTCCTCGGGACGCACGCATCACCTCGACATTCGGTTGCACCGCCAGCCCGAAGCGCCGGTGAGGGCGATGGGGCTCGGGAGACCTCGGGCTCGGCCCTGTTTGGCGAAGTCTCTCGGACCGCGCGTCTATTGTAGCGACCCCCGTCTCCCGCGTCGGAGTCACTGGTAGGCGTGATGCTGCCGGCGCCGCTCGCTGGTGAACTCCTCGGCGGTGCCGCGCGCCACGACTTCGTAGAGCAGCGCTTGCTTGTCGGCCTGCACGCGCAGCAGCCGGCCCAGGCGCTGGACGTGCTCGGTGACGCTGCCCGTCCCGGACAGGACGATGCCGACGTTCGCCGCCGGCACGTCGACGCCCTCGTTGAGCACCTGACTCGTGACGACAACCGTATACTCGCCGGAGTGGAAGCGTTCGAGGATCAGGCGACGCTCCTTTGTCTTCGTCTGGTGCGTGATCGCCGGCACGAGGAAGCGGCGGGCGATCTGGTAGACGGTGGCGTTGTCGTAGGTGAAGATCAGGACGCGGTCGCGGCGGTGGCGCTCCAGGAGGCGTTCCAGCAGTTGCAGCTTCGCCGGCGCCGCCACGGCGATCTGCTTCTGCTCGCGGTAGGCGCGGAACGCCACCCGCCCCTCCGGCGAGCGCGACGTCTCCTGGATGAAGCGCTGCCAGCCCTGCGGCCCGCTCATGCTGATGCCGCGCTCCGCGACGAACCCCCGGTAATGCTCGCGAGCAGCGGTGTAGCGCGCCTGCTCCTCGGCGGACAGTTCGACGTACAGGCGCTCGACCTGGTAATCGGCCAGGAACTTGCCGGCGAGCTGCTTGATCTCGCGGCGGTAAACGATGGGGCCAATCAGCGAGGGGATAAGATGCTCTTGCCCGTCGCCCCGTTCCGGCGTGGCGGTCAGGCCGAGGCGGAACGGCGCCAGGCTGCCGACGGCCGCTTGCAGGTACGTCGGGCCGGGGAGGTGGTGGCACTCGTCGAAGACGAGCAGGCCGAAGCGATTTCCCCAGCGCTCCATATGGATGTACGCCGAGTCGTAAGTGGTGACGGTCAGCGGCCGCAGGTCGTAGTAGCCGCCGCCGAGGAGGCCGATGGGGACCTCGAAGGCGGTCAGAAGTTGGTTGTACCACTGGTTGAGCAGGTCGATGGTCGGCGTGACGACGAGGGCCGGCCGCTGCGTGCGGTGGATGGCGAGGACGGCGACGTGCGTCTTGCCGGTGCCGGTCGGCAGCACGACGACGCCGCGGGCGCCGTTGGCCTGCCAGGCGTCGACGGCCTCGGTCTGGTGCGGGAACGGGTCGCGGCTGGTGCGCAGCGGCCAGGGCGTGACGTCCCAGGCGCGGGCCTCGTCCTTGTAGGGGATGCCGTGGCGGCGCAGGTGTTCGACGACGGTGCGGTAGCAGCGCCCCTCGGCGCGGTAGACGTCGGAGCGCGGGTCGTGGCGGGCGCCGGGCAACTCGGCGAGGCGCTCCGGCGGCGCCCCGTCGAAGACGATCGTGCCGCGGTCGAACGTGAGGCGGATCGTGGCTGGGTCCATGCCGCTGATTATGGCGCGCCGACGGCCGCTTGCCCACGCGAATCGCGCGGCCGGAGATGGTATCATGAGAGGCGGAGCTTTGGAGTGCGGCGTCGAGCCGCCGCACTCCAAAGAGTCTCGGAGGGTCATTTCCGTGGTCCTGGCACAACGACAACTCGCCCTCTTCGCCCTGCTCTTTCTCGGGCTTCCCCCGACGGCGGCGCGTGCCGACGACGCCGACCCGCTGCCGCCCGGCGCCGTCGTTCGTCTGGGCACGGGACGCTTCCGACACGGCGACCGCGTCAACGCCCTCGCCTTTTCGCCCGACGGCAAGCGCCTCGCCAGCGGCAGTCACGACCGCACCGTCCGCCTCTGGGACGCGAACACCGGCGCCCTCGTGCGCACGCTCGGCGGGCAAAGCAACTTCGTCCCGGCGCTCGCCTTCTCCCCGGACGGCAAACTCCTCGCCGCCGAGATGGGCGACGCTGCCGTCCACATCAGCGAGGTCGAAACGGGCCGTATCGTTCGCAAAGTGCCGACGCGCTTCGCCGACCTTCTGGCCTTCTCCCCCGACGGCCGTTCCCTGGCGACGGTCGAGCGCGACGGCCCGGCGCGCCTCCACGTCCGCGACGCGGCCACGGGCGCCGAACGCTTCCCCCTACCCGACCCGGCCGCCTGCTTCGCGTTCTCCCCCGACGGCCAGTTGCTCGCGACCGGCGGCGGCGAATCGCTCATCGTGCTGCGCGCCGCCTCGACCGGCAAGGAGCTGCGTCGCCTGGAGGGACTCGACGGGCCGGCCCACGTCCTGACCTTCGCGCCGGGCGGCAAGTGGCTCGCGTCGGCGGGCGGGCCGTTCGACCGCGGCATCCGGCTGTGGGACGTCGCCGCCGGGAAGGTCGTGCGCCACTTCCGCGACACCGGCCTGCCCCTCTTCACGGCGGACGGCACGCACCTCGCCCTGATGGCGGATGGGCGGTTGCTGCTCTGGGACGTCGCGCGCGACCGCGAGGCGCGGCGCCTCCCCGAGGGGAGTGGTTACCGCGTCGCCGCGTTCTCCCCCGACGGCGCGCGCGTGGCGACGGCCGGCGCCGAGCCGGTCATTCGCCTGTGGGACGTGGCTTCGGGTCGCGAGTTGTTTCCCTCCCCCGGCCACGCCGCCGGCGTGTCGGCCGTCGCCTTCGCGCCGGACGGGCGCACCGTCGCCACGGCAGGGGGCGACGGGACGATCCGCCTCTGGGACGCGGCCGGCGGTCGAGAGACAAAAGTCCTCGCCGACGTCGGCGACGCGCGCGCGACCCTGGCCTTCTCCGGGGACGGGCGAACCCTCGCCGCGGCGGCGCGCGGCGGCTCCCCCCGTTTATGGGACATAGTCACTCTCAAAGAGGCGCTGGGGCGCCCCTGTCCCGCGCCGCGCGACCCGCGGCGAGCCCTCTCCCCCGACGGCAAGGTGGTCGCCGCGGCGTCGGGGCCGCGCGTCAAGCTGTGGGAGGAAAGCACGGGGCGCGAGCTGCTCTGGATACCCGGCGACGTCTACGGCGTCAACGCGGTCGATTTCTCCCCCGACGGGCGCTTTCTCGCAACAGCTGGCGGCGGGTGCGGCGGCGCCGCGCGCGTCTGGGAGGTGGCGACGGGCCAGGAAGTGCTGACGTTCAACGGCCACCGCGGAAGCGTCCGGGCCGTGGCCTTCGCGCCGGACGGCTCGCGCCTCGTCTCGGGAGGCGACGACACGACGGCACTGGTCTGGAGCCTCGCGCCGCCGGTCGCCACGCCGGCGGGCGCGAAGGAATTGGAGCGGCAGTGGGCTCACCTGGGGGGCGACGACGCGGCGGCGGCGTACTGGGCCGTTTGGTCACTCGCGGCCGCGGGAGACCGCGCCGCCGAGTTCGTCCGGCCGCTGGTCCGGCAAGCGGCCAATCAGACGGAGCGGATCCGTCGTCTCCTCGTTGACCTGGACGACGACTCGTTCGAGACGCGCGACGCCGCCGACCGGGAGCTGCGCGGCCTCGGCGCCGCCGCCGAGTCGGCCCTGCGGCGGGCGCTCGGCGCGAACCCGTCGGCCGAGGTGAAGCGCCGCGCCAAGACGCTGCTGGAGCGGCTCAAGAGCGACGCCGGCCCGCCGCAGGCGGGGGTCGTCGGCGGCGAACGCCTGCGGACCTTGCGCGCCCTTCACGCGCTGGAGCGCATCGGCACGAAGGCGGCGCGGGCCGCGCTGGAGACGGTCGCCGGCGGCGGCGCGGACGAGCGCGAAACGCGCGAGGCGAAGGCGGCGCTGGAACGGCTCAAGGCGCGCCGCACCGTCCCCTGACGCGAGACGGGTGCGCGAATGGTTTCCGGGGGTCGTCTTTTAGCCCCGTTCCCGCGGCTGAAAGACGACCTCCACAATCCGCGCACACCCCCCCAGGCGCGACGCCGATTCGGAAAATAGTTGCACTTCCTTGAGGCTCTTTCCCCCCGCCTTACGCATCCCTGGTGTGTCGAGCAGCACGCCGGGGAATGTCCTCCTCTTTTTGGCCTCCCCCGGCGAGTTTCCTCACCGACGCCGTTCGTGTCCCCGACTCGCGCCCGCGGGGGACCGGGATCGGCTTCTTCGGGGGTCCTCTTGATGTCGTTCCGCGCTCCCCGCCCCGGTAAGAACCAGGCTTCTCGCCCGTCCGACCGCCGCGCCCGCTTTTCCGGGCGGCGACCCGCGCTCGAATTGATGGAGGACCGCGTCCTCCTCACGGGGAGCGCCCCCCTCGCGCCCACGGCCCTGCTCGACGCCGCCGGCGCCGGGCACGACACGCCGCACGAACAGACCGTCACCCGGCTCTATCAGGACTTGCTGCACCGCCTGCCCGACGCCGGGGGCCTCGGCTACTGGGCCGGCCGACTCGACGCCGGCGCCGACACGCCCTCGGTCGCCGCCGCCCTGACGCACAGCACGGAGTTCCACCGGGGCGAGGTGGACGGCGTCTACCAGCGCCTGCTCAACCGCGCCGCCGACGACGGCGGCCGGGCCTTCTTCGCCAGCGCCCTCGACCACGGGCAGACCGTCCCGCAGGTCGAGGCGTCGGTCGCCGCCTCGCCGGAGTACGCCCACTCCCACCCCGGCGCCTCGGGCTTCCTCGACGCCCTCTTCAACGGCACCGACCACCTGAAGACGTTGGTGAGCGGCGCCTACCAGCAGGTGCTGCACCGCGCCGGCGACGCCGGCGGACTCGACTACTGGGCCGGCCGCCTGGCCGCCGGCGCGTCGCTCGGCGACGTGACGGCGAGCCTGGCCGCTTCCCCCGAGAAGGCGGCGCAGCCGGCGCCGACCTCGACCGTCCTGGGCACGTTCGGCGACGCCTCCGCCCTGCCGCTGGGCGGCGTCGGCGCCCTGGAGGCATCCCTGTCCGGCTCGGTCCACGCCGCGCTCGGCGCGGGCGCGAGCGGTTTGGGCACGGGAGCCGCTCCCCTCGGCGCCTTACCGCAGGCGGTGACGCTCAAGAACGGGCTGCCGGCGGTGTTCCAGGCGTTCGGCCCCGAGCGGCTGGTGGACACGCGCAACCCTGCCGTCGGCCAGTACGGCGGGCCGGACTTCACCGCCGGCGGGACGCGGACGATTAACGTGGCGCCCTACAACCTGGCCGACCCGTCCATTCCCTCCGCCGCCATCGGCGACCAGCCGCCGACGTCGAACCTGCCGGCCAACGTCGTGGCGGTGTCGGTGATCCTGTTCGTCGTCATCGCGCCCCAGCCCGAGTACTTCACCGCCTACGCGACGGGGACGAGCCCGGCGCCCATCGGCACGGCGACGGTGTTCGCCGACCACGCCGGCCAGATCATCGCCGCCAGCGCCATCGTGCCCGTGAACAGCGCGGGCAACATTGACGTCTACAGCTCGGGCGGCGGCACCCTCATCATTGACGTGACCGGCTACTTCCTGAACACGCTCGACGGCACCGACAACTTGCCCATCAGCGGCAACGTGCCGGGCGGGGCGGGCAACAGCGGCGTGGTCGTCGGCACCAACGCCGACACGAGTAACTTCGCCAACGGCGTCACGGGGATCGTCTCCTCGACCGCGCAGGGCCGTACTTCGGCGGGGGTGCGCGGCATCAACAACGGCACCGGCCCCCTCGGCATCGGCGTCTACGGCTCGCAGAAAGGCAACGGCTACGGCGTCGAAGGGACGGTCAGCGGGGCGGGCGTCGGCGGCGTCTTCCTCGCCAACGGCGCCGGCACCGGCGTCCTCGGCAGCGCCTTCGGCGGCGGCAGCATCGGCGGCAATTTTAGCGCCGAGACGGGCGTCAGTGCGTTCGGTACGGGGACCGCTATCATCGGCACTTCAAGTAGTACCTCGGCGACCGCGACGGCTATCATGGGCACGATCTCCTCGGCCGCGGCGGGGGGCAACTCGGCCGGAGTGCGCGGCATCAACGCCGGCAACGGCATCGGCGTCTGGGGCAGCGCGGCGGGCACCGGCAACGGCTGGGGCGTCTACGGCACCGCCGCCGGCTTCGGCATCGGCGGCAACTTCAGCGCCGGGACCAGCGGTTTCGGCGTGCAAGGAATCAGCAGCGGCGCCACCAGCAACGGGGGCCGGTTCGTGGCCGAGACCGGCGTCAATGCCGCCGGGGTCGGTGCGGCCAATATCGCGGTCGGCGTCCTCGGCGTGGGTCCCCGGTACGGCGTCGTGGGCCGGGCCACGGATGCCACGGGCGGCTTCGCCGTGTCCGGCCAGGCGTCCGGCGCCGACAGCTTCGGCGTCTTCGCCTTCGGCAACTCAGGGGCCTCCGGCACGAAGTCGTTCGTCGAGCCCGACGCGATTGATTCGTCTAAACAGATCCGCTACGTCTCTCTTGAGGGTCCAGAGGCGGGCACCTACTTCCGCGGCACCGGGCACTTCGCCAACGGCACGGCCACGATCAACGTGCCGGAGAGCTTCCGCCTCGTCACCGACCCTACCGGCCTCAGCATCCATGTCGAGCCGATCGGCGCGTTGGCCAACACGGCCGTCCAGAGCCTCGACCTCACTCACATCGTCGTCCTCGGCTCGGCCGATGTGGATTTCTTCTACACGGTCAACGGCGTGCGCAAGGGCTTCCAGGGCTTCAACCCCATCGAGACGAACACCATCTACGTCCCGCGCTCGGCGAGCGACTCGCTGCCGACGTGGCTGACGGACACGCAGAAGCAGGAGCTGATCGCCAACGGCACGTACAATGCCGACGGCACCGTCAACCTGATGACGGCCCATCGCCTCGGCTGGGACCAACTCTGGTCCACGAACCACGCGACCGCCAACGCCTCGTAACCGCCGTCGCCTGCCGGCACGGACCGCGCTCCTTCCCCCCCGCGGGCGCGCTTCGCGCCCCGGCGGCGAAGGACACCTTGGGGTCTCGATTTATGACGACTTCTTCTCCCCGCCCACGCACGAAACCCTCGCGCCTCTCCCCCCGTCGCCCCCGCCTGGAGCCGTTGGAAGACCGCGTCGTCCTGACGGCCTCCCCGCACCAGGCCGCCGTCATCCAACTGTACCAGGATTTGCTGCACCGCCTGCCCGACGCCGGCGGCCTCGACTACTGGACGAATCAGCTCGGCCAGGGCGCCAACACAACAGCCGTCGCCGTCGCGCTGACGCACTCGACGGAGTTCCACCGCGGTGAAGTCGATGGGGTGTATCAGCGCCTGCTCGGCCGCGCCGCCGACGACGGCGGCCGGGCCTTCTTCGCCAGCGCCCTCGACGGCAGACAGACGCTCCAGCGCGTCGAGGCGGCCGTCGCCTCCTCGCCGGAATACGCGCAATCCCACCCCGGCGCCTCCGGCTTCCTCGACGCCCTGTTCAACGGCGCCGACCACCTACGCGCCCTCGTGAGCGGGGCGTATCAGCAGGTGCTGCACCGCGCCGGCGACGCCGCCGGACTCGACTACTGGGCCGGCCGCATGAGCGCCGGGACGTCGCTCGACGACGTGACGGCGAGCCTGGTCGCGTCGGCGGAGAAGGCGGCGATGACGCCGCCGACCTCGACCGTGCTGGGCACCTTCGGCGACGCCTCCGCCCTGCCGCTGGGCGGCGCCGGCGCCCTGGAGACGTCTCTGGCCGGGTCGGCTCACGCCGCGCTCGGCGCGGGCGCGAGCGGTTCGGGCACGGGAGCCGCTCCCCGCGGCGTCGGCCCGCAGGCGGTGACACTGAAGAACGGTCTGCCGGCGGTGTTCCAGGCGTTCGGACCGGAGCGCCTGGTCGACACGCGCAACCCCACCGCCGGCCAGTACGGCGGGCCGGCCTTCGCGGCGGGGCAGACGCGCACGATCAACGTGGCGCCTTACAACCTGGCCGACCCGTCGATCCCGTCCGCCGCCATCGGCGACCAGCCGCCCACCTCGAACCTGCCGAATAAGGTTGTGGCGGTGTCCGTCATCCTGTTCATCGTGGGGGCGCCGACGCCGGAATACTTCACGGCCTTCGCGACGGGGACGGTCCCGGCGCCCACCGGCACGGCGTCGGTGTTCGCGGACCATGCCGGTCAGATCATCGCGGCGAGCGCCATTGTGCCGGTGAGCGCCTCGGGCAACATCGACGTCTACTCGTCCGGCGGCGGCAACCTCATCATCGACGTCAACGGCTACTTCCTCAACACCCTCGACGGCAACGATAACCTGCCCATCTCCGGCAATGTGTCGGGGGCGACGAGCGGCGTCATCGTCGGCACCAATACCAACACCAGCGGCTCCAACAACAACAACGGCGTCACGGGGGTCATCTCCTCGGCCGCGGCGGGCGGCTTCTCGGCGGGGGTGCGCGGCCTCAACGCCGGCAACGGCATCGGGGTCTGGGGCAGCGCGGCGGGCACCGGCAACGGCTGGGGCGTCTACGGCACCACCGCTGGCGCCGGCATCGGCGGCTACTTCTCCGCCGGCACCGGCGGCGTCGGCGTGAGAGGAGTAGCCTCCGACGCCAATAGCATCGGCGGCTTCTTCTCCGCCGAAACCGGCGTCAGCGGCACCGGGACCGGTTCGCCCTTTAGCTCGTACGGCCTCCGCGGCGCGGCACCCTTGGTCGGCGTCTTCGGCGAGGCCACGGCCGGCAACAGCGGCATCGGCACGGCCGGCTCGGCCTCCGGCGCCAACAGCTTCGGCGTCTTCGCGCAGGGCAACTCGGGCGCCACGGGGACGAAGTCGTTCGTCGAGCCGAACGCGACCGACCCATCGACGCAGATCCGCTACATCTCGTTAGAGGGGAACGAGGCGGGGACGTACTTCCGCGGCACCGGCCACTTCACCAACGGCACCGCCACCCTCGACGTGCCACAGGACTTCCGCCTCGTCACCGACCCGACCGGCCTGAGCATCCAGGTGACGCCGGTCGGCGGCACGCCCAACGTCGGCGTGCGGAGCATCGACCTCAACCACGTCGTCGTCATGGGCACACAGGACGTCGACTTCTTCTACACCGTCAACGGCGTGCGCAAGGGCTTCCAGGGCTTCAACCCCATCGAGACGAACACCATCTACGTCCCGCGCTCGGCGAGTGACTCGCTGCCGACGTGGCTGACGGACACGCAGAAGCAGTCGCTGATCGCCAACGGCACGTACAATGCCGACGGCACCGTCAACCTGACGACGGCCCATCGCTTCGGCTGGGACCAACTCTGGTCCACGAACCACGCGACCGCCAACGCCTCGTAACCGCCGTCGCCTGCCGGCACGGACCGCGCTCCTTCCCGGCCGTGGGCGCGCGTCGCGCCCCGGCGGCGAAGGACACCTTGGAGTCTCGACTCATGACGTCTTCTTCTCCCCGCCCCCGCACGAAACCGTCGCGCCTCTCCCCTCGTCGCCCCCGCCTGGAGCCGCTGGAGGACCGCGTCGTCCTGACAGCCTCCCCGCACCAGGCCGCCGTCACCCAGCTCTACCAGGACCTGCTGCACCGCCTGCCCGACAGCGGCGGCCTCGACTACTGGACGAATCAACTCGACCAGGGCGCCGCCACCCAATCCGTCGCATCCTCTCTCACGCACTCGACGGAGTTCCATAGGGCGGAAGTGGACGGCGTCTACCAACGCCTGCTCCACCGCGCCGCCGACGACGGCGGCCGCGCCTTCTTCGCCAGCGCCCTCGACGGCGGACAGACGCTCCAGCGGGTCGAGGCGGCCGTCGCCGCCTCGCCGGAATACGCCCAATCCCACCCCGGTGCCTCCGGCTTCCTCGACGCCCTGTTCAACGGCCCCGACCACCTGCGCACGCTCGTCAGCGGCGCGTATCAGCAGGTGCTACACCGCGCGGCTGACGCCGCCGGCCTCGACTACTGGGCCGGCCGCATGAGTGCCGGCACGTCGCTCGACGACGTGACGGCAAGCCTGGCCGCTTCGGCGGAGAAGACGGGTCACGCCGCGCTCGGCGCGGGCGCGAGCGGTTCGGGCACGGGAGCCGCTCCCCGCGGTGTCAGCCCGCAGGCGGTGACGCTGAAGAATGGCCTGCCCGCCGTCTTCCAGGCGTTCGGCCCCGAGCGGCTCGTCGACACGCGCAACCCCACCGCCGGCCAGTACGGCGGGCCGGCCTTCGCGGCGGGCGAGACGCGGACCATTAACGTGGCGCCCTACAACCTGGCCGACCCGTCGATCCCCTCCGCCGCCATCGGCGACCAGCCGCCCACCTCGAACCTGCCGAATAAGGTCGTGGCGGTGTCCGTCATCCTGTTCATCGTCGGGGCGCCGACGCCGGAATACTTCACGGCCTTCGCGACGGGGACGGTCCCGGCGCCCATCGGCACGGCGTCGGTGTTCGCGGACACGCCGGGCCAGATCATCGCGGCGAGCGCCCTTGTGCCGGTGAACGCCTCCGGCAACATCGACGTCTACTCGTCCGGCGGCGGCAACCTCATCATCGACGTCAACGGCTACTTCCTCGACCAGCTCGACGGCAGCGACAACTTGCCCATCTCCGGCAGCGTGCCGGGCGGGGCGGGCACCAGCGGCGTCGTCGTCGGCACCAACGCCAGCACGACTAATTTTGCCAACGGCGTGACGGGGACGATCTCGACGACCACGGGGGGCATCTACTCGGCGGGGGTGCGCGGCATCAACAACAGCACCGGCGGCAACGGCATCGGCGTCTACGGCAGCGCCGCCGGCGCCGGCCCCGGCGGCTTCTTCACCGCCGGCACCGGCGGCACCGGCGTGAACGGGCTCGCCAGCGGCGCCGGCAGCTCCGGCGGCAATTTCTCGGGCGAGACCGGCGTCAGCGGCACCTCGAGTAGTACCGCGGGAAGCGCGACGGCGATCGTCGGCACCATCTCCTCGACGGCGCCGGGCGGGACCTCGGCGGGGGTGCGCGGCATCAACAACAGCACCACCGGCAGCGGCTACGGCGTCTACGGGTCACAGGCCGGCAGCGGCGTCGGCGTCTACGGCACGGCCGGCAACGGCGGCATCGGCGGCGCCTTCAACGCCGGCACCGGAGGCACCGCCGTGCAGGGGTTCGCCTTCGACGCCAGCAGCATCGGCGGCGCCTTCTCGGCCAACACCGGCGTCTCGGCGAGCGGCAATACGACGGGCGTCAGCGCCTATGGTAACGTGACCGGCGTCCTCGGCTTCACCCAGGGCGGCACCGGCGTCCTGGGTCAAGTCGTGGCCAACGGCGTCGCCGGCTCCGCGGGCGTCCGCGGGACCAACGCCTCCGTCTTCGGGGGCGTGTTCGGCGTGCTGGGCGAGATCACCGCCAACCCGGCGGGCGGCTCCTCCGCCGCCGTGCGCGGCATCAACGCCGGCGCCGGCGCCGGCGGCATCGGCGTCTGGGGCTCGCAGGCCGGCAGCGGCTACGGCGTCTACGGCGTCACGACCGGCGCCGGCTTCGGCGTTCTCGGACAGGCTTCCGGCGGGGGCAGCTACGGCGTCTTGGCCCTCGGCAACCTGGGCGCGTCGGGCGTGAAGTCGTTCGTGGACCCGTCGCCGTCGGACCCGTCGAAGCAGATCGCCTTCGTCGCTTTGGAGGGCAACGAGGTCGGCACCTACTTCCGCGGCACCGGCCACTTCGTCAACGGCACCGCCACCCTCGACGTGCCGCAGGCGTTCCGCGACGTTACCGACCCCGGCGACCTCACCGTCCAAATCACTCCGGAAGGGCCGACCTTCACGAGCGTCTCGATTAAGAGTAAGGATCTCAACCACGTCGTCGTACTCGGTTCACAGGACGTCGCCTTCGACTACACTGTCAACGGCATTCGCAAGGGCTACCAGGGCTACGACCCGATCCAGCCCAACCGCGTCTACGTGCCGCAGTCGGCGACGGATACCCTGCCGTCCTGGCTGACCGAGACACAGAAGCAGACGCTGATCGCCGACGGCACCTACCACGCCGACGGCACCGTCAACCTCACCACCGCCCACGCCCTCGGCTGGGACCTCCTCTGGTCCACGAACCACGCGACCGCCAGCGCCTCGTAACCGCCGTCGCCTCCCGACACGGACCTCTTCCCGTCCTCCGCCGCCGGGGCGCGCGTCGCGCCTCGGCGGCGAAGGGCACCTTGGAGTCTTTCCCTATGACGTCTTCTTCTCCCCGCCTCGCCACCAAACGCACCCGCCGTTCCTCCCGTCGCCCCCTTCTGGAGCCGATGGAGGACCGCGTCGTCCTGACGGCCTCCCCGCACCAGGCCGCCGTCACCCAGCTCTACCAAGATTTGCTGCACCGCCTCCCCGACGCCGGCGGCCTCGATTACTGGACGAATCAGCTCGGCCAGGGCGCCGACACAACAGCCGTCGCCACCGCCCTGACGCACAGCACCGAGTTCCACCGCGGCGAGGTGGACGGCGTCTACCAGCGCCTGCTCAACCGCGCCGCCGACGAAGGCGGCCGCGCCTTCTTCGCCAGCGCCCTCGACGGCGGGCAGACGGTTCAACAGGTCGAGGCGGCCGTCGCCGCCTCGCCGGAGTACGCCCAATCCCACCCCGGCGCCTCCGGCTTCCTCGACGCCCTCTTCAACGGCGCCGACCACCTACGCGCCCTGGCGGACGGCGCCTATCAGCAAGTCCTGCGCCGCGCCGGCGACGCCGCCGGCCTCGACTACTGGGCCGGCCGCATGAGCGCCGGGACATCGCTCGACGACGTGATGGCAAGCCTGGCCGCGTCGGCGGAGAAGGCGGCGATGACGCCGCCAACCTCGACCGTGCTCGGGACCTTCGCCAACTCGTCCGCGCTACCGTCCGGCGGGCCGGGCGCGCTGGAAACAACGCTCGCCGGCTCCGTCCATCAGGCTCTCGGCCTGAGTCAGAGCGCGCCAGGGGGGAGCGCTGGCCCGCAGTCGGTCACCCTAAAGAGCGGTCTGCCGGCGGTGTTCCAGGCGTTCGGCCCCGAGCGCCTCGTCGACACCCGCAACACCGTCGTGGGTCAGTACGGCGGCCCGGCGTTCGCCGTCAACTCAACGCGCACGATCAACGTGGCGCCGTACAACCTGGCGGACCCATCCATTCCCTCCGCCGCCATCGGCGACCAGGCACCGACGTCGAACCTGCCGGGCAAGGTCGTGGCGGTGTCGGTCATCCTGTTCATCGTGGGGGCACCGCAGGCGGAGTACTTCACCGCCTACGCCACGGGGACGTCGCCGGCGCCCACCGGCACGGCGACCGTGTTCGCCGACCATGCCGGCCAGACCATCGCCGCCAGCGCCATCGTCCCGGTGAACGCGGCGGGCAACATCAACGTCTACTCGTCGGGCGGCGGCAATCTCGTCATCGACGTCACCGGCTACTTCCTCAACACGCTCGACGGCAGCGACTACCTCCCCATCACCGGCAACGTGCCGGGCGGGGCCGCCGACAGCACGGTCACCGGTGTCGTCGTCGGCAGCAACGACAGCACGACGAACCGCGCCAACGGCGTCACCGGCGTCATCACCTCGACGTCGCCGGGCAACAGCGCCGCCGCGGTGCGCGGCATCAACAACGGGACGGGGTCGGTCGGCTACGGCGTCTGGGGCTCGCAGGCCGGCAGCGGCATCGCCGTCTACGGCTCGTCGGGGACCGGCGGCAACGGCGTCTGGGGAGAGGCCGTGGGCAGCGGCGTCGGCGTCACTGGCATCGCCGGCGCGAGCGGCACCGGCGTCTACGCCCTCGCCGGTGCGGGCGGCACCGGCGTCTCGGCCAACGGCGGGACCTACGGCGTCCAGGCCACCGGCGACGTCGGCGTCAGCGCCACCGGCACCACGACCGGCCTCATCGCCAACGGCGGCGCTTCCTACGGCATTCAGACCTACGGCGGCACCGGCATCTACGCCAAGGGCAGCGGCTACGGCGTTCTAGGATATGCGGAGAATTCTTCTCCGGCGACCACGATTTATGGCGTTCAGGGATACCTGAGCGGCACGACCAGCATCTTCAACAATTCCGCGGGAGTCCTCGGGATCGGGCCAGGCGGCGACTCGGCCGGATATTCGGGGTATTCCGCCGGCGTCCTGGGGCGGGCCGGGACCGGCGGGATTCCCGTGATCGGGATCGGCGACTTTGAAGGCGTTCGCGGCATCAACACCGCGGGCAACAGTTCCACGGTGAATACCTTCGGCTCCCTGGGGTACAGCGACTCGACGGCCGGCTTCTTCTCCGGGAACACGGTCGCCACGGGGACGAAGTCGTTCGTGGACCCGTCGCCGACCGACCCGACGAAGGTCATCAAGTACGTGACGCTGGAGGGGCCGGAGGTCGGCACCTACTTCCGCGGCACCGGCCACTTCACCAACGGCAAGGCGATCCTCGACGTACCGGAAATCTTCCGCTCGGAAACCGAGCCCAACGGCCTGAGCATCCAGGTGACGCCGGTCGGCGGCATCGCCAACGTCGGCGTGGAGAGCATCGACCTCAATCACATCGTGGTGCTCGGTTCGCGGGATCTCGACTTCTTCTACACGGTGAACGGCATCCGGCTGGGCTACAAGGACTTCCAACCGATCCAGGCGCAGGACCGCGAGTTCCTGCCGCAGGGGCCGAATGCGACGATGCCGACCTCGCTGAACGCCGTGCAGAAGGCGCGCCTCATCGCCACCGGCGTTTACAACGCCGACGGCAGCGTCAACCTGACGACGGCTCACAAGATGGGCTGGGACGCCCTCTGGCCGGCGAACGGCGCGACGGCCGCGAAGTGACGGCTTCTCAAAGAACGAACCACAGCGTACGCGACGCCCGCCCCCGGAATCCTTGGCGCTCGCCGCGCGGCCGGTACAATGAGGGAGGAATCGGGCCTGAAGCTCAACGGTCGAGCAGGAGTCTCATAAACTCTTGGAAGTAGGTTCAACTCCTACCAGGCCCACTCCTCCCCTCTCCTCACGCCGCCGGAAGTGGTTGACGACGTACTCCGCCAACGGCCGCTCCTACGGCAGCGCCCGCAGCAGTTCCGCCGCCGCCGTGCGCGGGTCGTCCGCCGCGCAGACCGCCTGACTGACGGCCACGCGCCGCGCCCCGGCCTCGACCGCTTTACCGACCGTCTCGTGGTTGACGCCGCCGAGGACGAACGCCGGCAGCGTCGTCGCCGCCGCCGCCCGGCGCACGAACTCCGGCCCGGCCAGCTCGCGAAACGCCTTCGTGTCGGAAGGGAACGTCGGCCCGACGCCGAGGTAGCTCGCCCCGTCCAGGACCGCTCGCTTTACCTGATCGAGGTCGTGCGTGCTGACGCCGACGAGCGCTTCCGGCCCGAGGACGCGGCGGGCGTCCTTCACCGGCATGTCCGCCTGGCCGAGGTGGACGCCGTCGGCCTCGGCGAGGCGGGCGAGGTCGGGCCGGTCGTTCATCACGAACAGGACGCCCGCCTCGCGCGTCCAGCGGCGCATCTGCCGCGCCCGCCCCAGCAGTTCGCGGTCGTCGACGCCCTTCTCGCGGAGTTGGAACACGCTCGCCCCGCCGGCCGCCGCCTCCTTCACCACGCGCTCGATTCCGGTTTTGCACAGCGCCGCCGTCACCAGGACGTACAGCCGAGCCGTCGCCAACCGCTGCCGCGCCGCGGCGCCGAGGAGGACGACGCGCTCCAGCGTGTAGCTCCGGTAGCGCAGCGCCTCGGCGGCGCGGCCGAGGTCGGGGCTCACGACCTTGCCGTACTCCTCCAGGCTGCGCAGCGCCTCTTGCAGACGTTTCAGATTGACGAAGGCCACGTCGCGCGGCGAGCGGCGCTCTTCCTCCCGCGCCGTCGAGAGGGAAACGCCGACGTCGCGCAGCGTCTCGCGCGCCGCCAGGAGCGACAGCGGCGGCAGCACCTCCAGCGCCGCCGCCAGGTCGTGGCGCAGCCGCTTCAGTTCCCCGGTGAGGAGGGCGTCGTCGAGGGCGAAGCGGCAGTAGTCCTCGGCGACGCGCAGCGCCTCGCGCGCCCGGTTGGCGGCGGCGTCGAGGATGCGCGCGGTGTCGAGATCCGCCGCTGGCGGCTTACCGCCCGCGTCTGGCCGCGCGGCTGCGAAATCGCCGGCGGCGGGCGCGGCCCCCCCCAGGTCGAGCGGGTCGTCGAGCGCCAGCGGCGGCTTCGGCGCCGGCACCACCGCGTCCTCCAGGCGCGCGAGGGCGAAGCCGAGCGCTTCCAGCGTCCCCCGCGCCGCCTCGTCGCGCCGGAGCAACGTGAGCAGCAGCGCCTCGCTGGCGACGCCCGTCTCCAACAAATCTTCGGCCAACCGCCGCGCCGCCCGGAAGACGCCCTGGGTGCTGGCGTGCAGCGGCAGCGGCGCTTCCGCGTGCGGCGCGACGCCGTCGGACGTCCCGCCGTCGAGCGCCGCCCGCGCCGCCGCCGGGTCGAGCCCGGCGGCGCGCAACAGCGCGGCGGCGCGGCCTTCCTCCTCGTCGAGCAACCCCCGCAGGAGGTGCAGCGGCCGCACGTCGTCGGCGCCCTGGCGCCGCGCCCAGCCCTGGGCGGCCTCGAGGGCGCGTTCGACGGCGGGAGTGAAGTCGGGGGGCGGCATGGCGTCGGCTCCGCGGATTCGGGGGGCGTCGGGCGCGGCAAGCGTTAGTGTACGGGGCGATCTTCGGGCCGGGGAAACAGGAGTCCGCCGGCCCGCCGTCAACGGGGCTAATAACCCAACGACCCGAATCCGCGCACCCACCCGCCGTCTCAATCGCCCCGGAAATTGCTTGACAACCGTATCGAAGCCTCTAACATTGAGAAATTGCCCTCGCTACGGCCCGGCCGTCCGCCCGCCGGAGCCGACACTCTCAGCGGCTTCACCCTTCGAGAAGGAGTTTAGCCTATGTCCCAGCCGCCGCGCCGGCGCCGCCTCGAAGTCGAAGACATCGGCGACGTGACGGTGGTCAATTTCGTCGATCGCCGCATCCTCGACGAGCAGAACATTCAGGTCATTGGCGAGCAGCTTTTCAGCCTTGTGGACGAGGTCGGCCGCAAGAAGATTCTCTTGAACTTCGGCAACGTCGAGTTCCTTTCCAGCGCCGCCCTCGGCAAGCTCATTGCCCTGCACAAGAAGCTCCAGGCCGTCGGCGGACGGCTCATCCTCTGCAACATCGACGCCGAGATTCACGAAGTCTTCGAGATCACGCGCCTGGACAAATTCTTCAACATTCAGAAGGAAGAACAGGCGGCGCTTCAAGCGTTCTAGGCCACCCGCGGCGCGGACTCGTCCCGCGCCGCCGCGCTCGCGGTCAAGGCGGGTCGCGCCCGCCGAACGAGTCCGGCTTCTCCGCCGGGCTTCGTACCCCTGACGGTGGTGCCGGCCAAGGAAGGAAGCGGCCCCGACTTCCGTTCACCACCCGCGGCGTCTCGTCGTCCTCCGGCGGGGACGGGACGCTCGCCCGGTACACGGCCCGGCGCGGGTGCGCCGGGGCTCGGTCAGGAGGCAGCCCGGAAGCTGCCGCGCGGTCAGGAGGTCTCTCCCCGTGCCCTCAAACTCGTACTCGGCCATGAACCTTCCCCGCGACCTCGACAACGGCCTTCCGACGGAAGTCGTCATCCCGAGCGACACCGTCGAGGCGCGGCGCGTCCAGGAAGAAATCGAGCGCCTGCTCCTCGCCCACGGCCTCACCGAAAAGGAGATCTTCGGCATCCGCCTCGCCCTCGAAGAGGCCCTGGTCAACGCCATCAAGCACGGCAACCAGATGGACCGGGCCAAGAAAGTCGCCATTTCCTACGTCGTCCACGCCGAACGCTTCGAGATTCACATCAGCGACGAAGGCCCCGGCTTCGACCCCGCCGACGTCCCCGACCCCACCGCCGTCGAGAACATCGAGCGCCCCTGCGGCCGCGGCCTCATGCTCATGCGCTACTACATGACCGAAGTCGCCTACAGCCCCCGCGGCAACTCCGTCCGCATGTGGAAGGCGTTGCGCAACGGCAAGAAGTAGCTCTTAGCTCTTAGCTGTTAGCCGTTAGCCATTCGCGACGGCCGAAGTTCTCCGGCGCGGCGCCCGGACCCGAGGTAAGCGCATGGCTAACAGCTAAGAGCTAACAGCTAAGAGCCAAAGACATGACCACCATGATGCAGCAATACCGGGAGGCGAAGGCGCGCCACCCGGGGATGCTCCTGTTCTTCCGCAACGGCGACTTCTACGAGCTGTTCGAGGAGGACGCCGAACTCGGCTCGCGCCTCCTCGGCATCACGCTCACCAAGCGCGACAAGGAAATCCCGATGGCCGGCGTGCCGCACCACGCCGTCGAGCGCTACCTCGCCAAGCTCATTCACCTCGGCCACCGCGTCGCCATCTGCGAGCAGGTCGAGGACGCCTCCCAGGCCAAGGGCCTCATCCGCCGCGAAGTCACCCGCGTCGTCACGCCCGGCACGCTCACCGAGGACAGCTTCCTCGACCCGCGCCGCAGCAATCACCTCGTCGCCGTCTGGGCGCGCGGCAACGACGTCGGCCTCGCCTGGGTCGAACTGTCGACCGGCCAGTTCCAGGCCGCCGACGTCACCTGGCCGCGCCTCGCCGACGAACTCGGCCGCCTGGCGCCGTCGGAGTGCGTCTGCGCCGAGGACGACCCGACGCGCCTCCTCGACCGCCTCCACGAAGCCAACCCGGCGATGACCGTGACGACGCGCCCCGGCTGGAACTTCGACGCCACCACCGCCCGCGCCGCCCTCCACAGCCATTTCGGCATCACCACTCTCGCCGGCTTCGGCTTCGACGACGACCAGGTCTGTCTCGTCGCCGCCGGAGCGCTGCTGCTCTACGTCCGCGAGACGCTGCGGGCGAACCTCGCCCACCTCAGCCGCCTGCGCCCCTACCGTCAGGACCGCTTTCTCTTCCTCGACGAGGTGACGCGGCGCAGCCTGGAGCTGACGCGCACCCTGCGCGACGGCGAGCGCGACGGCTCGCTGCTGTCGGTGCTCGACCGCACCGTCACGCCGATGGGGGCGCGGCTGATGCAGGAGTGGGTCGTCAGCCCGCTCGCCGACCGAGCCCACATCGAAGGGCGCCTCGACGCCGTCGGCGAGCTGAAAGACGAGAACGACCTGCGCGCGGAGTTGCGCGAGGCGCTCGGCGAGGCGTTCGACTTGCAGCGCTTGACCTCGCGCGTCAGCACCGGCCGCGCCTCGCCGCGCGACCTGGCCGGCGTCGTCCGCACCTTGCGCCTGCTGCCGAAGGTCAAGGCAAGGGTGACGGCCCGGCGTTCGCCGCTGCTGAACGACCTCGAAGGGCGGTTGGAGCTGTGCCCCGACCTGCGCGAGCTGCTCGACGCCGCCCTCGTCGACGACCCGCCGCTCAGCCCGCGCGAAGGCGGCCTCATCCGCGAAGGCTACGACACCGAGTTGGACGAGCTGCACGCCATCACCCGCGACGGCAAGGAGTGGATCGCCCGCTTCCAGGCGCAGGAGATCACGCGCACCGGCATCCCGAGCCTCAAGGTCGGCTACAACCAGGTCTTCGGCTACTACATCGAAATCACTCATACCCACTCCGGCAAGGTGCCCAACGACTACCACCGCAAGCAGACGCTCAAGAACGCCGAGCGCTACGTCACGCCGGACCTGAAGGCGTATGAGGAAAAGGTGCTGACGGCGCAGGAGAAGATTTACCAGCGCGAGTACGACCTGTTCCTGATGCTGCGCGACCGCGTCGCCGAGCAGACGCAGCGGCTGTTGCAGACGGCGGAGGTGCTGGCGACGCTCGACGTCATGGCGTCGCTGGCCGAGGTGGCGGTGTCGCGCGGCTACTGCCGGCCGGAACTGTGCGCCGAGCCGATTTTGGAGGTCTCCGAGGGGCGTCATCCGGTCCTCGACCAGTCGCTGTCGCCGGGGACGTTCGTGCCCAACGACGTCGTCCTCGGCCCGCACGGCGGCTGCTTCTGGCTGGTGACCGGGCCGAACATGAGCGGCAAAAGCACGTTCCTGCGGCAGGCGGCGCTACTGACGCTGCTGGCGCACATGGGTAGCCTGGTGCCGGCGAAGTCGGCGAAGGTCGGCGTCACCGACCGCATCTTCACGCGCGTCGGCTCCAGCGACAACCTGGCGGGCGGGCAGAGCACGTTCATGGTGGAGATGACGGAGGCCGCGAACATCCTCAATAACGCGACGCCGCGCAGCCTGGTGGTGCTGGACGAGATCGGCCGCGGCACGAGCACCTACGACGGCGTCTCCCTGGCGTGGGCGATCACGGAGTATTTGCACGACCGCGTCGGCTGCCGAGCGCTGTTCGCGACGCACTACCACGAGTTGGCGCAGCTCGGCGACAAGCTGCCGGGATTGAGGAACTACAACGTCGTGGTGCGCGAGTGGCAGGACGAGATCGTGTTCCTGCACAAGATTGCGCCGGGCAGTGCGGACAAGAGCTACGGCATCCACGTCGCGCGCCTGGCCGGCGTGCCCGAGGAGGTGCTGGGCCGGGCGAAGGAAGTGCTGGCCGAGCTGGAGTCGCACCCGGTGTCGACGAAGGAGCGGCCGACGGCTCCGGGGCGCCGCCGGCGCCGCGAGCGCGAGGAGCAGAAGAGCCTGTTCGACGACCCGGGGACGACGGGCTAAGGCTCCTGAGAATTCGGGGGGCGCGAATCGTTTCCGGGGACGTCGCCTTTCCGCCCCGTTCACGGGGCTTTCCGCGCACTCGCGCCTTTCGCGGGCGCGGCGCGGCTGCTACAATCACTTACACTTGCCTCGGCTCCCTTGATCCGCGTCGGTGTTGGGTCGACTCCATGTTCAACTTCTCGATCGAAAGCACCGCCCCCTCGGCCCCGAAGCCCCCGCCCGGCAGCGTCTCGGCCGAGGTGATCGACCTCCTGCGCCAGACGCTCGACGTCCAGCGCGAGCAGCTGCAAAGCCTGCGAGCCATAGCCGCCGCCCACGACTCAGGCGCCCGCTGGCGCGCCTTCCTCGGCCGCTGGCAGGAGCAGTTTCCCGACCTGTCGCAGGGGTGTCGCACGGTGCTGCCGATCCTGGAACAGACGCTCGGCCGCCTCATCACCGAGTTGACCGAACACCTGGCCGCGAACGACGACGACCCGCTCGAAAATGACTTCGCGCTGCAAGAATTTCTCGACCGCTACGGCATGCGCCTGGGCCAGCTCGGCACGCTCCTCAACCTCGTCGCGCCCCTCGCCGAGGCCGGACCCCCGCCGCAGCAACCGCAGCAGGGCGAGCCGCCGGGCGGCGGCGCCGCCGGCTGACGTCGGCGCCTGCCTCAGCCCGTGGCGCGGTCCAGCGCTGCCCGCACCGTCCGGGCCAGGTCGTCCGGCCGGTAAGGCTTGCCGACGAAGCCGCACGCTTGTGCCCGCTCGCCGTCGCCCAGCACTTCCGCCGAGTAACCGCTGGCGAACACCACGCGCACGCCGGGGTCGATCTGCATCATCCGCCGAAAGGCGTCGCGCCCCGACAGGCGCGGCATCGTCAGGTCGAGGACCACCAGGCCGATGTCGGCGCGGCGCTCCTCGAACACGCGCACCGCTTCTTCGCCGTCCTCGGCCAGCAAGACCTGATAGCCGTGGTGCTGCAAGATCGTCTTGCCCAGGCCGAGGATCATCGGCTCGTCGTCGGCGAGGAGGATCGTCTCGTGGCCGCGCCCCGGCGGGCCGGCCCGGAGCGCCGGGGCGGCCTCTTCGCCGGCGGGCGCGCGCGGCAGGTAGATGTCGAAGCGCGTCCCGTGGCCCACCTCGCTGTAGCAGTCGACCCAGCCCCGGTGCTGCTTGATGATGCCGAAGACCATCGCCAGTCCCAGCCCCGTGCCTTTCCCCGGCCCCTTCGTCGTGAAGAACGGCTCGAAGACGCGCGCCCTCACCTCCGGGGCGATGCCGTGCCCCGTGTCGCTCACGCGCAGGCGCACGAATTCCCCCGCCCGCCCTTCCAGATGGAGCCGCGCGTAGTCCGGGCTCAGCGTGACGTTCTCCGTCTCCAGCAGCAGCCGCCCGCCGTCCGGCATGGCGTCGCGGGCGTTCAGGCACAGGTTCATCAGCACCTGATTCATCTGGCCCGGGTCGGCCCGCACCGT
Organism: Gemmatales bacterium; assembly: GCA_038229635.1. Taxonomy (GTDB): domain Bacteria; phylum Planctomycetota; class Planctomycetia; order Gemmatales; family Gemmataceae; genus DATFNV01. The sequence goes on from JBBROG010000060.1 coordinate 28,052, forward strand.
CCACAGGTCCGGCGCCCGCCGCTCCTCCAGCGTCACGCGCGGGTCGATCGTCCGCCGCAGGAGGCCGAGGATTTCGTCGACCGCGGCGTTGAGGCGAAGCGCCTCGGTCCGCAGCACGGTGCGCCGCGAGAAGCCCAGGAGCTGGCCGGTCAGGTTGGCGGCGCGCTGCGCCGCTTTCTCGGCCGTCGCCAATAGCACCCGATGCGGGTCGTCCGCCGCCAGGTCGTCGAGGATGAGGGCCAGGTTGCCGAGGATGGCCGTGAGCAGGTTGTTGAAGTCGTGGGCGATGCCGCCGGCGAGTTGGCCGACGGCTTCCATCTTCTGCGCCTGGCGCATCTGCCCTTCCGCGGCGCGCTGCTCCGTCACGTCCCAGAAGATGCCGAGCACGCCGACCAGGCGGCCGTCCCCGTCCCGCAGCGGCGTCTTCACGACGCGGACGGTGCGCATGCCGCCCGGCGTCAGGTTCTTCTCCTCGACTTCGAGGCGCTTCCCCTCGTCGAGGACCTTACGGTCGTCGGCGCGGTACTTGGCGGCGAGGTCGGGGGGGAAGAAATCCTCGTCGGTCTTGCCGAGGAGCTCTTCCTCCCGCGCGCAGCCGAGGCCGCGGTAGAACGGCGGGTTGGCGGCGAGAAAGCGGCCGTCGGCGTCCTTGAGGAAGATGTGCTGTTCGAGGTTGTCGATCAGGCAGCGATACCAGGATTCGCCGGCGCGCGCGGCCTCGCCGCTCTCCTCGAACACAATCCGGGCAAGGTCGGTTGGGTCGTGCGGTAGCATAAGGGGCTCGAATCAGCGGGCGTCGCCAGAGCGCCCGCGCGGGGTGGGGGTCACACCGAAAGTATAGGTCAAATTTTCGGCGAGCCCCCGCGCCCGCGCAGACGCCCTTGATTCCGGGCGTCGTCACGGCTATGAGCGGTCGTTCGTGACCTCCGAGGCAGCGAGGAGAGAAAGCCATGCCACGCGGGATCCGTGGATCGTGGGCGCTGACCTGCGCGGCGCTGACGACCTGTCTGGCCGCCGGGCGCGGGAACGCCCAGGAATCTCTTCCGCCCGCCCCGGCGCCGGTCGTCCTCGGCGTGCCCACGCTCCCACCGCCGCCGCCCCTGCCACCGCCCGCGCTGACGCCGCCGCCGCCGCTGTCCTGGGCGGCGCCGGACGCCCGCTACGTCGCGCCGGCTTATGACCCTTTGCTCGACGGCCCTTCCGGCCCTCCCGGCTGGTTCGCCGCCGTGGAAGTCGGCCTGGTGTCGGCGCACGTCAAGAACCGGCTGACGGCGTCGGTCCCCTTCCCCGGCAACCGCGCGGACACGGTCGCGGTTCCGGGCGCCGACCTTGACTGGACGTTGGCGCCGCGCTTCGAGGCCGGGTACCGCCTGCCGGAAGGGCTCGGCGAGTTCCTGTTCTCGTACCGCTTCCTGACGACGCAAGGGCACGGCGTGGTTTCGGACTTCGACGTGTTCGGCGAAGGGGCAGTCAAGAGTCGCCTCGACGTGAACGTCCTCGACCTCGACTACGCCAGCCGCGAGTGGGCGCCGGCGCCGCACTGGGACATGAAATGGCGCGTCGGCGTGCGCCTGGCGAACACCTTCTACGACTCGCGCGGCCAGGGCTTGTTCGTGGGGCAGCGGGTGAGCGACCGCTTCTTCGGCGCCGGCCCGCACGTCGGCCTCGACCTGGGGCGCAACTTCGCCATTCCCGGCCTGTCGCTGTTCCTGCGCACCGAAGGAGCGCTGCCGATCGGCCAGGTGCGTCAGGGGTTCGAGGAGACGTTCAACCTCGGCGACGGCACTCTGTACGGCAGCGCCCGGACGATTCGCCACACGCACGCCTTGCCGACGCTCAACGTCCAGATCGGCCTCGGCTGGACGCCGCCCGGCTGGAACGGCACCCGCTTCAGCTTCGGCTACCAGTACGAATACTGGTGGCTCCTCGGCGGCACGGAGGCGTCGCACGCCGAGTTGAGCGACCAGGGCCTCTTCCTCCGCGGCGAGTTCAACTTCTAGCGCCGGGTCCGCGGTCCAACTCCGCCGCCCCGCTCACCGCCGGGTCGTAGGGGTCGAGCCACTGAAGGATTTCGATCCGGTTGCCGTCGGGGTCCGCGACGAAGAAGCGGTCCGCCCTCGGGATGGGCGTCGTCTCCTGCGTCGGGACGCCGTACTCTCGGAAATGGGCGCGGGCGGCGGCCGCGTCCTTCACGCGCAAGGCGAAGTGTCTCGGGCTCACCGTGTCGGGCCGGTCCTTGAGCAGCAAATGCAGGTGTTGGTTCCCCAGGTCGTACCAAACGACGACGAAGTCGAACGTCTTCGGCTTGGCGATCTCCCTGAGTCCCAGGACGCCGCCGTAGAAGCGTCGGCTCCGCTCGACGTCGGTGACGACGACGGAGACGTGGTCGATCTGAGTCACTTGCAAGCCGGACATGGCTTCCCCTCTCGCGTTACAGGACGCCTTTCGTGGACGGCACCCCCGTCACGCGCGGGTCGGCCTCGACGGCCTGGCGCAGGGCTCGCGCCGCCGCCTTGAAAATGGCCTCGATGATGTGATGCGTGTTGCGCCCGTGGTGCAGGACGACATGCAGGTTGAACGCCCCGCTCGACGACGCGCCGCGCCAGAACTCCTCCGCGAGTTGCGAATTGAAGACGCCCAGCGTCTCCGGAGGCACGTCGGCGTTCCAGACGAGGAACGGCCTGCCGCTCAGGTCGAGCGCAACGGTGACGAGCGTCTCGTCCATCGGCAGCGTCATGCTCCCGTAGCGGCGGATGCCGGCCTTGTTACCTAACGCCTGCGCCAGCCCCTGGCCGAAGCAGATGCCGACGTCCTCGACGGTGTGATGGGCGTCGACGTGCAGATCGCCTTCGGCCTTGACGGTCAGGTCGACGAGCGAATGCTTGGCGAGCAGCGTCAGCATGTGGTCGAAGAAGCCGACGCCGGTGGCCACGTCGGCGCGGCCGGCGCCGTCGAGGTCGAGCGCGAGGTCGATGCGAGTCTCGCCGGTTTCGCGGCGGACGCGAGCGGTGCGCGGCATGAAAGGGTCTCGTGGCTTATGTCGGTCCGTCGGAAGCCGGCGCGGCCGTCTTGCGGTAGCCGAGGTCGTGAAAGACGCCAAGGACTTCCTCCCAGGTGAGGCACGCCAGCCTACGGGACCGTTTGAAAGCGTTCATGGCGTCGACGACGGTCCTCAGTTCGTCGGGCGGGTTCTCGGCGAGGACGTCGGACCTCGGGGGAAACGCACGTTCCGACGGGCGAACGGCCGTGTCGACGAGGGTGTCGCCGTCGCCCTCTTCGGAAACGACGCGCCGTAAGGTCGTGACGAAGCCACTCTCATCCGGTGGCCTGGGTGCCTTGAGCATGGGCAGATTCCTCCGGGTCGTTAGCGGACACGGCCGTCTTGCGGTAGCCGAGGTCGTGGAGGACGTTCAGGACGTCATGCCAGAGGAGGTAGGCCATCGCGTGGGCACGTTTGTAGGCGCTCATCGCGTTGATGAGGGCGAGCAACTCCTTGTCGCGCGTCTCGGGGACGGCGTCCGACTTCGGCGGGTACGCCATGTCCCTGTCGGGGCGAATCGTCGTGTCGACGACGGCATCCTCGTCGTCGTCACTCCACCGATAGAGGTAACTCCCATCGGGGAGTATGATCGGGGGAGGGGATTTCCTCGGAACGCCATTGGTTTCTGCCTGATTCATGGGAGGATCTACTTCTGAAAGACGTCTAGGACGCGCTGGGCGAGGATCGCGTCCTCGAACCAGAGCGTGATGAGATACCGACCGGCCACCGGGAATACGCACCTTTGGACGGTCAACTCGAAGATGGAGATCAGGTCGGCTCCGGGGAAGGCTCTCCATATCTCGTGGGTATAAACCGGCGCTTCCGTCTCCGCTCGCGCGATGACCAATTTCATTCTACCCTCCCCCGTGCCGCCGTGCAGCGCTAGGTAAACGGCGAGCTTCTGTACGGGCGATGGGAATGACGCGAACCGGCGGCTGTGAAACAGGCCGACCAGCGAGTATTCGCCGGTCGCCGGATTCACCTCGATCCGGTTGCACAGCGTCAGGGAGACGAGGTCGGGCAGCGTGAACATGAGGCTCTCCTTGCTTTTTCTCAGACGATCCCGCGCAGTTCTTCCAACAGCCGGTCGACCTCTTCGTCCGTCCCGACCGAGACGCGCAGTAGGAGTCCTTCACCTTGACCAGTTCGCGCACCAGCGGCGCGGCCGGTTTCGCGGCGGACGCGAGCGGTGCGCGGCATGAGTGGGTCTTGTGGCTTATGTCGGTCCGTCGGAAGCCGGCGCGGCCGTCTTGCGGTAGCCGAGGTCGTGGAGGACGTTCAGGACGTCATGCCAGAGGAGGTAGTCCATTGCGCGGGCACGTTTGTAGGCGCTCATCGCGTTGATGAGGGCGAGCAACTCCTTGTCGCGCGTCTCGGGGACGGCGTCCGTCTTCGGCGGGTACGCCATGTCCCTGTCGGGGCGGATCGTCGTGTCTTCGACGGCCTCCTCGTCGTGGTCGTTCCACCGCAGACGGTAACTCCCGTCGGGAAGGAGCAGAGGAGGCGGCGCTTTCTTCGGGACACCGTTGGTTTCTGTCGGGCTCATGGCCGAGTCACTCCTGAAATATGTCCAGGGGGCGATGAGTGAGGATCATGTCCTCGAATCGCAGCGTGACGAAATACCTGCCGGGTTCGGGGAACACGCACTTCCGCACGGGAGCCTCGAACGTCGAGATGAGGCCGCGCCCAGGGAAGGCGGTCCAGCGCTGGAAGCGATAGACCTCCTCTTCCGTCGCCGCGTGGGCAATCACCAGTGTGATTCTACCCTCTCCTACCCCGCCGTGCAGCGCCGCGTAAGCGCTAAACTCCTGCACAGGAGACGGGAACGACGCGAAGCGACGACTGTGGAACAGCCCGACGAGAGAATACTGCCGTGCCGCCGGGTTCATCTCGATCCGGTCGCACAGGACCAAGGAAACCAACTCGGGCTCAGTGCCCATCTGACATCCTCCTATTGAATGATCCCGCGCAACTCTTCCAGCAGCCGGTCGACCTCTTCGTCCGTCCCGACCGAGACGCGCAGCCCGTCGCCGTACCCCGCGTAAAGCATGTAGCGCACCAGAATCATCCGCTTCTTCAGTTCCTCGTAGATCGGCTTCACGGGCCGGTCGCTTCGGCGGCACCAGACGAAGTTCGCCTGGCTCGGCGTGACGTCGAAGTCGAGGCCGGCCAGCGCCACTTCGAGGCGCCCGCGCGTGGCGAGGATCTTGGCGCGCGTGGCGCGGGCGTAGTCCTGATCCTCCAGTGCCGCCGCCGCCGCCGCCAGGCTCAGCACGTCGCAGTTGTAGGAATCCTTCACCTTGACCAGCTCGCGCACCAGCGCCGGGGCGGCGACCGCGAAGCCGAAGCGCATGCCGGCCAGGGAGTACGACTTGCTCATCGTCCGCAGGACGATCACGTCGCGCCGGCTCGCCAGTGACAGCCCGTTGCCCTCCGCGAAGTCGACATATGCCTCGTCGAGGAGGAGCGGCCCGCCGACCTCGTCGGCGAAGCGCTCCAACTCCGCGAGGGAGAGCGCCGTCCCCGAGGGCGAGTTCGGGTTGGCCAGGAAGGTCAGGTGGGCGCCGGGCGCCGGCCACGGCGACGGCAGCCGCCAGTCCGGCGTGTACGGCACCGTGCGGAAGCGCGCCCCCTGGATGGCGGCGAGCGTGCCGTACAGCAGGTAGCTCGGCGTCGGCGACACGACAAGGCCGCCCTCGGGGACGAAGGCGCGGGTGACGACCGTCAGGATGTCGTCGGAGCCGTTGCCGATGAGGACGCCGTCGGGGTCGACGCCGAGGACGCGCCCGGCCGTCCGGCGGAAGGCCGTGCCCATCGGGTCGGGGTACTTGCGCAGGCGGTCGCCGGTGAGGGCCTCGCGGATCGCCTCGAAGACGCGCGGCGACGGCGGGTAGGGGTTCTCGTTGGTGTTGAGCTTGACGAAGGCGCCGTCGCGCGGCTGCTCGCCGGGGGCGTAGCCGGCCATCGCGCGGACGTGCGGTCGGAGGTCGGGTGTCATGAGCAGTGGTCTGGTAGCAGTGGTCCGTAGTCAGTGGTCAGTAGACGTCCGGAGCATTTTACTGACCACTGACCGCATGATCGGTTGGCACGTCATTGCGAGCCGCCGCGCGGGCGAGTATGTTCTACGCGGCTGACGATTTTCGGAATTCCCGATTTCTTTCGGTGCAACCCGGAGGTGTTTTACGCATTGGGGAGTGATGCGGAATCCCTGACCCAAGGTGAGGTGCCGTCATGGCCGTCTGGAACCCCCGTGCCAACGAGATCTTCGCCAGCGCCCTGGAACTGCCGCCGACGCAGCGGCAGGCGTACCTCGAACAGGCGTGCGGCGCCGACAGCGAGCTGCGCCGACAGGCGGAGGCCCTGCTCGCGGCCCACGCCGAGGCCGGCAGCTTCCTCGACCGGCCCGCCCTCGACGAAGGGGGCGTTGACACGACGCCGCCCGACTCCGGCCCGCCGCTGCCGGCCTCGGACAGCGTCGTGCGGGCGCTGGGGGCCGGCCTGCCGGGCGTGCGGCTGCGCGAATTGGAGGGCGGCACGGACCCCGACGTCGAGCGGCCCGAGGCGTCGGCGAAGGCCGGGCCGGCGGAATTGCCGGAGCGCTACCGGATGGTGGGCGAGATCGCGCGCGGCGGCATGGGCGCCGTGCTGAAGGGCCGCGACACCGACCTGGGCCGCGACATCGCCGTCAAGGTGCTGCTGGAGACGCACCGGGGCCGCACCGAGTTGGTGCAGCGCTTCGTCGAGGAGGCGCAGATCGCCGGGCAGCTGCAGCACCCCGGCATCGTCCCCGTCTACGACATGGGGCAGTTCGGCGACAAGCGGCCGTACTTCACGATGAAGCTGGTGAAGGGGCAGACGCTGGCCAAACTCCTGAAGGAG
>JBBROG010000061.1:0-34894 GCA_038229635.1 Gemmatales bacterium
CAGTCGAAGGCGGATGCCTTCAGGACGCAGGCGGACGCCTTCATGGGGACGCCGGACTACGTGGCGCCGGAGCAGGCGACCGACGCGCGGACGGCGGACATCCGGGCCGACATCTACAGCCTGGGCTGCACGCTGTACATGCTTCTCGCGGGCCGTCCGCCGTTCAAGGAAGACACCCTGGTGAAGCTGGTGCTGGCCCACATCGAGAAGGAGGCGCCGCCTTTGCACGAGGTACGCCCCGACGTCCCGAGAGAGTTGTCGGACGTGGTGGCGAAGATGCTGGCGAAGGCGCCGGCGGATCGCTACCAGGAGCCGAAGGAGGTGGCGGCGGCGCTGGCCCCGTTCGGCAGGTCGGGGGCGAAGCCGGCGGAGGCCGAGTCGTCGTCCGTGAGGCCCGCGGCGTCGGCTCGTCAGGAGACGCAGGTGGAGCGGAGTTCGGTCGTCACCAAGGGGCTCAAGCAAGCGACCCACCGAACGCCCCGTCCTTCGGCCGCGAAAGCGGCGGCGAGGAACTGGTGGCCGATCGGGGTCGGTGTCGGCGTGGCGGTGCTGCTGGGCCTGGTCATCCTCGGGGTCGTGATCCACCTGAAGAACAAGGACGGGACCAACCTCGTCGTCGAGGTCAGCGAGCCCGACGCGGTGGTGTTCATGGACGGCGAAAAGGTCATCGTGGCGTGGGCCGATGGCGGCAAGAAGGCCGAGCTTCGCGTCAAGCCGGGCACGCACAAGGTGGAGGTCAAGAATAAGGACGGCATCACGATTCTCAGCGAGGAGAAGGTCGAGATCGAGGACGGGAAGCGCCGCATCTTGACGGCCACGCTGGCCCAGGCTGTGCCCCCGCCGGGAGATGGGGAAGGGAAAAGGCCGCTGGCGGTCTCGGGGAAAGTCCCCGCGTACACCCACGGTAGCGGCAGATGGCATGTGGAGGGGGACGAGTTGATTCAGGATGGTGCGAACACGATTCGTGTTGCGTTACTCCTCTTCGGCGACGCCTCCTGGACGGACTATGATGTGACAGTTCAGGCGCAACGGATCGACGGGGGTACACAGCTATGCGTCGTGGGGTTCCGATATGAGAATATGCTGAACTTCTGGTATTTCAAATTAGATACGGGAGAAGGAGGGCGGACACTATCCACATGCGATCAAGGCTCGCGCAGGCCTCTCGAAAGCAAGGGATGGGTTCTCGATGATGCGTGGCACGAGATCGGCGTCAAGGTGCGGGGCGAGCACATTCAATGTTTCCTGGATACCGAGAAGGTTTTCGATGTTTCCGACGGCCGTCACCCAAAGGGTGCCGTCGGACTCTGGCTGGGCAACACGGCAACACGGTTCTGCAACCCCAAGGTCACCGACGCGAGCGGCCGCGTCCTCGTGGACGGGGTACGCAGTTTGGAGTTCGCGGCGGAGCGGGGAGCAACGGTTGTCAACGATTCAGTCAAGGAAGGGACGATCTGGAAGGGAAAACTCCGACAAAACCTTGTTCTTCCGGGGGACGAGGCGACGATCAAGATTCACAAGCGTCAAGGGACGACCTTTGAGGGGGAATTCTGGATCCGGAACGAGACGCACGGCATGAAGATCCAGGGAAACATCGACCCGCTGGGCAACATCAGCTGGAGAGCGACCTCGGTTCGGGCAGGTCAAGGGTTGCCCGAGAACCTCAGGTTATTCATGTATGGATCGGTCAAGGGAAAACAGATGCGCGCTTACGCTTTCTCGAACACGCCCGCGGAACTCACGGTCACCCTGCAAGAGTGAGCGATGACGGATCTTCGAGAGCGGTGGAATCGTCAGAGGTACTCGACGCGGTTGCGCATCTCCTCGGGCGAGTACACTTCCCACACCAACACGAGTCCGCGGAGGATGCTGCCCAGGCTCAAGGACTGCTGGTGGCAATAGACGAGTCCGGCGTGGGGAGTGCCGGCGGCGTGCAGGCGCAAGAAATCGTCGTCCCGCGTGAAGAGGACCCGGCCCTGGGACAGAGCCCATGCGGCCTGCTCCTCGTCGCCGGCGCCCGGGAGCCCGACTTCGGCCGTCATGGTGGCATCGATCCCCAGGCGGCGGAGTCCCTCGGCCAGGGCGGTGGGGCAATGCTCATCCAGGGGGAAGCGAATCGTCCGCGCCATGGCGGTGTCCCAGCTTCTCGAAGACGGAGGGCGCCCCGGCACGCAGCGTGTCTGCGAACTCCTCGCCTTCGCGGATGTCGGCCTCGATCCGCTCGCGGTGGTCGTGGTAATACGCCAGCGCCGCGTGGACTTCCGCCAGCGTGAGAGTCGGGTAGTCGGCGACGATTTGCCGGGGGGTCATTCCCAGGCGCTCGTGCCAGACGGCAACGTGCTGCACCTTGATCCGATGTCCCGCGATGCGCGGCTTGCCGCCACACACGCCGGGCGTGATTTCGATGTACTCGGTACTGACGTGAGGCCGGGCTTCTGTCGATGTCGTACTCATGGTGCTATCATACCTTGGCGTTCATCGGGGAACAAGGCGGACGCCTCCGGGTCCCGCGTGGTATAACAACCGAAAGCACGGCTCGGCGACCGCGATCCAAGTCCCTTGTCCTCAAGCGGTTGCGCGAGGAGTCCGGAGAAATGTGGGACGGGCCGCGCGTTTTCGTCCCTCGTTCCCAAGCAAAGCTTGGGAACGAGAACGTGTCGCCTTCTCCAGGCGAGACTCAGTAGAAGACCGTGAGGAACCGCCATGCCGCCGCTGCTCAAGAGTGACGTCCCCGGTTACCCGTGCCGGCGCGGCAAGGTCCGCGACGTCTACGACCTCGGCGACCGCCTCGCCATCGTCGCCACCGACCGCGTCAGCGCCTTCGACTGGGTGCTGCCCACGCCCATCCCCGACAAGGGCCGCGTCCTCACCGCCCTGTCGCTCTTCTGGTTCGACTTCCTCGGCGTGCCGAACCACGTCCTCAGTTCCGACCTCGCCGCGATGGGTCCCGCCTTCGCCGCCCGAGCCGAGATCCTCGCGGGGCGAACCGTCCTCGCGCGCAAGGCGTCGGTCGTCCCCGTCGAGTGCGTCGTGCGCGGCTACCTCGCCGGCTCGGGCTGGAAGGAGTACGTCGCCGGCGGCGCCGTCTGCGGCGTCCCGCTGCCGCCCGGATTGCGCCAGAGTGAGCGGCTGCCCGAACCCATCTTCACCCCAGCGACGAAGGAGGAGGTCGGGCACGACGTGAACATCTCCTTCGGGCGCATGGCGGAGATGGCCGGCGCCGACGTCGCCGAGGAGCTGCGCCGGCGCAGCCTCGACGTCTACCGCCGCGCCGCGGATTACGCCCTCGGGCGCGGCGTCATTCTCGCCGACACGAAGTTCGAGTGGGGCCGTCTGCCGGACGGGTCGCTGATCCTGATCGACGAGGTGCTGACGCCGGACAGCTCGCGCTTCTGGCCGGCGGACGGTTACCGCGTGGGCGTCAGTCCGCCGTCGTTCGACAAGCAGTTCGTGCGCGACTGGCTGGAGACGAGCGGTTGGGACAAGAACAGCCCGCCGCCGGAATTGCCCGCCGACGTGGTTTCCCGGACGCGGGCGAAGTACCTGGAGGCGTTCGAGCGCCTGACGGGGCGGACCCTGTCGTGACCGGCGACGCCTGCCCGTCTTCTACCGATTTCGCCAATCTGGAGGAAGCGCGGCCGCGGGCTCTTGCCGATAAGAGAAGGGAGGCGCTTGACGAAGGACCAAACGTAGGCGCGTGCCGGGGCGACCACCCGCGCGGAGGAGCGAGCTGTCATGAAGACGATGCGAATCTGGCTGGCGGCGACGGTGTTCGCGCTGGGTGCGGCGTCCCTCCGCGCGGGCGACGTCGCGCCGACTCCCGTATCGGGGACGCTCACGACCGACGTCGGTGCCCCGTGCGCCGAGGGCAAGGCGCCCGCTCCGTGTGCCGCTAATTGCGCCCCCTCGTCCTGCGGCAAGGGCGACAAGTGCCGCGGCACTTGCGAGAAACTGCGCGACTGGCTGTTCTACTGCTCGCCGTCGGGCCGCGGCTGCTGCCTGCCGGGGCCGAACTGCAATTGCACTCCTTCCCCCTACGTGTTCTTCCTCGACCGCTGCCAGCCGCTCGCCGGGGAATGCCCGTCGTGCGCCGCTCCGCCGGCCGAACCGGCCTGCCGCTCCTGCGGCATGATGAAGGGCGCTCTCGACTGGGCGCGGAACCGCAAGCCGCTGCTCTCGCGCCGCGGCGGCGACTGCGAGCCCGCCTGCGCGGACGCCCCCGCAAGTCTGGCGCCCGCCGGGTGGCTGCGCTCCCGCCTCGGCTGGTGAGCGACGGCGTCCGGGCAGCCGCGTAAGTAGCTTCTCAAGGGTGCGAATCGCCCGGCGCACATCCCGCGCGCCGCCTTGGGTTTACGCCCGTTCCGAGGGTTTCGTGACGTCGGGCACGTCCTCGCCCAGGGCGGTCGCCAGGTCGATCTGGTGCTCCTGCTCCTGCATGAGGATTTCGCGGATGTGTTCGGCGATGGCGTACTCGCCCAGGGCCTCGCACTGGCGGACGCGCTCGCGGTAGTTGCGGATGGTCTCGTTCTCGTTCTCGAGGTCGAAGCGAAGCATGTCCTCGGCCTTGTCGGACGTCTTCACCGGCTTGGGCGTGACCCCCGGCTGGCCGCCGAGGTAGTCGATCTGGTTGGAGATGATGAGGGCGTGCTGCAGTTCCTCGGCCGCGTGCTTTTCCAGCTCCTGGGCGATGTTCATGTACGCCGCCCCCTTGAGGACCTGCGAGTACACCACGTAGGCGATGATCGCCTGGTACTCGCGCGCCAGATCCTCATTCAGCAGCTCGACTAACTGTTGCCGCGAGACCTGCGGGGAACCGTCCGTCGGGGATTGTTTGCCGGCCATAGCGTCCTCGCCAAAGGGTAAGGTCAAGTTCTTCCTCAAGACGAGCAAACGAGATGCCGACCTCCGTCGGATGAGGCGCGGATTCGCCAACGCCCCGGTAAACGACACGAGCCGGCGGAAACTCCGCCGGCTCGTCGTGCGTTTCGTTGTGTCGGTTTCGGACGGCGGCGTCACTCCCAGTTGACGCGCTCGGCGGCGGCGCCGATGCCGAGGCGGTAGCAAAGCTGCTCGAACTGGCCGACGTAGCGCGGGTCGGTGCTGTGCAGGTGTTCGCCTTCGGTGATGAGCTTCAACCCGTCCTCGCGCTCGATGCCGGCCTGGCGGAGAATGCGCTCGAACGGCTCCAGGTCACGCGCGTAGACGACGAGCAGCTTGTGCTCGTCGAACTGCACTTCCATCGCCTCGCTCTTGGAGATCACGGCCACGCCCGCGCAGCCGTCGTTCATGAACAGCTCTTCGTAATCGCAGAAGTAGCTCATGAGGACCGGCAAGTCGACGTGCTCGCGGTACAGGTCTTCGTGGGCGCCGCCCGCGGTGTGATGACTCGTCTCCAGGACGACATCGACCGCCGGGCCGAGTGGTTCGAGCAGTTCGAGGAAGACGTCGAACAGGCGCTCGGAAGAGACGGCGGCGGCGAGGACGGGCACTTCCAGGCGCGCCTGCGGGTCGCGGTAGGTCTCGATGCGGAACCCTTCGCGCGGGATGACCTGCAAGTCGAGCGAAGGTCGGATGGCGTCGGTCAGGCGAAAGTCGCCGTAGTGATCGACGCGGAGATGACTCGCCAGATTCTCTGAACTCACATCATCACCTTGCGCTGTCGGCCTGGAGGGGAGCCAACCGAGTTGTGCCGCGGGGACGGCGGATGCCTGACCAAGTATAGGGCGCAATCGCGGGCTTGCGGCCGCTGTTCGCCGAATTCTCGCGCCCGGGCGGGGCACGGGCGGCAGAAGCGCCGCAGCCGCTAGCGGACGCATTTCCCGTGCCGCTGACGTCGCCGCCCCGCGGCGCCGCCCGCCGTCCGAGATTCCGCGGTTGGCTCTCGCCCCGCGCCGGGTATGATTGGAGGAGCCCCCGCGGCCCGGCGCCGCCAAGCCAGGCGCGCCGCCCCGGAGGCGGACAGGAGATAGCGATGCGGAGATTCGGTCCTTTCGCCCTCGGCTTCCTCCTTCTGGCCGGCGCCGCCCGCGCGGACGTCGCGCCGGGCAAAGTCGTCGAAGACGTCTGGGAGGTCGCCCACCTCGACGGCGCCCGCGTCGGCACCTTTCGCACCACCGTGCGCGAGGTCGAGCGCGCCGGCGTCAAGCTGCTGCGCACCACGCAGCAGATGGAACTGACCCTCAAGCGCTACAACGCCCTCGTCCGCATCCGCTTCGAGACCGGCAGCGACGAGACGCCCGACGGCAAGGTCACCGGCGTCTGGATGCGCATGCCGCAAGGGAAACAGGACCTCGTGCAAGTCGGCGTCGTCGAGAAGGAGGGCCTGCACCTCAAAGTCGAGGGGCAGAAGATCGACAAGTTCGTCGCCTGGAACGACCAGGTCCTCGGCCTGTACAAGCAGGAACATCTCTTCAAGGAACGCAAGGTCAAGCCGGGCGACCGCTTCTCCTTCCTCAGCTACGAGCCGTCCATCACCTTCGTCGCCACGCTGCGCGTCAAGGTCGGCGACGAGGAGGAGGTCGAAACGCTCAAGGGGAAGCAGAAACTGTTGCGCGTCGACGTGACGCCCGACAAGGTCGAGGACGCGAACGGCCTGCGCGTGCAACTCCCCGGCATGGCCGTGTGGCTCGACCGGGAGGCGAACGTCGTGCGCCGGCAGATGGAGCTGGAAGGGATGGGGAAGATCATCACTCAGCGCACGACCCGCGAGGCGGCTCTCGCGACGGGCGGCCCGGCGGCCCGCATGACCGACGTCGGCGAGCGCACCCTCGTCCCTCTCAACCGCGCTGTCCCGCAGCCGCAGTCGACGAACACCCTGGTCTACCGGATCACCGTCCGGGACGACGACGACCCGACGTCGGCCGTCGCGCAAGACGCCCGGCAGCAGATCAAGAACGTCAAGGGGAACACGTTCGAGTTGCACGTCCGCGCGATCCGCTCGCCTCAGAAAGTCGACGACCCGGACAAGGAGGCGAAGGACGATTATCTGAAGAGCTGTACGTACCTCAACAGCGACGACGCGCGAGTGCGCGAGGCGGCGCGCGAGGCGGTCGGCGAGGAGACGGACCCGCTCAAGAAGGCGCGGCGGGTCGAGCGCTGGGTCCACGGGCACCTGCGCGTGGATAACGGCATCGAGTTCGTGCCGGCCGGCGAAGTGGCACGGCTGCGGGCCGGCGACTGTCGCCAGCACGCGGTGCTGACGGCGGCGATGTGTCGCGCCGCCGGGGTGCCGTCGCGCACGGCGCTTGGGCTGGTGCCGGCGCACGACCCGCGCGGCCGGCCGGTCATGGCGTACCATATGTGGGCGGAGGTGTGGGTTAAGGGCCAGTGGCTGGCGCTCGACGCGATCCAGGGACAAGGGAGCATCGGCGCCGCCCACCTGAAGATCGCCGACCACTCGTGGTTCGACGAGGCGTCGCTGAAGCCGATGCTGGCGGTGCAGCGCGTCCTCGGCAAAATCGCCGTCGAGGTGGTGAGCGTTGACGGGAAGCCGTGAGACGCGGCCCGCGCAACAATCGCGCTGGGGAGAGCGCATTTTGATAGCTAAGCGTCTGGGAACCGTCTATACTACGACGGGTCGTCGGGTCGGGCGCCTGTATGCGCGCGAACGCCAACCCGCGTTCCGCCCGCCTTTCCGACGGTCCCCCTGAACCCTGGATGAAACCCCCGAACATGCGTCGCTCGGCCCGAATCAAGGACACGCCATGCCCTCTTTCCGCCGAGCGCGGCGGGGGGCGTGCGACTCAGGCCGCGAAACGGATTGCTGCAGAGGATACTCGATGACTCAACGGGAACGGCAAGCCTCAGGGGGGGTGGTCGACGCGCCGCCGCGAGAGGTCCGAGCGACGGACGATCGTCCCGCGGCCGCACCGCCCCCCGCCGGCTTCCCCTTCTGGGAGGATCTGTTCCGCAACGCCTCCCCGGCCCAGCAGAATGAGTTGCTCGCCCTCGCCGAACGCCAGGGCGTCGTCTATGCCCACCAATTCCCCTCCCCCGCTCACCCCGCGCCCGCCGAAGCCGACGCCGGCCGTCCCCTGCTGACGGACCTCCTCGCCAGCCGGGCCGACGACCTCGAGCCGCTGTGCGTCCGTCCCGCCCCGCCCGGCGACGTCCCGCTCGACGAGGCCCAGAGCGAAGCCCTCGCCCGTGCCCTGGAGACGCCCGACGTCTGCCTCGTGCAGGGGCTGCCCGGCACCGGCAAGTCGCGCCTCGTCGCCGAGATCGTCGGCCGCGCCGCCGCGCGCGGCGAGCGCGTCCTGCTCCTCGCCTCGACCGCCGCCGCCGTCGACCGCGTCCTCGAAGCCGTCGGCGGCCGCGACCTGGTCTGCGCCCTCCGCTGCCTCGCCGGCGACGAGAAGCCCGAGTCGTTGTCCCCGGCGCTGCGCGCCTTGACCTTCGCCGAGCGGGCGCGCTCCTTCAAGGAACACTCGCTGGACTGCGCCCGCCGCGAGGTGAGTCATGCCGAGGAACGTCGCGGGCGCCGCCGGTCCGAAGAGCCGCACTGGAGTCGTCTCCAGGAACTGGCCGCCAATCAGGAACAACTCGCCCATCAAGTCGAGGCGCTGACGGAGCGGCGCTCGCGGGTGCCGGCGGCGGTCGAGGCCGAAGTCGTCGCCGCCGAGAAGGGCGAGGGCGCCGTCGAGGGCTTCTCCGCCGTCCTGGTCGCCCGCCACACGGGCGACGAGGCCCGCCGGGCGCGGGAAGAGCGCCTCCAGGGGCTGCGCCGCCAGATCGACGAGAAGCGGCGCGAGCAGGAGGCACTGGCCGGCCAGCTCAACGACTTGCGGCCGCTCGTCGAGGCCAAGCAGCAGAAGCGCTGGTGGACCGGCAGTTGGTGGTGGGCGACGATTCAGGGCAATGTCCTGGAAAAGGCCCGCGACCTGAGCGAACGCCAGCGGGTCGTCGATAAAGCGCTGGCCGACCTGGACGGGCAAGCCCACCTGGTTCTCGCGGAGCAGGAGCAGGAGCAAGCGCTCTACCGGGTCGAGCGCACGCGCCTCGTCGACGCCGAGGTGACGCGCCGCCAGGGGGAGATCGACGACCAGGCCGCCGCGCTGCGGCGCGAGCGGCGCCTGGTGCAAGAGAAATGGCAGGCCGCCTGCCAGGGGCTCGACAGCGAGACGCCGCGCCCCGACGCCCTGACCGCGTCCGCCGTCGCCGCCGCCCGCGCCGAGTGGGACCGGCAGTTGCACGGCGAGGACGAGCGCCTTGCCTTCGCCCGGCAGTGGGCCGACTGCCTGCACGAGGCCGCCGACACCCTGCCGTCGCGCCTGCTGGCCTACGTCAACGTCGTCGCCGCCACGACGGCGAGTCTGCACGCCGACGAGCATTTCGGCGATTCCGCCGCCCCATCGGTCCCTTTCGACCTGCTCGTCCTGGAGCAGGCGCACGAAGTGACCGAGTCGGAATTCCTGGCCCTTGCCCGCCGCGCCCGCCGTTGCGTGCTGGTCGGCGAACCGATGCTCCTGTCCCACGACGCCCCCCCGGACGCCCGCGACGGACGCCGGCCCGCCTCCCACCCAGTCTCCCTGCGCCCCGGCTTTTTCCAACGGCTGTGGAACCATCTTCACTGCGACCCGCGCCGCCTGCCGTATGCCTGGCGCCTGGAGGGCGACCGCCTCTGCTGCGGCCTCCGCCCGTTGACCGACGAGGAGCGCCGCTGTCTGGAGAACGAGCCGGTCGCCGACCGCCCCGACGTCGAGCTGCGCATCGCCGCCGTGCCGGGCCGCGAGCCGTTTTTGGCCGAGATCACCTTCCCGCGCGCGACGCCCATCGCGGACGCGAAGAGCTACGTCTTCCACGAGCTTTCGGAACTGCCCGTCAACCCGAGCGGCCACAGCGTGAGGTGGTTCGAGGACGCCGAGCGCCTGGTGCTGCGCCTGGCCGACGAGCCGCCGCTCGACCCGACCGCGGTGCCGCTCGACGAGGGCGTGCGCGAGCTGGTGGAGCCGCCGTCCGCGGGGGGCGACGGCTGTCCCTGGCGGACCTGCTGCATCGAGTTTCAGCGCGGCGCCGGCTGGGACCGCCCGAAGGCGGAGGCGTGGGTCGTGCGGCACCTGGGGTTGCGCGACGCGGGACGGACGGTGCGCCTGACGGAGCCCCACCGATTGTGTCCGCCGCTCGCCCTGTTCCTGTCCGACCTCCTGTACGACGGACTGTACGACGTCGCCTCGTCTTCCGCGGCGCGGGGACGTCCGCCGGCGCCGGTGGAATTCGTGCCGGTGCCATCCTTGGTGCCGGTCCGCAACCAGGGTGACCGCCGCGGCGGTCGCGGCCGTCGCGACGTGCCCCGCAGCGGCGCCGGCCTGGAGCAGGAGTTGGCCGACAACCGCCACGGCGACCGCCTGCCGAGCGACGTGCGCGCCGCCCTGCCGCCGCGCGGGCTGGTCAACTACATGGAAGCCCTCGCGGTGGTTCGCGCCCTGGAGGCGATCGCCGGCGCTCAGACCGCCGAGGCGAAGGCGTCGCCGGTCGGCGTGGCCGCCCTGTACCCCGCGCAGGCCGAGCTGATTCGGCTGCTGGCGCGGCGCTCGGCGCTGCTGACGATCAGTCGCCTGGCGCTGACGGTCGACGTGCCGGCGGCGTTCCGCGAGAAGGAATTCGAGACGCTCCTCGTCTCCCTGACGCGAAGTCATTCGCACCGCGCGGTGTCGTTCGGCGAGGGGCCGCACCTGCTGGAGTTGGCGCTGACGCGCGCCCGCCAGCGGCTGGTGCTGTTCGGCGACCCGGGAACGCTGGCGCGGCGTGGCCAGTGGGACGGTCCGGTCGACCACCTGGACGAGGCCGCCTCGCGGGTCGAGCGCCGCCTCGCGGCCAAGCTGGTCGAGTACGTGCAAGGCCAGGGCTGTCACCCGTCGACGTTTCACCTGCGCGAGGGTGCCGGCGCGTGACGACGGCCGCCCCGCTCCTGCTGTTCCCCGACGACCGCGTGCTGGCGGGGTGGGGGCACCGACTCGCGCCCCTGAGGCCCCGCGCCTTGTGGGTGGGACGCCTCTTCTTGCACCACGTCGAGGCTCTCGCGCGCGTGACGCGCGGCGCCGAGCAGGATCGCATCCCCGCCTTGATTTTGCACTCGCTGGCGCTGGGCAAGCCGGCCACTCTGACGGAGTTGTCTGGCCGGTTGCACCTGCCGCCGCCGGTGTTGGGCGGCGTGCTCCGCGACCTCGCCGCCGACGGACTCGCCGAGGCTGACGGCGGCGGGCGCTGGCGCCCGACGGAGGCCGGTCAGAACGGGCGCGCCGCGTCCCTCGAGCGCCGCCGCTTTCACTTCCTCGACCGCTCCGCCGCCGGCCTGCCGCCGCACTTCGTTGCCCTCACCGCCTCGGCCGTCCCTTACGCGGCGCCGCCGGCCTGGTCGTTCGACCCCGCCCTGTTGCTGGCGTGCGTGGCCCGTCCGCCCGAGTGGAAGAGGCGACACGGTTTTCCGTCCGAGGTGCAGGCCGTCGTGACGCAGGGTGACGCCGCCTCGCGCTGGCGAGGCGTCGTGGTGGATCGGGCCGAACAGGTTACGGCGGCGCTGGCCCTGGTGCGTGAAGCCGAGGACGGCTCGGGGGAGCGATTGCTGGCCTACGCCGTCGACTCGGGCGTGCCGATCCTGACGGCGGGCGCGGGTTGGCGCGAGGTGTTCCCGGACCTGACCGACGAAGCTTCGGACGAGGCGTGGCGCGACGCCTGGCGGGCGTGGTGCGCGACGCGCGGCGTCTCCGCCGAGGAATGCGCCTCTTGCGCGGTGCGGCGCGAGGGCCATCGACTGCACGTCACGGCGCCGGGGAGATTGCGCGACGTGGTGCGCGAAGAGGAAACGTGGCTACTTGTGGGCAGTGGCTCGGTGCGCCCGGCGGCGCTCGTGGAACTGGTCGAAGGCTGACGGCCTGGAGGCGGTCCGGCCGGGAAAAGGAGTCCCATGCCCCTCTTTGCCCACATGTCGGTCGCGGGCGGCACCCATAACGCCCTCCTCGCCGCCGAGGCTCACGGCTGCGACTCAGTCCAGTTCTTGACCAAGAACTTCCCAAATCAGAAATCGCAAAGGCCCACTGGATCTGGTTTTTAGCGCCCGCCGCACGGTCTCGTCGCCGACGGCGTCCACCACCTCCCACTCGACCAGCTTGTCGGCCAGCAACGGCATCGTCCCTCGATCCGGTACATCGAGAAGAACCCTGACCCCATCGGCCTTCCGCGGCAGCGGTGGCCTTTCGTCACCCCCTATGACGGTTGGCCGCTGCATCCGGGACACAGCCCGAACTCCCCGTACGCGCGGCGCCTCCGTGAGGCAGGACGATATCCCGGATGAGGACAGCCGCCTGCGGCTTGGCGTTTCGCCTCACCCCCGCGCCGCCAGGACGGCCGCCGCGCCGACGACCGCCGCGGTGCCCAGCAACAGCGGCACGACGACGCGCCGTACCAGCGCCAGCGGGTCGGTGTCCGTCAGCCGCCCCGACATCAGCACGATGGCCGCGACCGGCGACATCGTCCGCCCCGCCGACGCCGCGACGGCCACCACCGCCCCGACCAGCACCGGGTCGACGCCCGCGTCCCCCGCCGGGCCGACGAAGAAGGCGAACAGCGCCTGCGTCGTCGCCATCCCGGACCCGCAAAGGCAGCCGAAGGCGAGCGGCAGCGCTCCCGCCGCCGGCAGCAGCAGCCCCGGCCTGCCGCCGATGGCCTCGCCGAGGAGGCCCTTCACGCCGATCCCCTCCACCCCCTTGCCGAAGCAGGCGGCCGCCACGATCAGCGAGATGATGTGCGTCATCGCGTAGCCGGCGCCCTCGAAGAAGACTCGCGCCGTCGCCCGTCCCGCGGGCGGCGCCGTCAACGCCGCCAGCACCACCCCGATGAGCATCGCCGCCCCGATCTGCCGGCTCGCGAACTTCGCCACTTCGCCCGGAATGCTGGTGTCGACCAGCCACCCCTTCGGCACGTCGAACGCCCGTAGCGGCGGACCCGCCAAAAACAGCAGCGCCAGCGGCACGAGGGGGACAATCGCCTTGAGATAGTTGACGCGAAACTCGGGCTCGGCGGCGGCCTCGTCGTCGTGCGTGACGTCGCCCTTGACGCCGGCCGCGTCGGCCCGGTGACTGAGCAGCCAGAAGACCGGCGTGGCGACGGCGAGTTGCAACAGCAGCAGCGGGAGTACGCGGCCGACGCAGTCGCGGTTGTCGATCCGGAGGACGTCCGCGACCGTGCCCCACTCCGGCGCCCCGGGGTTGAGCAGGTCGCCGCCCAGCGAACAGCCGAGGAGCAGGGCCGAACCGCTGGTGACCGGCGACACGCGCGCCGCCCGCAGCAGCGGCACGAGGACCGCACCGATGGACACCGCTGTGCCGACCTGACTGACCACCGGACAGTTCACCGCGAAGCCGACCAGCACGACGCCGGGGACGAGGAGGAAGCGGATACTGCGGAGCGGTTTTACCAGAAGCTGGACGAGGTGCTGTTCGCAGCCGGTGTGCCGCAGGACGTAGGCGAAGCCGACGGCGCAGCCGATGGGGACGAAGAATTGCTCGCTGCAGAGCGTGCCGAAGAAGGTGCGGACGATGAGCATCGGTTGCCCGGCCAGCGCCCCCAAGGCGAGGGCCGCCGCGAGCAGGGCGAGGCGCACGTCGGCCTTTTTCAGGATGGCGACGACCGCTGTGGCGACGACGAGGAGGCCGGCGAACAGGATCATGCGGCACACTCGAACGGGAAGATCGGGTCAGGACATCGCCTCATCATCCGCCGCGCGGCCTTGAAAGCAAGCCCCGCGCCTGGCAAACTGAAAGTATACCGCGTTCGACCCGCCAGCCTCGCTTTTTCGAGAGTTCCATGCAGCGACCCCGTCTCACGCCCTTACTCTTCACGGCCGGCCTGCTCGTTCTTGCCGCCTTCCCCGCCGCCCACGCCGACAAGCCTTCCCCGCCGAGCGAAGGCCAGCAGGCGATCAAGCGCTTCCGCGTCCCCGCCGGCATCCGGACGACGCTCTGGGCCGCCGAGCCGCTGCTCGCCAACCCGGTTTCCTTCTGCTTCGACGAGAAGGGGCGCTGCTACGTCGCCGAAACTTACCGTCTGCACAAGGGCGTCACCGACAACCGCGGGCACATGAACTGGCTCGACGACGACCTCGCTTCGCGCACCGTCGCCGACCGCGTCGCCATGTACAAGAAGCACGCGAAGGACAAGTTCGCCGCCGAGTACGAGACGGCGCAGGACCGCGTCAAGCTCGTGTGGGACGGCGACGGCGGCGGTGTCGCCGACAAGAGTTCCGTCTTCGCCGACGGCTTCCGCGCCGCCGCCGACGGCCTCGGCTCCGGCGTCCTCGCCCGCAAGGGCAACGTCTACTACACAAACATTCCCGATCTTTACTTGTTCAAGGACACGAAGGGCACCGGCACGGCCGACGACAAGACGTCGCTCGCCACCGGCTTCGGCGTCCACGTCGCCTTCCTCGGCCACGACATGCACGGCCTGCGGATGGGGCCAGACGGCAAGCTCTACTTCAGTATCGGCGACCGCGGCTTTAACGTGACGACGAAAGAGGGAAAGCACCTCTTCAACCCCGACAGCGGCGCCGTGCTGCGCTGCGACCCGGACGGCTCGGGTCTGGAGGTCGTCGCCGCCGGCCTGCGCAACCCGCAGGAGTTGGCCTTCGACGCCCACGGCGACCTGTTCACGGTCGACAACAACAGCGACAGCGGCGACCGGGCACGTCTGGTACACGTCGTCGAGGGCGGCGACAGCGGCTGGCGCACCGGCTACCAGTACGGCAGCGGCCTGGGCGACCGCGGGCCGTTCAACGCCGAGAAGATCTGGCACCTCCAAAATGCCGACCAGCCGGCCTTCATCGTGCCGCCGCTGGCACACATCACGTCGGGGCCGTCGGGCCTCTGCTTCAACTACGGCGCCACGGCGCTGCCCGCGCGCTACCAGGACCACTTTTTCGTCTGCGACTTCCGCGGCGAGGCGGGCAACAGCTCCGTCTACTCGTTCGCGGTTCGGCCGAAGGGGGCGACGTTCGAGGCGGCCGACGGGCACGAGTTCGTCCGCGGCGTGCTGGCGACCGACTGCGACTTCGGCCCCGACGGCGGCTTTTACGTCAGCGACTGGGTGCAGGGCTGGGACCTGACCGGCAAGGGGCGCATTTACCGCTTCGCCGACCCGGAAGCGGCGAAGAATCCCGCCGTCGCGGAAGTAAAAAAGCTCCTCGCGGAAGGTTTCGACAAGCGCCCCATCGAGGAACTGACCGGGTTGCTGGGGCACGTCGACCAGCGCGTCCGCCAGGAGGCCCAGTTCGCCCTGGCGGAGAGAGGCGCTGCGGCGCGGCCGGCACTCGCTCGGATGGCGAAGGGCGGCAAGGACCGTCTGGCGCGACTGCACGCGGTCTGGGGTCTGGGACAACTCGGGCGACGCGACGCCCACGTCCTGGAAGACCTTCGGCCTCTGCTCAAGGACACGGACGATGAGCTACGGACACAAACGGCTCGCGTCCTCGGCTGGTTCAAGGGGGCCGAGGCGGGCGACTTGTTGCCGCTCCTGAAGGACGCACGGCCGCGCGTCCGCTTTCAGGCGCTGGTGTCACTCGCCAAGGTCGACAACGTCCGCTCCCGCGGCGACGACGCCGACCGGGTGTGGGAGTCCGTCGTCGATTTGCTCAAGGAGAACGCGGACCAGGACGCCACCCTGCGCCACGCCGCCGCGTTGGTCATGGCCGGCTACCCGGGCCAGTCGCTCGTCAACTACGCCACCCACGAGTCGCCCGCGGTGCGCCTCACCGCCGTGCTGGCGCTGCGCCGCAAGGCGAGCCCGGCCGTCTGGCCTTTCCTGGACGATACCGATCCCAAAATCTCCCTCGAAGCGGCGCGGGTCCTCCACGACGTCGTCCAGGATCCGCTGAGCGGCAAGGCGCTCGCCGACCGCCTCGACCGGCCGGGCCAATCGGACCTGTTCCGGACGCGCGCCCTCAACGCTCATTTCCGCCTCGGCGAGGCGAGCAACGCCGCCGCCGTTGCCCGCTTCGCCGCCCGCGCCGACGCCCCGGAGAAGTTGCGCGTCGAGGCGCTGCGCCTGCTCGGCGACTGGGCCAAACCGCCGCGCCGCGACCGCGTCACGGGCCTGACGCAGAGCCTGCCCGCGCGCGACGCGAAGATTGCCTCCGAAGCGATCGCGTCGTCGCTCGGCGGGCTGTTCACCGGGCCGAACGCCGTGCGCCAGGAGGCCGCGAAAGTCGCCGCGCGGCTGGGCATCAGGGAGGTCGGACCGGCGCTGTTCGGCCTGGCGTCCGACGCGAAGCGCCCCGCCGCCGAGCGCGTCGAAATGCTGCGGGCTCTCGAAGCGCTGAAGGACACGCGCCTGGAGAAGGCGACGAGCCTGGCGCTCGACGACGCCGAGCCGCACGTCCGCGCCGAGGGCCGGCGCCTGCTGGCGAAGGCGAAGCCGGACGAGGCGCTGCCCCGGCTGACGAAGGCGCTGGGGGGCGGCGAGACGGTCGAGAAACAGGCGGCCCTCGCGGCCCTCGGCGACATGAAGGGAAACGCCGCCGACGCCCTCCTCGCCGAGAATCTGGACCGGCTGCTGGCGAAGGATTATCGGGCCGAACTGCAACTCGACCTGATCGAGGCGGCGGCGAAGCGCCCGGCGCTGAAGGAGCGACTGGCCCGTTTCGAGGCGAGCCGCGCGAAAGGCGATCTCTTAACGCGCTTCAGCGAGAGCCTCGCGGGGGGCGACGCCGAGGCGGGGAAGCGCGTCTTCTTCACGAAGGCCGAAGTGTCGTGCGTCCGCTGCCACAAGGCGCACGGACAGGGCGGCGACGTCGGCCCCGACCTGAGCGGTATCGGCGGCAAACAGAAGCGCGATTATCTGCTGGAATCCCTCCTCGACCCCAACAAGCAGATCGCCCAGGGCTTCGAGACGGTGGTGCTGACGCTCGCCAACGGCACGACCGTCAGCGGCATCGTCCGGGGCGAGGACGCGAAGGAAGTGCGCCTCATCACGCCGGAGGGGAAGATTCTTGTCGTGGCCAAGGGTAAGATAGACGAACGGACCCGCGGCAAGTCGGCCATGCCCGACGACGTCGTCAAGTTGCTCACGAAGCGCGAGTTGCGCGACCTGGTCGAATTCCTCGCGAGTCTGAAATAGCCGCTTGCGGCTTCGCACTGAGCTTGCGAAGCCGCGAGCGGCCCGACGAGGCGTCTCCCCATGTTAGGGCCAAGGAGATCCTCGGCGAGGCGAGCGTCGCCGCCCTCAAGGACATGACCGACGACCTCCGGCCGCAGCGCGACGCCGCCCCCCCGTCCCCGCCTAGGAGATGGTCCCGTGCGAATCTACGAGATTCAGAACGCTTTCGGCCTCGACTCCCTCGCCCTGGCCGAGCGCCCGGAGCCGCGCCCCGGTCCGGGGCAAGTACTACTGAAGATGCGCGCCTTCTCGCTCAACTACCGCGACCTGCTGGTCATCAAGGGGCAGTACAACCCGAAGCTGAAGTTGCCGTTCACGCCGCTGTCCGACGGCGTCGGCGAGGTCGTCGAGGTCGGCGCCGGCGTGACGCGCGTCAAGGTTGGCGACCGCGTCGCCGGCGCCTTTATGCAGGACTGGGTCGACGGCGAGGTCACGGAAGCGAAATCGAAGTCGGCGCTCGGCGGCGCCCTCCCCGGCGTCCTCGCCGAGTACGTCGTCCTGCGCGAGGACGGCGTCGTCCCCGTCCCGCCGCACCTGTCCGACGAGGAGGCGGCCACGCTGCCGTGCGCCGCCGTGACCGCGTGGCACGCCCTGGTGGCGGAAGGCGGCGTGAAGGCCGGCGACGTGGTCCTCGTGCAGGGCACCGGCGGCGTGTCCCTGTTCGCCCTCCAGTTCGCCAAGTTGTTCGGGGCGCGCGTCATCGCCACGTCCGGCAGCGACGACAAGCTGGCGCGCGTCCTGCAACTCGGCGCCTCGGACGGTATCAACTATAAAACTACACCCGATTGGGGCAAGAAGGCGCGCGAGTTGGCCGGCGGCGACGGCGTCGACCACGTCGTCGAGGTCGGCGGCGCCGGCACCCTCGGCGAGTCGCTCAAGGCGGTGCGGCCGTGCGGCCGGGTCAGCCTCATCGGCGTCCTCGCCGGCGGCGGCGGGCAAATCAGCCTCTTCCCGGTGCTGATGAAGAACGTGTGCGTCCAGGGCATCTACGTCGGCAGCCGGACCATGTTCGAGGACATGAACCGCGCCCTCGCTTTGCACAAAATGAAGCCGGTCGTCGACCGCGTCTTCGCGTTCTCCGAGGCGCGGGCGGCACTGCACCACATGGAGAGCGGCGCCCATTTCGGCAAGATCGCGATCAAGCTGTGACGGCCCCTCACGCCCTGGCAAATGTCGCCATGCTCGGTTCCCCTTCCTGAACCGGCTTCGCCCGTCCGTTCGCCGCCAGGTGTTCCAGCAGGAGGTAGACCGCCTCCGCCCGGTCCGCCTCCCCCGCCACCTGGGCCACCTGCTCCGCCGTCCGCGGCGCGTCGGCCAGCGCCGCCACCACTTTCGCTTGCAGCGCCAGCACGTCCGCCGCCGCCTTCTTGCCCGCCTCGACGCCGGGCTGGTGGTAGGCGTTGACGTTGACGAGCGTCGCGTAGAAACCGACCGCCCGCTCGAACAGCGCGATCAGCGCCCCGACCGAGCGCGCGTCGACGCGCCGCACCGTGATCGTCAGCGACTCGCGCTCGTTGCCGGCCAGCGCCTCGCGCGTCCCGAGGAGGAAGCCGTGCAGGTAGTCGCCCGGCGTCACGCCCGGCTCCACCTCCAGCCGCGCGCCGCCGTCCTCCAGCACGCGCACGAACGTCACGAAAAAGTTGTTGACGCCGTCGCGCAGCTGCTGGACGTAGGCGTGCTGGTCGGTCGAGCCCTTGTTGCCGTAGACCGACAACCCCTGGTCGACGCGGTTGCCGTCGAGGTCGAGGCGCTTGCCCAGCGACTCCATCACGAGCTGTTGCAGGTAGCGGCTGAAGAGCAACAAGCGGTCCTTATAGGGCAGAACGACCATGTCCTTCAGCCCGCGGCCGCAGGTCGCGTGATACCACATCAGCGCCAGCAGCGCCGCCGGGTTGCGGCGCGTCTCACGCCGGCGCGTCGCCTCGTCGCAGGCGGCGGCGCCGGCGAGCAGGCCGTCGACGTCCACCCCCTGGAGCGCCGCCGGCAGCAGGCCGACCGCCGACAGCTCGCTCGTCCGGCCACCGACCCAGTCGAACATCGGGAAGCGCGCCAGCCAGCCTTCCGACGCCGCCTGCTTGTCCAGGTGCGAGCCGCCCATCGTGACGGCGGCGGCGTGCCTGGCGAAGTCGAGTCGCGCGGCCCGGTACGCCGCGGCCGCCACCAACATGCCGTTGCGCGTCTCCGGCGTGCCACCGCTCTTGGACGTCACGACGACGAGCGTTTCGCCGAGTCGGCCGCCCAGCGACCCGAGGACGCGGGCGAGGCCGTCGGGGTCGGTGTTGTCGAGGAAATGGACCCGCATTTGGTCTGAAGGCGTGCCGAGCGCGTCGGCGACGAACATCGGCCCCAGCGCCGAACCGCCGATGCCGACGCACAGCACTTGCGTGAAGCGCGGCGCCGTCGGCGGTTTGACGCGGCTCGCGTGGACGTCCGCCGCGAAGTCCTTGACGGCGCGCAGGGCGTCCTCGATCTCGCGGCGGACCTCCGGCGTCGGCGCCAGTGCTGGGGCGCGCAGCCAGTAGTGGCCGACCATGCGCTTCTCGTCGGGGTTGGCGATGGCTCCCCTTTCCAGGGCGTCCATCGCGTCGTAGGCGCGGCTCAGAGCGGGCTCCAGCCGCGTGAGGTAGGCGTCGTCGAAGCGCATGCGGCTGACGTCGAGCGTCAGGCCGACCGCGGGGACGCGGCAGAGGTATTGCTGGTAGCGGATCCAGGTGCTCATGAGAAAAGGCCCCTCCTTGCCGCGAGCGGCAATTACTGCCCCCATTTCCAATCCCGTATTTCGGGCATGTCCTCGCCGTGCGCGTGAATGTACTGCGTGTGTTCGAGGAGCTTGTCGTCCATCGCCTGCTTGACGTAAGCCGCCCGCGACCCCAGGCTCGGCACGCGGGCGATCACGTCCGTCACCAGGTGGAAGCGGTCCAGGTCGTTCAAGACGACCATGTCGAACGGCGTCGTCGTCGTCCCCTCCTCCTTGTAGCCGCGGACGTGAATGTTGTCGTGGTTCGTCCGCCGGTAAGTGAGCCGGTGGATCAGCCACGGGTAGCCGTGGTAGGCGAAGAGGACCGGCTTGTCCTTCGTAAACAGCACGTCGAAGTCCTTGTCGCTCAGCCCGTGCGGGTGTTCCGTCGAGGGTTGCAGCTTCATCAGGTTGACGACGTTGACGACGCGCACCCTCAGCTCGGGGAGGTGCTTGCGCAGCAGCGCCACGGCGGCGAGCGTCTCCAGGGTCGGCACGTCGCCGCAGCAGGCCATGACGACGTCCGGCTCGCCGCCCTGGTCGCTGCTCGCCCAGCCCCAGATGCCGACGCCGGCGGTGCAGTGCTTGACCGCCTCGTCCATCGTCAGCCACTGCGGCGCCGGCTGCTTGCCGGCGACGATGACGTTGACGTAGTGGCGACTGCGCAGGCAGTGGTCGGCGACCGACAGCAGCGTGTTCGCGTCCGGCGGCAGGTAGACGCGGATCACCTCCGCCTTCTTGTTGACGACGTGGTCGATGAAGCCGGGGTCCTGGTGCGAGAAGCCGTTGTGGTCCTGACGCCACACGTGAGAGGTCAAAAGGTAGTTGAGCGAGGCGACCGGGCGGCGCCAGGGGATGTGCCGCGTCGTCTTCAGCCACTTGGCGTGCTGGTTGAACATCGAGTCGACGATGTGAATGAACGCCTCGTAGCAGGAGAACAGGCCGTGCCGCCC
The DNA here is from genome assembly GCA_038229635.1 of Gemmatales bacterium. GTDB lineage: Bacteria > Planctomycetota > Planctomycetia > Gemmatales > Gemmataceae > DATFNV01. The sequence goes on from JBBROG010000061.1 coordinate 20,836, forward strand.
CGTGAGCAGGTAGCCTTCGAGCCAGCCCTGGCACAGGTGTTCGCTCAGCACTTCCATGACGCGGCCGTCGGGGGCGAGGTGTTCGTCGGTCGGCTTGATCTCCGCGTTCCAGACGGTGTTGGCGGCCTCGAAGACATTGCCGAGGCGGTTCGACGCCGTCTCGTCCGGGCCGAACAGGCGGAAGTTGCGCGCGGCCGCGTTGCGCTTCATGACGTCGCGCAGGAACGAGCCGAGGACGCGCGTCGCCTCGCCGTCGACGGCGCCGGGCTTCGACACGTCGACGGCGTAGTCGCGGAAGTCGGGCAAGCGCAGGTCGCGCAGCAGCAGGCCGCCGTTCGCGTGCGGGTTGGCGCCCATGCGGCGCTCGCCCTCCGGCGCCAGCTCCGCCAACTCGGCGACGAGGCTCCCGGAAGCGTCGAAGAGTTCCTCGGGCCGGTAACTCTTCAGCCACTGTTCGAGCTGCTTCAGGTGCCCCGCGTTCGTCGCCAGATTCGCGAGCGGCACCTGGTGCGAGCGCCACGAGCCCTCCGTCGGCTTGCCGTCGACTTCCTTCGGCCCGGTCCAGCCCTTCGGCGTGCGCAGGACGATCATCGGCCAGCGCGGCCGTTCCTTCGCGCCGCGCTCGCGGGCGTCGGCCTGGATGCGTTTGATGTCGGCGAGGACGGTATCGAGGGTCGTCGCCATGAGTTGGTGCATCGCCGCCGAGTCGTCGCCCTCGACGACGTAAGGCGTGTAGCCGTAGCCGCGGAACAACTGATCCAGTTCCTCGGGGCTGATGCGAGCCAGAACGGTCGGGTTGGCGATCTTGTACCCATTCAGATGAAGAATGGGCAGGACGGCGCCGTCGGTCGCGGGGTTGAGGAACTTGTTGGCGTGCCAGCTCGTGGCGAGCGGGCCGGTTTCCGCCTCGCCGTCGCCGACGACGCAGGCGACGAGCAGGCCGGGGTTGTCGAAGGCGGCCCCGTAGGCGTGGGCGAGGGCGTAGCCGAGTTCGCCGCCCTCGTGGATGCTGCCGGGCGTCTCCGGGGCGACGTGGCTCGGGATGCCTCCGGGAAACGAGAACTGTTTGAAGAGGCGGCGCATTCCCTCCTCGTCCCGCGCGACGTTCGGGTAGACTTCGCTGTAGGTCCCTTCGAGGTAAGTGTTGGCGACGAGGCCCGGCCCGCCGTGTCCCGGCCCGGCGACGTAGATGGCGTCGAGGTCGTACTGCTTGATGGCGCGGTTCAGATGGACGTAGAGGAAGTTGAGGCCCGGCGTCGTGCCCCAGTGGCCGAGGAGGCGCGGCTTGACGTGCGCGACCTTCAGCGGTTCCTTGAGGAGCGGATTGTCGTACAAGTAAATCTGGCCGACGGAGAGGTAGTTGGCGGCGCGCCAGTAGGCGTCCATCTTGCGGAGGAGGTCGGGGGACAGGGGTTGGCCCATGAAGTCGCTCCTTCTCGTCGGTCAGAAGAACCAAAACCGCGGCGGCGTGCGCACGGTGAGTCGGCACTTCCCGTAGTCTATGAACACGCGCAGCTCGGCCCGGCGCAAGACAAGGTTTCCGAGGAGAGGGAGACCGTGTGGTGTAGCCCCGTAGGGGCGGCGGATGGTAGCCCCGGGTGAAGCGGAACCCGCGCAGCGGGTGAAGCGCAACCCGGGGTCAAGCACGCGGAATTGTCGTGTGTTGAACCCGCGGAGCGGGTGACGGGGCCGGGACCGTCCGCGCTTCCGTCACCCCCTTCGGGGGTTCAATATGTGTTGGCGTCCGCCGTCTGATCCCCGGGTTGCGCGAGTACGCTCCACCCGGGGCTACGATCCGCCGCCCCTACGGGGCTACACCGCCGCCAGAATCGATTCGCCTGCCCGAGTAGAGAGAGGTTTGAGTAGATCCGCGTGGTGTGGTCGTAGAACGGCACCCGATGAAGGAGGGTAGGCATCCGTGATCCTCCCGTCGGACGATCCCTAAACTTCGGGGGGCGGTTCGACGAGCCGTTCGACTTCGAGGGCACTCTCATCGATGCTCAGGACGACGAAGTCGAAAGGGTTCAGCCCGCGGCGCAGGCACGCTTGGTACAACTCCGTTCCCGTGCGCGCGATGCCGAGGCACTCGTCGCCGTGGTAAGCCGCCCACTGCCAGTAATGCGTCTTCAGCAGTCGGGGCAAGTCGCGGTCGAAGGCGGCCTGCGACTTGATCATCATCGGCGTGGGGGGCACTCGGGGCGAGGGGATGTACGGCTCGTCGAAAATACTTTTCGCGCCGGCCGTGTCCGGCGGTATTGGCTGTCCGTTCGGTTCGGGTTTCATGGCGGGACCGTCTTCGTTCGTATGAGAAAATGCGATGCGACACCGACCCTATCTTCTCCCCATTCGCCGAGCCGATCAAGGGAACCTTGGCCGATCAAACGGGAGTATTTCTATGCGATTATCCCTCTTGGTGTCGCTGGCGCTGTCGGCGTGGGCGTTCGCCGGCGCCGCGCGCGCCGCCGAGCTGAAGGCCGGCGCCGCGACGGCCGACATCACGCCACCCACCGGCTACGCCATGTGGGGCTACGGCGCCCGCCACGACCTGCCGAGCGACGGCGTCCTCGACCCGCTGCGCGCCCGCGCCCTCGTCCTCGACGCCGGCGGCGAGCGAATCGCCCTCGTCAGCCTTGACCTCGGCCGGGCGCCGACGCGGCAATCGATGGCGGCGATCCGCACGCGCGCCAAGGCGGCCGGCGTCGGCCACGTCTTCCTCGTCGCCTCGCACACCCATCACGGACCCGTGATCGAGTTGGACGACTGGCCCGACGCGAAGAATTCCTACGTCCGCGACCTGGAAAGGAAACTCGGCGACGTCATCCTCGAAGCGGCCAAGGCGCTGCGGCCGGCACGCTTGGGGATCGCGTCTCGGGAAGTATCGCTCAATCGCAACCGCCACTCCAAGCGCCCCGACAAGCCCGTCGACCGCGAACTGCTCGTGCTGCGCGTCGAGGACGAGAAGGGTGTGCCGATCGCCCACGCCGTCAACTTCGCCGCGCACCCGACGATGACCGACGCCAAGCTGCGCAAGTTCTCCGCCGACTACCCCGGCGCGCTGGCGGCGCTGGTCGAGAAGGAGACCGGCGCCCCGTGCCTCTTCCTTCAAGGGGCGGCGGGCGACCTGTCGACGAACGCGGGCGAACACGGCGGACCGCAGAAGTTCGGGCAAGCGCTGGGCCGCGAGGTCCTCGCGCTGGCGAAGACGGTCCGCTGCGAACCGCCGAAGCAGGGGACGCTGGCGGTCCGCGAGGAAGACTTCGCCTTCAAGAGCCGCGTCGATCTAGGCAACCCCGTCACGCGGCGGCTGTACGTCGCGGCGTTCTTCGAGGGGTTGGTACGCTTCTACGAGCGCGAGTATCGCGAAGGCGTGCGGCCGCACCTGACCGTGGCGCTGCTGGACGGCCGCGTCGGCCTGGTCGGCGTGTCGGGCGAGTTCTTCTGCGGCCACGCGCTGAGTCTGAAGCGGCGGGCGCGGCTGGACCACGTCCTGTTCCTGGGCTACTGCAACGACTACCAGCAGTATTTCCCGACGATCGAGGCGGCGGCGGAGGGCGGCTACGGCGCCGACTTCATGGTGGCGCCGGCCGAGGTCGGCGCCGGCGAGCGCGTGATCGACCGAGCCCTCTTGCACCTGTACCACATGCGCGGCCAACTCGCCGCATCGCCTTGATGCCTCCGGGCCTCCGGGGTTCCAATTCCTCGCGTCATCCTGACGCGAGGTGATCGAGCAGTGCCTGGGCGAGCGCCTCGATCCCGCGGCGATGGACGGTGAACACCTTGTGCGCGTTCACCCCGTCGTTGCGCGTGTACAGCAGACTCACTTTGTGATTGAGTTCGGTCGACCCCCAGACGGCGACGGCGTCGCCCCAGCCGAGGTTCGTCCGGGCCGACTCGCCGGTGTGCCGCTCGGTCCCGGAGACGATGCGCAGCTCCAGGTCGTCCGGCCAAAGCTCCTCCAACACTTTGTGAACCCCCGGCGCCCCGCCGACGACGACGAGCCGGCGCAGCCGCTTGCGCCGGAAGACCTCCGCGGCGCGGCGCACCGCGAGCCGGTTCGGCGACCCCTGACACACCTCGCAGAAGCGCGGCTCGAGGGCCGGCACCGCCGGACGCGCGTCGCCCCGCGGCAGCGCCATGCAGCGGCCGCACAACCGCACGAGAGCCTGAGACAGGATCGCGCGGCAGCGCTCCTTCTTGTTGGCGGCGATGCCGACTTTCTTCTCGTTGGTCAGTCCGGCGGCCACGAGAAGATCCACCGCGGCGCGCGCGGCGTCCGGGTGGCCGTAGCCGAGTTCCTTGAGCAACTCGGAGCGGTTGAGGACGTCGATCATGGCGGAGCCCCGAGGCACAGTTCCCTTGCGATTCCCGTACTTCTCAGCATCTGAAGCGCCGCGTCAGGTGTCAAGGATCGCCCGGCGGCTTGGCCTAGCCACGCGCCGGCCCACACGCTATAAGTCCGCGCCCAGGTCCGTCCGGAGCGAGCAAGGAGCCACCCGTGGCCGACAGCGCGAGCAGCGATCTGGTCGTCGAGACCTACAAGCTCACCAAGATCTACCGCAACCGCCAGATCGCCCTGAACGACGTCACCCTCCGCCTCGAGCCCGGCTGCGTCCTCGGCCTGCTCGGCCCCAACGGCGCCGGCAAGACGACGCTGTTGCGCCTCGCCCTCGGCCTGCACCGGCCGACCGCCGGCTGGGTCAAGGTCTTCGGCCGCAAGATGACGCCCAACGCCGCCGACCTGCGCCGCCGCGTCGGCTACATCCCGACCAACCCGCAGTTCCCGCGCGGCATGACGCCGATCTCTTACCTCGACTACATGGCCCGGCTGTTCGGCCTGCCCGCCGACGTCCGCAAGCCGCGCCTCGCCTCGCTCCTCCGCGCCGTCGACCTCCTGGAGGCGTCCGGCGAGCGCATCGGCGGCTTCTCCAACGGCATGACGGCGCGCCTCGCCGTGGCGGCGAGCCTCATCAACGAGCCCGACCTGCTCATCTGGGACGAGCCGACGCACGGCCTCGACCCGGAGGCGCGGCGCAGTATGCTCGAGCTGATAAAAACGCTCGGCAAGGAGAAGACGCTGATCGTGTCGTCGCACAACCTCGGCGACATCGACGAGGTGTGCAACCACGCCGCCGTCCTCAGCCGCGGACAGCTCATCTTCTGCGGCTCGCTGCAGGACCTCAAAGGCCGAATGCGCCGCAATCACTACGAATTGGACCTCGAAGGGGAGCAAAAGGGGATTACCAAGGCGGCGAACGCCATCAAGGCGTTGCCCGACTTCAAGTCGGCGTCGCTGCGGCAGCGCCGCCTTGAGTTGTACACCGGCGAGGACGTCGTCAACACGTCCGCGCTGGCCAACGCGCTGATGATCCTCGGCGACAACAAGGTGTCGCTGGTCAGCATCCGCAGCGTCGGCCAGCAGACGGAGCAGGCGTTCCTCGACCTGGTGGAGAAGGAAGAGTCGCGCGGCTTCGCCCGGCTGTACCAGGCCGACGACGCCGCCTAAGTGGCTGTCCCGGAAGCCCCTCGCCCCTGTACTCAGGGGCGTGGGGTTGGGGGTGAGGGGTCTGCTTTTCGCGAGAAACTCCCCCTCACCCCCGGCCCCTCTCCCCTGAGTACAGGGGCGAGGGGAGCAGAGGGGACAGACTCTTATTGACGCGCAGTTCCTAACGAGCCGCAAGCGGCAAGGACGAAACGCATGGATACCGCGACCGCCCCGGCCCGCGTGAAGATCAAGCGCTGGCTCCCCTACTGGGCCGTCTTCCAGGCCGACGTGAGCCAGACGCTGCGCAGCTGGGTCTACCGCACCTGGGTGCTCGTCTCCGTCCTGGTGACGGTCGGCTATCTCCTTTATCGCCGCGGCGTCGCCCACGAGGCCGGCATCGTCCAGCCGGCGTCGCTGCTCATCAGCGACCTGTTGCGCTGGACCGTCCTCGGCAGCGTCACGCTCATCATCGTCCTGACCGCCGGCAGCATCTCGTCGGAGCGCGGCACGATGGCCGACTCGGTCCTCAGCCGCGGCATCAGCCGCTACCAGTACTTCCTCGGCAAGTGGCACGCCCGCCTCGCCGCCGTGCTGCTCACCTTCCTCGTCATGGGGACCGGCGCCCTCGTCAGCAGTTACTTCCTGCTGCACGAGGACCTGTCGCTCACGGGCAGCGCCGTGGCCCTCCTGACCGTGCTGGCTCTCCTCGCCGTGGTCGTCTCCTGCGGCGTCGCCGTCAGCGCCATGGCGCCCAGCACCGTCGTCGCCATCGCCGTGCTGTGGCTCGCCCTGTACGGGTCGGGATTCCTGCTCATGCTCTTGCCGGAGCCGCTGCCGTCGCCGGATCGCATCCTCAACCGCCTGCCGAACGTGCTGCGCGGCTACTACGACTTGCAATCCGCCGGACGCCTCGTCGGCTACTCGGCGCTGGCGTCGTGCGTGGCGGCGCTCGTCGGTCTGGGCTGCTTCTCGCGCCGCGACGTCTGAGCGCGCGAAAACACCCGCGGCCGACGACCCCTCCCCTCGGGGATTCGTCGCCGGCCGCGGGTGCCTCATTCTCGTTCCGTTCTGACGGCCCTCACGGGCGCGGGTAGTGCCCGATGGGCCGGTAGACGCGGAGTCCGGTGGCGTCGTAACCGGATACGAAACCGTTACTGTCCGCGGCGCCGGAATTTTGCTCGCCGGCCTCGGGCGGCCGGGCCGCCAGCGCGGCGTACAACTCGGACGTTTGCAGGCCGGCTCGCCGGCCTCGGTCGATCAACGTGCGGTAGTCGCTGCGGCTCACGTTGCACCTCCGGGCTTCAATTCGGCCACGGCACTGACGCCGTGGAGGACGCCAACTCTACATCATGCACGGCTCATGCCAAGCGCGAGCCCGACCGGATGCGGGGACGTCTTTTCGCCGTAACTCCTTTCCTGATTGCAAGTTGTAGTGAATCTCGCGAAGGGCGAGCGGGCGAAGGCGGGCGCGCGTTTCCCGGCGCTGTTGCATTCTCGATCAGTGAAATGACAGCAGCGCTCGTCTTTTGAAACATCGGCTCCCGCGCGGGACGGCGTGAGCGGTAGCGGGACGGGGGAGCGGCGGTTGGCGCCGCGGAGTCCGGCTACGCGGGTCGCGCGGCGAGACGGGCCATCGGCGTCGCGGCGGCGAGAGCCTGGATGGTCGTCAGCGTGGCGGCGACGACGGCGGCGGGCCAATCCGGCGTCTCGGGGCGGAACGAACTGATGATGCCGCGCGAACTGTTGACCACGGCGCCGAGGCCGTCGTCGCGGAAGGCGGCGGCGACGTCGGCGGCGGCGCCGCCCTGGGCGCCAAAGCCAGGGACGAGGAACGGCACCTCCGGCATCGCCTGGCGCAGCTCGGCCAGTTCCGCCGGGTAGGTGGCGCCGACGACGGCGCCGACATCCCCCAGGCCGCGGCGCCCCAGGCTCTCGCAGCTCCAGGCGCGCACCGCGTCGGCGACGTGGGCGTAAAGCGGCCGACCGCCACAATCGAGGTCCTGAAACTGCCGGGCGCCGGGGTTGCTCGTTCGCACCAGGAGGAAGACGCCGCGCCCGGAACTCCGCGCGCTTCGCAAGAACGGCTCGACGGCGTCGCGGCCGAGATACGGATTGACCGTCAGCGCGTCTGCGTCCCAGACGGGGAGCAAAGCGCCGTCGACGGTGACGCCGGCGAAGGAAGCGTCGGCGTAAGCCGTCGCCGTGCTGGCGATGTCGTTGCGCTTCCCGTCGAGGATGGTGAGCAGGCCCCTGGCGCGGGCGTGGCGGAGGACGTGTTGCAGCGCCGCCATGCCTTGCGGACCGCACGCCTCGAAGAAGGCGCTCTGCGGCTTGACGACGGGGACGAGTTGGGCCACGAGGTCGAGGACGCGGACGCAGAACTCTTCGTAGGCGCGGGCGACGCCGGCGAGGGTGCCGTCGGCGTGGCGGTCGCGCAGTTCGCGGGGCAAGGCGTCCCAGCGCGGGTCGAGGCCGACGCACACGGAGTTGCCCCTGGCGAGACAGGCGTCACCCAGACGATCCGCGAAATTGTCCATGTGAATGATCTTTCTCTCCGGACCCGGCTTGCCGTTTTGCTCACAGGCGGTGAAGCTCCTGCGCCTGCGGCAGGTCGTCGAGGCTGCGGAGCTTGAACAGCTCCAGGAAGCGCGGCGTCGTGCCATACGACACGTCCTTCTGTCCGGCGTCGCCGCGCTGGACGACCGCGACCAGGCCGCGGCGGACGAGCTGGCGCAGCAGCCCGCCGCAGTCGGCACCGCGCAGCGTGTCCAATTCCGGCTTGGCCGCCGGCTGACGGTAGGCGACCAGGGCCAGCACGTCGACGGCGGCGGGCGACAGGCGGGCGGCGCGCGGCCCGCCGTACAGCTTCTCCAGCACCGGCTTGAAACGCGGCCGCAGCGCCAGCGCGTAGCCGGCGCCTTGAAGCCGGACGAGGTACGGCCGGCCCTGGCGGCGGTAGTCCTGGTTCAGCGCCGCCACCGCCTCGACGAACTGGCTCTCGCTCAAACCGCGCAAGAGTGTACACGCCCGCGCCGGGGCGAGCGGCTCGCCGCCGACGAAGAGCATCGCCTCGACGATGCGCGTCAGGGGCGGCGGCGCGCCCGGCTCGGTGTGTTCGTTTTCGGCCGTCATGGCGTCCGGCGTTCTTGGCTCACGGGGAAGTTTGCGTCCCGCGACGAAGGGCACCGGGGCATTGTCCGCGCGGCCGCCCGGCGGGGCAAGGGCGGATTTGACTCACATCAGAACAGACCTATCTTTCAGCAGAGGTTTCAGGGAGGGGACGCGCTCCCCTTTCCGGAACGGGGAGGCGAGCGGCCGCGGCGGGCGGCCGCCCCTCGGCAAGGAGCTCGTATGGAACGCACAGGGGACTGGCCCGTGATCGACCCGCTCGCGACGGTGACCGCCATAGACCGCCTCATGCCCTCGGCCCACGAATTCCTTCACTACCTTTCCGAAAGCAAGATCATCCCCGTCGCCGAGCTGGACGCCTTCCTCGCCGACCACCCCGGCCTCGTCGACGGCGACGCCTCCGCCCTCATCGAGGCGCTGACCACTCAAGGACACCTCAACGACTTTCAGGTCGAACGCCTCCTCGCCGGGCAAACCTTCGGCCTGATCCTCGGCCACTACCGCATCGTCGAGCGCCTCGGCGCCGGCGGCATGGGCGTCGTCTACAAGGCCGAACACATTCACATGAAGCGCACGGTGGCGCTGAAGATCCTCGCCGCCGAGGACGACCGCAACTCGGTCTTTTTGCAGCGCTTCTATAGCGAAATGCAGGCCCTGGCCGTCCTGCGCCACCCGAACATCGTCCTCGCCTTCGACGCCGGCGAGGTCGACATCCCCCGCGCCGCGTCGAAGGTGCTGCGCTACCTCGTCATGGAGTACGTCACGGGGCGCAACCTGGAGCAGTACGTCCTCGACGACGGCGCGCTGCCGATCCACCAGGCTTGTCTCTACGTCCGCCAGGTCGCCGAGGGGCTGCGCCACGCCCACGAGCACGGCCTGGTCCACCGCGACATCAAGCCGTCCAACCTGCTCGTGACGCCGCAGGACCAGGTGAAGGTCCTCGACTTCGGCCTGGCGCGGCTGTGTCGCCGCCGCTGCACCGAGGCGCACGCCATGCTTGGCACCGTCGACTACATGGCTCCCGAGCAGGCACGCGACGCGCGCGCCGTCGACATCCGCGCCGACATCTACGGCCTGGGCGGCGTCCTCTACTGGCTGCTGGCCGGCCAGAAGCCGTTCCCGAGCGACCGCCCGCCGCTGGAGGAACTGCTCGCCCGCCAGCGCGAGTCGCCGGTGCCGCTGCGCCGGCAGCGCGCCGACGTGCCGCTCGAGTTGGAGGCCATCGTCTGCCAGATGATGGCCCACGACCCCAACGACCGCTACCCGACGCCGCTGGCCGCCATCACCGCCCTCAACCACTTCCTGGACCGCTCGACGTCGCGGATGACGCGCTCGGGGCCGGCGACGAACCACGGCAACCGCGCGGGCGACACGGTCTATGGCCAGGCGACGGAACACGGCCAGCGCCTCGCCGAGCCGGCCCGCGCGGCGCACCGCGTGCTGGTCGTGTCGGCGCGGCCGGAGTATCGCACCTTCTGCGGCGAGGTCTTCGACGGCGCCGGCGTCGAGTGCCTGGGGGCGCAGACGGCGGTCGAAGTCATCGACTGGCTCGTGCGGGCGCCGTGCGACCTGCTGCTGATCGACGCCGACTTGCCCGACGCGCAGGCGCTCGACCTGTGCCGCTCCCTGCGCGCCGAGCCGCCGGCGCCGCACCTGAAGTTGATCCTTGTGACGGGCGGCGGCGGCGCCCCGGAAGGCCCCGACGCCGGGGTGGACGACTACCTGTCGAAGGACGCCTCGCCGCAGGAACTGCTGGCGCGGGCGCGGCTGGCCATGCGCCTGAAAGAGACCGAAGAACGCTGCGACCGCGTCGGCGGCCACCTGCTGGCGACCAACGGCCAGCTCGAGGAGGCGCTGCGCCAGCGCGACAACGACCTGTACCAGGCGCAGGACGTTCTCATCTTCGCGATGGCCAAGATGGCGGAGGTGCGCGGCCTGGAGACCGGGGCGCACCTGCTGCGCATGCAGGGCTACGTCCGCGTGCTGGCCGAGGAGGCGATGCGGCTGCCGGCCTACCAGGGGCAGATCGACGGCGCCTTCATCCGCATGTTGGAGCGCTGCGTGCTGCTGCACGACATCGGCAAGGTGGCGGTGCCCGACCACGTCCTGCTCAAGCCGGGCCGCCTCGACCCGGAGGAGCGCTCCATCATGGAGTCGCACACGCTGGTCGGGGCGAACATCCTGGAGGCGGTGACGCGGCAGCACGGCGCCTGCCTGGCGTTCCTGCAGATGGCGATCGACATCACGCGGCACCACCACGAGCGCTACGACGGCAGCGGCTACCCCGACGGGCTGCGCGGCGACGGGATCCCGCTGGCGGCGCGGTTCGTCACCGTCGCCGATGTCTACGATGCGTTGAGGTGTAAACTCGTCTACAAGCCGGGCCTGTCGCACGCGGCGACGAAGCGGCTCATCCTCGACCCCGACAAGGGGCAGTTCGACCCGGCCCTGCTGGTCGCCTTCCGCCAGTGCGAGAGCAGCTTCGAGCAAATCTTCGAGCAGACGGGGGATTGATTCGCGGCGCCCTCCCGGCCTGTCCCGAGCCGGTTAAGCCGTGAAGAACGTGCCCCCGCCGCGGGCTTCGGTAATAGCCGTAGCGAGGCCCGTAACATTGATCCTCCGGACGGTGCAAGTAACGACCCCACCCGCCCCACTTGCTCTCGATCAGAACCCGGCCGCCGTCGCCGGCCTCCCGTACGAGGCCGGAGTGCGCGACCTCTCCCCGCCGGTCGCGGTAGACGATCACGTCGCCCGCGCGGGGCTCGCGGACCTGTTCGTAGCCGTTGTCCCTCAAGATGACGTCGACGACGTCGCCCGTCAGGTGACACCGCAGCCCGGTGAACACCCAGCCGTGACAGCTATAGCCGGAATCCGGGGGGGCGGTCGGCGTCACCCGCCCCTTCAGCCCGAGGCCCGTGAGAAAGGAAGTCTCGGCGTCGGCGTCCGGGGGTCGTGCCTCCGCGTTGATGACGACGGGGACCGGCGTGCCCGCGTCGGTATAGGCCGGCACCGCGGAGGGGTATGCGTCGATGACCTCGACCTCTTCGAGCTTCGTACCCCGCCGCGCGACGTCTGGCGCCCGAGCGCCCGCGCCGAGCCCGACGACCAGCAGGCCCATCAAGCACGCCCCGTCCCACGAACGCCACTCGACCATGACGGACCTCCACGCCGGCGGGGCGCGCACACCGAGCGCGCCCCGAAAAGGGGACAAGGAGTATGGATTTTAAGAATCCGTTATAAAGGAATACGCGGACCGGCGGCCCGAACGAGGAAGGAGCGGGACTCCGCCGCGGCGGTGCGGCGGACCTGCGGATAGAGAGAAGATTACCGGGAAGTAAGTGAAGACGTGATTAGCCCCGCGTGAAATCGCGCGGGCCGGGGTGTCGACGCCGTCACCGACCCGGCTTGGTGTAAGGCGTGACGTCCGCCGGCTCGGCGTGCGGCAGGAAGAAGACGCCCGTGACGAACGTGCCCGTCCAGAGCACGGCGAACAGCACGCCGATCGTCATGTGCAACCGGCGCCGCCGCCGCAAGCCAGTGTAGAGCATCGCCGGCAGCACGAGCGCCGCCGGCACCGAGAAGCAGAGGTGGATGGCCAAGGCCCGGTGCGTTGCCTCGTCGAAGTACGAGAACAGGTCGCGGCCGTCGGCGGAGAGGAACGGCCAGAGCCGGATCAGCACTTCAAGGCCGAGGACGGCCGTTAGGGTCAGCGTGAAGAAGGCGACGTTGAGCCGGCCGTGCAGCCGACGACGGCCGCTCAGGAGAGCCGCCAGCGACGCGACGAACAGGATCGTGACGGCGACCACGGCGACCTTCAGTCCGAGGATGACGCTGGGACCCGTCGACACGGGTTTCCTCCGAAATGCGGTACGGGGACGGCGCCCGACGACTATTTCGACCCGATCGCGTAGAGATTTTCCCAGCCGCGCAGGTAGACCCGTCCGCCGGACACCGCCGGCGAGGCGGAAATCTGGTCGGGCAGCTTGTTCTCCGCGACCTTCTCGAACTGCGGCCCCGCCTTGACGACCGTGACCGTGCCGTCGCGGGCGGTGCAGTAGACCTTGCCGTCGGCGTAAACCGGCGAGGCGCGGTAGAGGGCGCTGTGGATGCGCTGGTTGTACAGCTCCTTACCCGTCTTCGCGTCCAGGCAGTAGAGAACGCCGTTATTCTCGCGGCACAGGTAGACCAGGCCGTCGTGCAGCAGCGGCGACGGCACGTCGGGCGTGTTCGCCGGCCGGCGCCACTGCTCGTACTCGTTCCCCGGCTCGACCTTGCCCTTGGCGTCGGGCCTGAGGCCGACGACCGGGCCGTTCTTCGCCGACGGGATGACGATCAGGTCGGGCGTGGCCAGCGGCGTGGCGACGAAGCGCAGCGTCCGGTTGTAGCGGTCCCTGGGGTTGAGGCCGCCGACGCGCCAGATCTCGGAGCCGTCCGAGAGGCGGTGGCCGGTCGTGTAGTCGTTGCCGTGGACGATGAGCGCGGCGTCGTTGCCCTTGCGCCACAGCGTCGCCGAGGCGTAGGAGTGTTCGTTCTCGTTGGTGGCGTCGCTCTGACGCTCGACCTTCCACGCCTCGTTCCCCGTGGCCTTGTCGAGGGCGACGACCCACCAACCGCCCGAGTGAAGCAGGGCGAGGTAGAGCCGGTCGCCGTCGAGCAGCGGGGTGACGTGCATGCCGTGCTGAATTTGAAACTTACCGTAGCGGTCCTGGACGTTGAACTTCCAGACCTCCTTGCCGTCGACGTCGAAGCAGGCCAGCTCACCCGAGCCGAAGAAGGCGTAGACGTGCTTGCCGTCGGTGCTAGGCGAGGCGGACGCCCCGTTCCCTTCGCCGCGCATGAAACGCATCTTGCCGCCGCCGACCTTGCGCTTCCATAACTCCTTGCCGTCGGTGCCGAGGCACAGGAGGACGAGGTCGTCGCCGTCCTCGCTGGTGAGGAAGATGCGCTTGTCCCAGACGGCGGGGGTGGAGCCGCCCATGCCGGGCATTTTCGCCTTCCACGCGACGCCTTCGCCGTCGCCCCACTTCGCGGGAATGTTGCTCTCGCGACTGACGCCGTCGTGGTTGGCGCCGCGCCACTGCGGCCAGTTGTCGGCGGCGACGGAGCCGGCCACGATCAGGGCGAAGGCGCAGGCGGCGAGGTTGTTGCGGATGGCGGAAGAGAGAATCATTGCGGTCGTCCCTGGGTGGCGGGTAACGGAGGAAGGCCGGGGTACGAGGGCGGGCGGGGCGATCGTCCGATGCCCCATGCTATACCACGGTACGGGAGTATGTCCAGCGTTGGAGGCTCCGTCACCGTCCGACGAGTCCGGGGGTGCGCTGCGCGACCCCCGGCTGTGGGATGTAACCCCTTCGGGGCAGGGCTTCCAACATGGTTGTAAACCCAAGGTATCAAAGGCTTTGCGGCAACAGATCATGTGAACTAACGTCCACTGTCAGTCGGGCCTCG
>JBBROG010000062.1:0-34750 GCA_038229635.1 Gemmatales bacterium
CGGGATATGTCACGCACGAGGGTGTGAGACGAAGGCATATAACGAAGCAAGTAACGGTCATAGCGCAGACTGAAGGGCTGTGAGCGCGATGTGGTGGGTAATTCATGATTTGAAGAAGAGGCGGGGCAATGCCCCTATCAGTGCCCTCTCCCAATCACAATATGCGACAGTCCTTATGCAGGCAGGGGTGAGCAATATGGGCTTCCTTCGCGATAAATGGGCCGAACGTGAAATCCTCAATCTGTCAGAGGGCGAACACGACTATTTTGACAGGAAGTCAGGAAAGCTATTTGGAAACAAAGCGGAACTATATGGCACGCTAGCCAAAGCCTTGTCTGCAATGGCCAATTCCGGTGGCGGCCACATCATACTTGGTCAAGAAGATGATAGCAGCATAGAGGGGGTCCCACAGCGTGAGGGGCGGACAGAAATCAGAGAATGGCTCGAACAGAAAATTCCTAATCTCGTGTCGTATCCGCTTGTATCCTTTCGTGTCCATGCCGTCATTCGTGAAGCAGTAGGCTCTGCGATACCTGCCGATAAAGAACTTATCGTGATTGACGTGGGCGACAACCGTCTCGCGCCACACCAGGCGTTTTTCCCGCCAGACAAACCTCAATACTATTTTAGACAGGGTGGTAAATCGATTGCTGCGCCGCATCACTACCTTGAAGCGTTACGCAATCGGTTGACTTATCCTGAACTGGCCGTGTCCTTTTCGTCACTTGAAGTCGGGGAGGCGCATCCGAAAGACGACCCTCGTGCAATAGTGCCAATTGGAATGGTGTTTGCCGTCCAGAATGTCGGCCGAATCGGCTGCAACCGATGGGATATTGTGCCAATCATCCATGACCCAACGGGAGGGCAGGCCCGTCAGGCCATCGTTACATATGATGAATACATCGCCCTTCCACACCCAGAAGTATACCTCGATTCGGCGTTGTTGCCCATGATGCGCAGCAGACGAACGAGTGGGATAGGACTCAAGTTCTTTGGGTTTGAAACGTTGCCAGACCGCCTCCAACGATGCCTGGGATCGCTAGAAATAGAATTCTGCGCAGTGACAGACAATCATATAGGAGAAACGAAAAAGCAGCGATTGTCCGAAGCAAAGGGTTTCTCTGACCTAAGAGACAAGATCAGCAAATCCCTTGCGAAAGCCGGGATCACGATGTGAGGCCGTGATGGTGCCTCCTAAGTACGTCTACTCGCCCGGCCGTCTCTACAACCCCGTGCGACAAGTATCATTTCTGGAGTCTGCATGTCGGGGGAGCAAACTTCGTGTTCGCGGACGGGTCCGTCCGCTTTTTGCCGTACTCCGTTAGTCCGCTTCTCCGTGCGCTCACTACCCGTAACGGCCGAGAAGTCGTCGACTTGCCCTGACCGTCAGACGCCTCTCCCCGAACGCCCCGCGCGCGTGGCTTACCAAGAAGCGGCCAGCTACTGCCATCGCGGAGGCGGCGCACCCATCGCAGGCGTCCCGTCGACGAAGCGGCGGCAGTCCGGCAGTGCCTCTAAGAATGACCGCCCGTAGCCCTTCGTCAGCACCCGCGGGTCGAGGATGACCACCATGCCGGTGTCGGTGCGCGCGCGGATCAGCCGGCCGAACCCCTGCTTCAGTTTGAGGACCGCCTGCGGCACCTGGTAGTCGAAGAACGGCTGGCCGCCCGCCTCCTGGATCGCCTCCAACCGCGCCTGGATGAGCGGGCGGTCCGGCACCGCGAACGGCAGCTTGGTGATGATGACGTTCGACAGCGCGTCGCCCGGCACGTCCACGCCCTGCCAGAAGCTGTCGACGCCGAACAGCACCGCGTTGCCGGCGGCGCGGAAGCGCTCCAGCATCTGCCCGCGCGGCAGCCCGTCACTCTGGGCGAACAGCGGATAGCCTCGCTCCGCCAACCACCCCTTCAGCCGCGCCGCCGCCCGCTCCATCATCTGGTAGCTCGTGAACAGGACGAACGCCCGGCCACGACTGCGGTCAACATACTCCTTGATGCGCTCCAGGACGGCGGCCTCGTACTTGTCCGGGACGGCGACCGGGTCGGGCATCGCGCGGAACAGGTGCAGCTCGGCCTGCTCGCGAAAGTTGAAGGGGCTGCCGAGTTGCAGCGTCCGGCACCCGTCCAGGCCGAGGCGCCGCTGGAAGTGGCCAAAGCCGTCGCGGCCGCCGGCGCTGAGCGTGGCGCTGGTCATGATGACCGTCGGGATCTTGTCGTACAGCGCCGCCTTCAGCGCCGGGCCGACCTCGATGGGGGCGCTCGACAGGACGAGGCGCGGCCGCTGTGCCCGCTCGCCCGACGTCTCGACCCAGTAGACCTGTCCGTCCAACTCCTGCGCCAGCCACTGGGCCAGGCCGTGGGCCAGGCCCCGGCAGCGGTTGGCGGCGGACGTCAGCTCGATCTTCTCCTCCTCCGTCGATTTGCTGCCGGCGAGGGCGTCGAGGCACGCGGCGAGGTCTTCCAACTCGTCGGAGAGCGGGTCGGGGACGATGTTCGGCTGGCGCACGCGGACGGTGTCGGCGCCGCCGGTCGCCGGCTTACCGCGCGCCAGCGGCGGGCGCGGCTGGGCGCGCACCCAGGCGGCGACGTCGTTGAAGAAGTACTCGGCGGCGGCGCGGGCGGACAGCACGAGATCGAAGGACTCCTGCGTGCCGTGGACGGCGAGCAGTCCGTGGGCACGGCCGCCGCGCTGCGCGAACAGCTTGTTGAGTTGATAGTCGACGGCCCCGCGACTCACCTGCAAGCCCAGGTGCTCGGCGGCGACGTCCTCCAGGGTGTGCGCCTCGTCGAAGATGACGACCTTGTAGTCCGGCAGCAGGCTGGCGCCCTGGCGGCGCAGGGCGAGGTCGGCGAAGAACAGGGCGTGGTTGACGACGACGACGTGGGCGCCGAAGATGCGCCGCCGCGCCTTGTAGTAGAAGCAGTTGTCGTACTCGCGGCAGTTGCGGCCGAGGCAGTTGCCGGTGTCGCTCTCGACAAGGTCCCACACCGGCGGCAGCGGCTGGAAGGCGAGGTCGCTCTTGCTGCCGTCCTGCGTCTGTCGCGACCAGCGGCCGATCTCCGTGAGCTGCCGCACGGCGCCGTCCTCGGCGAGCAGGGTGCCGACGCGCTGCTGGGCGTGGTGCAGGCGGCGCAGGCTGACGTAGTTGGAGCGCCCCTTGGCGAGGACGGCGTGAAAGTCGCCGGGCATCACCTCGCGGAGAAACGGGATGTCTTTGCGGACAAGTTGCTCTTGCAGGCTGATCGTGTGCGTCGAGACGACGACGCGGCAGTCCTTGGCGGCGACGGCGGCGAGAATGGCGGGGACGAGGTAGGCGAAGCTCTTGCCGACGCCGGTGCCGGCCTCGACCATGAGGTGATGCCCCTCGGCGATGGCGCGGGCGACGCCGTCGGCCATGTCGAGCTGTTGCGGCCGCGGCTCGTAGTTCGCCAGGCGCCGGGCGATGGTGCCGTCGGGGCCGAGGATGGATGCGAGGGACATGCGTGTCTCGGGGTGTCGAGGGGGCGTGGCGCGTTAGGGGATGAAATCGAACTGGTCCTCGATCGTGGCGGGATCGCCCGCGTGGGAGAAGAGGACCAGGTGAAAGACGATTTGCGGCAGCGTGAAGTGACCGCGGACAATGAACACTCCCGCGGAGTGATGACCGCTCCGGAGGTGATGACCCAGGTGGGTCGGCATTGTCCCGCAGTCTTTCGTCACCACCACGCGCCCCTCGCGTTCCGCCCACAACAGCAGGTCCGGGTCCTTCGTTCCCAGAGGCAGGTCGGGCGGGTCGCCGACGCGAACAACGTCGATCGGGTCGACTCCGGCGGCGTTGTGATGCAGGACGGCGGTCCACAGGGCACCCCGGAGATGCTCGTCCAGCAGGTACTTCACGGGCATGACCTACGCCTTCGCCTCCTGATTCCTACCCTCGAACTTCCGCTTCAACTCTTCCCAATCGACGAGGCGGGGTGTGGTCGCCCGGAGATGCTCGATCTCGGCCTGACACTGGGCGACGTAGGCGTCCACCGCCGCTTTATTCGCGTGATAAAAGGCAAGCACCGTGTTGATCTGATCGAGGGAGAGCGTGGGGAACTGGACCACGAGGTCTTCGGCCGAGAGACCGTCGTTGTAGTCCTCCACGACGTGCATCAGGTCGATACGGTGTCCGGTCAGGCGAATCTCGCCGAGTTCTCCTTCGGTGAGAAAGTCGGGTAGCTTCATGAGGCGCTCCTTTGGGTGTGCGTGTCATCCGCATATTATGCTGGATTCGGCAGGGCGGAGGGCGAAAGTCAAGGAAGGTATTCGACCCGATCCTTGTACAGGTCAGGATCGCCCGCATGGGCGGCGAGGACGAGGGCAAAGACGACCGGGGCAATGGTCGTCACGGGCCGCACGACGAACACGCCGGGAGAGCGCTGGCCGGCGAGAAGATGCTGCGTCAAGTGGCCAGGAACCGTGTTGCGGTCTCTCGTGACGAGCACGCGCCCTTCGCGCTCGGCCCAGAGGAGGATGGCCGGGTCGGGAGTCCCGCGGGGCAAGTCAGGCGGGTTCCCCACTCGGACGACGTCAATCGGGTATACCCCTTTCGCGTTGTGGGTGCGGACGGCCTTCCAGAGGACGCCGCGAAAATGCTCGTCGAGCAGGTAACGGAGCATGACTCACCGGGTCCCCGCCCGTTCCATTTCCTCCAGCCGGCGCTGAAGAGCCGCGATGTCGAGCCGACGCGGGGTCGTCGCCCTCTGGTGTTCGATCTCCGCCTCGCACCGAGCGACGTAGGCGTCTACCGCCGCCTTGTTTTCGTGGTAGAAGACAAGCACCTTCCCGATTAACTCTCGGGAGAGGGACGGGAACTCCTCGGCGAGCCGCTCGGCCGAGAAGCCGGCGTTGGAATCCTGGACAATGTGGAGAAGGCCGATCCTGTGTCCCGTAAGGAAGATCTCGCCGAAGGCCCCTTCGGTAAGGAAGTCGGGTAGCTGCACGGTAGCCTCCTCAGAGAAGCGTGGGCGTCTGAACATTTTACCAGAAGTCCCGCGCGTGGGAAGCCAGTCGCCGAGCCACGGATCAAGTCGCGCCGTCCCCGTCAACGGAAATTCCCAAGAAAGTATTCGCAAATTCGCAAGTCTTGCCGTATTCCCTATGATGACCGGGAGCATCGCATTGACGCACCAAAGGGCTGGGGAGGGATCCCGGCCCTTTGCTGTTATTCCGGCCGTGCCGGCGCTCACGCCTCGGGCTCCGCCTCGTCCTTACGCGGCTCGGGCGGCTTCAACTCTCCCGCCTCCGGCAGGTCGCGCAGGCTTTTCAAACCGTAGGCTTGCAGGAATTTCTTCGCCGTGCCGTACAGCACCGGCCGGCCTAGCGAGTCGTCGCGGCCGGCGATGCGGATCAGGCCCTTCTCCATCAGTTGCCGTATCACGTCGCTGCACTGCACGCCGCGGATGGCCTCGACGTCGGCCCGCGTGATGGGTTGACGATACGCGAGGATCGCCAGCGTCTCCCGCGCCGGCGCCGACAGGCGCAGGTCCGTGTTCGCCCGCCGCAACCGCGACAGCCACGGGTGGAACTCCGGCCGCGTCAGCAGTTGGAAGCCGCCCGCCACTTCCTCGACCTGGAAGGCGCTGCCGTCCTGCTCGTACAGCGTTTGCAAACGCTTCACCAGGCGGCGCGCCTCCGTGCCGTCGCCGACGCCCGCCGCCGTCGCCAGCCGCTTCGCCGTCAACGGCTCGTCGGCGACGAACAGCGCGGCCTCGACCCGCGCCAGCGCCGCGTCGCGCGCCAGGGGGCCTTGCTCGACCGGCTCGGGGCGCGCGTCGCCGAGGGTGCGGTAGACCATCGGCAGGCCGCGATTGAAGGGGAGCGTCTCGCGGCCGCGACGCGCCAGGGGGCCTCGGGCCGACGCGCCCGGACGCATGAAGAGCCTACTTTCGTCGCGGGGAATCCACGCTGCTTGCCACGCCTTCGCCGGACGCATACAGTAACGCCCGTCGCAGCTTTTGCACAGAGCGCTTACCCACAGTCAGAGGCCCCGAGCCGTGACGGACCTCCTGTCCTCCCTACTGGCCCTCCTCTTGAGCCAAGAGACGGCCGACCTCCTCGCCCCCATCCTCGCCGCCGTCGTCAAGGGCTCCATCATCATCGTCTTCATGCTCCTGTCGGCGATCTTTTTCGTTTGGCTCGAGCGCAAGGTGTCCGGCCGCATCCAGGACCGCCTCGGGCCGACGCGCGTCGGCGGCAAGTTCGGCTGGCTGCAGACCCTCGCCGACGGCGTCAAGCTCCTCCTCAAGGAGGACACGATGCCCGCCAACGCCGACTCCATGCTGTTCCGCATCGCCGCCTACGCGACCCTCGCCGGGCCGTTCCTCGCCTACGTCGCCCTCCCCTTCGGCGACGGCTGGGTGGCGCAGAACCTCAACGTCGCCGTCTTCTTCATGCTGGCGGTGCTCTCGACCGAAATCTTCGGCATCATCTTCGCCGGCTACGGCTCGGGGAGCAAATGGGCGCTGTTCGGCGGCATGCGCGAGGCCGCCCAGATGGTCAGCTACGAAGTGCCGATGGCCATCTGCGTTCTGGTGCCCGTCATCGTCTCCGGCACCATGAACCTCAATAACATGGGCCGGTTCCAGTCCGGCTTCCTGTGGAACTGGTATCTGTTCCACGACCCGTTCACCTTCGCCGCCTTCTGGGTCTACTTCACCTGCGCCACGGCGAGCTGCAAGCGGGCGCCGTTCGACCTCGCCGAGGCCGAGAGCGAACTGGTCGCCGGCTTCCACACGGAATACAGCGGCTTCCGCTGGCTGATCTTCTTCATGGCCGAGTACGGCAGCATGTTCGCCGTCAGCGCCATCGCCACGCTGATGTTCCTCGGCGGCTGGCACACCGGCGTCGTGCCCGGCGAACTGAGCGAGTACCTCGGCTGGCCGGGCAACCTGATTAACGTCGGCGTGCTGATCTTCAAGGGGTGGATGCTGGTCTTCGTCATGATGTGGGTGCGCTGGACGCTGCCGCGACTGCGCATCGACCAGGTGATGGAGACGTGCCTGCGCTACCTGCTGCCGATGAGCTGCGTGCTGCTTGTAGGCGTGGCGTTCTGGCAGGTGGCGATGCCGGCCGGCGTGCTGATGTACCTGAAGTACGCGGTCTCCGCCGTCTGCGTGGTGCTGGTGCTGTTCACGATGGTCAAGGTGTGGACGACGCGCACGCCGCTGCCGTTCGGGGGCGTCCAGGAGTTGTGGGGCCGTGCCGGCGTGCCGGGCGGGATCGAGGCGGTGAAGAAGTGAGCCGCTCGCGGCTTCGCATTTGCGAAGCCGCAAGCGGTGATCGCGGGAACGATTCATGAACGCGAGCGACCTCCAATCTCTGCTGTTCTACGCCCTCGCGATCCTGACGGCGCTGTGCGCCGTCGGCGTGGTGGTGACGCAGAACATCGTCCGCGCCGCGGCGTGGCTCCTGTTCGCGCTGGGCGGCACCGCCGGCGTCTTCTTCATGCTTGGCGCCGACTTCGTCGGGGCGACGCAGCTGATCGTCTACGTCGGCGGCACGTTGGTCCTGGTCGTCTTCGGCGTCATGCTGACGGCGCAGGGGCCGTTCGTCAACCTGCGGACGAGTGCCGCCGAGTGGGCCGTCTCGCTCGTCGTCGGCCTGCTGCTCTACGCGGTCCTCGCCGTCGCCACGCTGGGCGGCACCTGGACGAAGCAGGAGCGCACGCCGGAGCAGCAGGTCGCGATGACCGACTCGGCCGACTCGAACAACAGCATCCTCATCGGCCACGCCTTCATGGGGCAGAAGATCGGGCCGAACGCCACGGGCTACCTGCTGCCGTTTGAAATCGTCTCCGTCCACCTGCTCGTCGTCCTGATCGGCGCCGCCTACCTGGCCCGCGCCAAGCGCCGCCGAGGAGTCGCCAATGTTGATCGCTGACATCGGTTTGCCCCCCGTCGGGCTGAATCACTACCTGCTGCTCGGCGCGTTGCTCTTCGTCTGCGGCGTGCTGTGCATGGCGACGAAGCGCAACGGCATCGGCGTCCTCATGGGCGTCGAGCTGGTGCTGAACGGGGCGAACGTCAACTTCGTCGCGCTGGCGTCGTACAACCCGGCGTTCCAGCTCGAAGGGCAGATCTTCGCGCTGTTCGTCATCGTCCTGGCGGCGGCGGAGGCGGCGGTCGCGCTGGCCATCGTGCTGAACTTCTACAACAACCACGCGACCGTGGACGTGGATACGGCCGAGGAACTGAAGGGCTAGCCATGTCGTCCCTGTTCGACTTCAGCAACCACCCCGGACTCTATTTCGTCTGGGCGACGCTGCTGCCGCTCGCCTCGTTCGCGTTCCTCCTCGTCGCGAGCGGCGTGCGCGCCTACGTCCGCCGCTACCAGGAGGCCGACGGCCCTGTGACGCCGCCGCGCTGGCCCGCCTACGTCGCTACCGGTGCCATCGCCGGCGCCTTCGTCCTCAGCCTCGTCGGCGCGATCCACTTCCTCGGCGACCACGCGAGCGGCCACGGCCCCGAGGCGCACGCCGCCGACGACAAGCACGACAACCACGATAAGGAGGCCGAAAAGGGGCATGAAGAACACGCCGACCGCTGGGCCGGCCACTTGACCTGGGCGTCGGTCACGCCCGGCTCGCCCGGCGAGATGGGCCGCAGCCTGACCCTCGGCTATCACATCGACCATTTGAACGTCGTCATGTTCCTCATGGTGACGTTCATCGCGACGCTCATCCACGTGTTCTCGATGGGCTACATGGCGGACGAGCTACAGCCGATGGTCGAGGACCACCAGGTCCACGACGACCACGGGCACTTCAGGCGGCGCGGCCGCTTCGGCCGCTTCTTCCTGTTCCTGTCGCTGTTCTGCTTCTCGAT
The DNA here is from genome assembly GCA_038229635.1 of Gemmatales bacterium. Taxonomy (GTDB): domain Bacteria; phylum Planctomycetota; class Planctomycetia; order Gemmatales; family Gemmataceae; genus DATFNV01. The sequence goes on from JBBROG010000062.1 coordinate 8,847, forward strand.
GCTCAACCTGATTCTGGCGGACAACCTCTTTCAGATCTTTTTGAGCTGGGAATTGGTCGGCATCTGCTCGTTCCTGCTGATCGGCTTCTACTACGAGCGCCGCAGCGCCTCGACAGCGGCGAACAAGGCGTTCATCACCAACCGCGTCGGCGACGCCGGCTTCATCCTCGGCCTGCTCATCTGCTGGACCTACTTCGGCACCCTCAACTTCGAGGACATCTTCAAGCAGGTCCGCGCCCCGGCGGCGGACGCCCACGGCAAGTCGCTGGCCCTCGCCGGGCACATCGTCCGCGGCAACGACCTCCCCGCCGACGACGGGGACGCGAAGTTTCGGATCGCGCAGGCCGACGGCGCGTCGGTGCTGCTGTTCCCCGTCGAGGGACACGTCCACGCCGCCGACCTCGCCCCGTTCAAGAAGGACGGCACGACGCCGAACGAGGTGACGCTGGCGCGGGACCGCGGCCGCGACGAGTTCGGCAACATGCCGTACTGGGTGCTGGTCGTCGCCGGCCTCGGCATCTTCCTCGGCTGCGTCGGCAAGTCGGCGCAGTTCCCGCTGCACGTCTGGCTCCCCGACGCGATGGAAGGCCCCACGCCCGTCAGCGCCCTCATCCACGCCGCGACGATGGTCGCCGCCGGCGTCTACCTCGTCGGCCGCTGTTATCCGCTGTTCACGCCCGACGTGCTGCTGGTCATCGCCTACACCGGCGGCATCACGCTGTTCGTGGCGGCGACGATCGCCCTCGTCATGACCGACATCAAGAAGGTGCTGGCCTACTCGACGGTCAGCCAGCTCGGCTACATGATGCTCGCCCTCGGCGTCGGCGGCTGGGTCGCCGGCCTATTCCACCTGGTCACGCACGCCTTCTTCAAGGCCCTGCTCTTCCTCGGCTCCGGCAGCGTCATCTACGGCTGCCACCACGAGCAGGAAATGACCAAAATGGGCGGGCTTTATCCGAAAATGAAGATCACCGCCCTGACGATGCTCGCCGGCGTCCTCGCCATCGCCGGCATCCCGTTCTTCAGCGGCTGGTACAGCAAGGACGCCATCCTGGCGCAGGCGCTCGGCTACGTCATGGTGAACCGGCAGCACGCGCTGCTGTTCGTGCTGCCCCTGCTGACGGCCGGCATCACGACGTTCTACATGTTTCGGATGTGGTTCATGACCTTCACCGGCGACCCGCGCGACGCGCACGTCCACGAGCACGCCCACGAGTCGCCGCCGCTGATGACGGTCCCGCTCGTCGTCCTGGCCGTTTTTAGCGTCGCCGTCGCCTGGGGCTGGCCGGTCTGGGACGCGGAGAAGAGCCACCTGGAAGGGAACATTCATCACGCCCAGCCGGCCGCCGTGCTGGCGGAGTTCGGCCTGACGGCGGACGAGCCCATCGGCGTCGGCGAGGTCGGCCGGGAGCGACACCTGGCGCACGAGTACCACAGCCTCGCCGGCCTGATGGCGACGGGCCTCGTGGCGCTGGCGATCGTCTTCGCGTCGGCGGTCTACTGGAAGCGCTTCAGAGTCCTCGACCCGGCCGAGACGAAGGAGAATTTCCCGGCGGCGCACGCCTTCCTGGCGAACAAGTGGTACTTCGACGAGCTTTATAGCGCTCTTTTGGTGCGACCGGCGCTGGTCGTCGCCGGGTGGATGCGCGGCTTCGACACGCATGTCATCGACGGCGCGGTCAACGGGTTGGGCCGCGTCGGCGTGCTGGTGTCGCGCCTCGACGGCCTGATCGACGCCCGCATCGTGGACGGCCTGGTGAACGTCATCGCGGACGCCTTCTACGCGCTGGGCGGGCGGCTGCGCGGCGTGCAGACGGGCTACCTGCGCAGCTACATCCTGTTCCTGGCTCTGGCGGCGGTGGGGGTCTTCCTCGTCGTCGCCTACTTCGTCAGCCGCGCCGCCGCGGGGCCGTGAGTACTCAGTACTCAGTACTCCGTACTCAGTACCAACAAGCGAGTTCAGCTTCCATGCAAGAAACCGACCTCATCTGGATGTCCGCCCTGGTCTTCCTGCCGAGCCTGTTCGCGCTGGGGCTGCTGCTGTTCCCGCGCGACGCCAAGGAGGGCATGCGCTGGTGGTCGCTGTTCGGCACCGCCGTCACCCTCGGCGCCAGCCTGTTCATCTTCATCCTCTGGCACCAGCAGGTGATCGAGCGCAACAGCGCCAACACCGAGGCGGCGTCGCTCAACGCCCGCGCCGACGTCCTCGACCGCGGCGGCGTCGGGGCGGTCCACAAGGGCCAGGACTGGCTCGCCCGCGCCGACTGGATCCCGCGCTTCAACATCAATTACTACCTGGGACTCGACGGCATCAGCATGGCGCTCGTCCTGCTGACGACGCTGCTCAGCTTCCTGTCGATGATCGCCAGTTGGAAGATCGATAAATACGTGCGCGGCTACTGCGTCCTGTTCCTCGTCCTGGAAACGGGCATGCTGGGCACGTTCGTGTCGCTCGACTTCTTCCTGTTCTACATCTTCTGGGAAGTGATGCTCTTGCCGATGTACTTCCTCATCGGCATCTGGGGGGGGCCGCGCCGCGAGTACGCCGCCATCAAATTCTTCCTGTATACCCTGCTCGGCTCGGTGTTCATCCTCATCGCCCTGCTCGGCTTCTACTTCACCAACGTCCGCGACTACGTCGCCGACGATCAGATCGAACGTGTCGCCAGGCGGATGAGCCGAGAAACCGGCGTCAACTTCGAAAAGGCCAAGGAACAGGCCGTCGTCAATACCTTCGACCTGATGACGCTCCAGAAAGTCGGCAAGGCGGCGCTGACGTACCTCCGCACCAACGACGTGACCAAGGTCGAGAACGAGGGCCTGAAGTCCGCCCGCGCCGAGTTGAAGGTCGCGGAGGAATCGAAGAACGCCGACCGGGTCGCCCGCTCGCGCGGCCGGCTGGAGGCCGCGGAGAAGCGCGTCACGGACCAGGACTTCTTCAAGCCCTGGTTCCAGTACACGATGTTCCTACTCCTGTTCGTCGGCTTCGCGATCAAGCTGCCGATGTTCCCGTTCCACACCTGGTTGCCCGACGCCCACGTCGAGGCGCCGACGCCGATCAGCATGATCCTCGCCGGCGTGCTGCTGAAGATGGGCGGCTACGGCATCCTGCGCATCTGCTATCCCATCTGTCCGTGGGCGGCGGAGATGCTCGCCTGGTGGGTGGCGCTGTTCGGGATTATTAACATCGTCTACGGCGCCTTCGCCGCGATGGCGCAGACCGACTTCAAGAAGCTGGTCGCCTACAGTTCCATCAGCCACATGGGCTACGTCATCCTCGGCATCGCCGTCTGGGCGTCCGGGGCGGGCTCGGACTCCTGGAAGTTCGGCCTGAACGGGGCGATGTACCAGATGCTCGGCCACGGCATCAGCTCGGCCGGCATGTTCTTCCTCGTCGGCGTCATCTACGACCGGGCGCACCACCGCAACCTGGACAACTTCCGCGGCCTGGCCGAGCCGATGCCGCTGTACACCGGCATGAGCGCCGTCATCTTCTTCGCCGGCCTCGGCCTGCCGGGGCTGTGCGGCTTCGTCGGCGAGGTGATGGTCGTGCTGGCGACGTGGCAGTTCTCGCAGCCGTTCGCGGTGCTGGCGGCGCTGACCGTCGTCATTACGGCGGCGTACATCCTGTGGACGGTGCAGCGCGTCTTCTTCGGCACCAACCCGGCGTACAAGGACTACCAGGACATGGACCTGCGCGAGGTGGCCATCGGCGTGCCGCTGGTGGTCCTCGCGGTCGTCCTCGGCGTCATGCCGGGCCTGGTGTTCTCGTGGATGGAGCCGAGCGTGTCGCGCTTCGTCGATCAGGTGGCGCGGACGGCGCCGTGACTGTCCCGCCGCTCGCGGCTTCGCAAATGCGAAGCCGCGAGCGGCCTCCTCGAAACGATACGACCATGCTCAAGTCCCATGTCATCCAGCAGCTGCAAGACCAACTCGGCCAGGACGTGTTGGCGTTCTTGCCCGAGTTGATCCTGTGCGGCGCCATCGTCTTGATGCTGCTGATGCGCCTGTTCCGCGCCTTCGACCGGCTGCACCTCGGCGCCGTGGCGTTCGCCCTGTCGGCGGTCGCGCTGGGCGTGGCGGTCGGCCAGTGGCGCGGCGACTTCGGCCTCGTCCCCCCCGACGACAACTTGGGCGGCCGCCTCGACATCTTCACGGGGCTGCTCGTCTACGATAATTTTACTGTCTTTATGCGAATTTTCCTCCTGACGTTCGCGGTCCTCTTCGTCGTCCTGACGCGGCTCACCGGCATCCCGGACCGCGAGGACTCGGCGGACTTCTACACGCTGCTGCTCGGCGCCACGCTCGGCATGTGCGTCATGGCGTCGGCGAATCATCTGCTGATGGTGTTCGTCGGCGTCGAGATGGCGTCGCTGCCGAGTTACGCCCTCGCCGGCTTCCTCAAGGGGCGGCGCAAGTCGAGCGAGGCGTCGCTGAAGTACGTCGTCTACGGCGGCGGCGCCTCGGGCATCATGCTCTACGGCATCAGCCTCCTCGCCGGCAAGTTCGGCACCGGCTCGCTGCCGGCTCTCGCCGAGAAGTACGTCACCGCCCTCCAGCCGACCGGCGGCGCCTTCGCCGTCGACCCGGTGCTGCTCCTCGGCACGATGTTTCTGCTGGTCGGCCTGGCGTTCAAGCTGTCGGCGGTGCCGTTCCATTTCTGGTGCCCCGACGTCTTCGAGGGGGCCAGCGCCGAGGTCGCCGGCTTCCTGTCGGTCGCCTCCAAGGGGGCGGCGCTGGCGCTGACGGGGCGCATCATTTTCACCCTCGGCGGGCTCGACGGCGCCGTGCGGGCGGCGGTGGCGCCGGAGAAGTGGCTGGCGGTCGCCGACTACCTGCTGCCGACGCTGGCGGTCCTGGCGGCGGTGACGGCGACGTTCGGCAACCTGGCGGCGTACCGGCAGACGAACCTCAAGCGCTTGCTCGCCTACTCGACGATCGCCCACGCCGGCTACATGATTATGGCCCTGGCGCCGCTGACGCGCGACGGCGTCGCGGCGGTACTCTTCTACCTGATCGCTTACCTGTTCACGAACCTCGGCGCCTTCGCGGCCGTCGCCTTCCTGCGCAACCAGACCGGCTCGGAAGACCTGTCGGACATGCGCGGCCTGGTCCGCCGCTCGCCGGTGCTGACGATCACGCTGGCGGTCTTCCTGCTCAGCTTGCTCGGCATCCCGCCGCTGGCGGGCTTCGCCGCCAAGTTTCAGGTCTTCCGCGTGCTGTACGACGGCGGGCTCTACTACAACCAGAACGGCCACCCCGGCCTGGGCAACGTCTTGTACGGCCTGCTTGTGATCGGCGGCCTCAACACCGTCGTGAGCGTTCTGTACTACCTGAAGGTGCTGAAGGTGACGATCCTGGAGACGACGCTGGACGAGGTCGAGGGGCGCGAGACGGAGCCGCTGCCGACGCCGGGCAAGGCGAGCCTGTACGTCGTGCTGATGGCGCTGGTCATTCTCGCCGTGGGCGTGCTGTGGGATCCGCTCGCGAACGTGAGCGCCCAAGGCGTCGCGCGGTTCCGGGCGGCGCCGGGGGCGAAGGTCGAGGCGATGGCTCGGATGGACGCGGAGGTGAGGCCGTGATTTCCCCCCAGGACGCCAGCCGGCTGGAGCAAGTCGTCCGCCGCGAGAGCCGGTCGCTGTTGCAGTACGTCAACGACTCCTTCCCGTGGGTGCGCGACGGCGGCGACGCGCCGCTGACCAAGCTGAAGGCGTCGGCCCACGAGGAGGCCGACGCCGTCGGCAACCTCGCGCGGTTTCTGGCGCGCCGGCATTACCTCATCGGCCACCTCGACTCGTACCCGGCGAACTTCACGACGATGAACTTTGTCTCCCTCGACTACTTGCTGCCGCGCCTGGCCGAGTCGCAGCGCCAACTCGTCGCCGCCCTGGAGGGCGACCGGGCGGCGCTGGCCGACGGCGACGCCCGCGCCGAGGTCGACCGGATGCTCGACGTGAAGCGGCGACACCTCAAGGCCCTGGAGGCGCTGGCTCCCGCCGCGGCGCCGGCGATGAAGTAACGTGGCTCTCGAACTGATCGACACCCACGCCCACCTCGACGACGGGCGCTTCGACGACGACCGGCCCGAGGTCGTCGCCCGCGCCGCGGCGGCCGGTGTCACGCACGTCGTCACCGTCGCCATCGACGCCGCCACGAGCCGCCGCTGCGTCGAGCTAGCGGCGCGGTTCCCTCCCCTCTTCGCCACCGTCGGCATCCAACCCAACAGCGTCTCGGAAGCGGCTCCCGGCGACTGGGACGAGGTCGTCCGCCTCGTCGGCGCCGCCAAGGTCATCGCCCTCGGCGAAACCGGCCTCGACCGCTACTGGGATCGGGCGCCTTTCCCGCTCCAGGAAGACTACTTTGTCCGCCACCTCGACCTGGCGCGCAAGCACGCGCTGCCCGTCGTCATCCACTGCCGCGAGGCTGAGGCCGACGTCGTCCGCATGCTGCGCGCCGATTTCGACCGCCACGGCCCGGTGCGCGGCGTCATGCACTCCTTCACGGGCGACCTCGCCACGGCCCGCGCCTGCCTGGCGATGGGGCTGTACGTCTCCTTCGCCGGCATGGTGACGTACAAGAACGCCGAGGCGTTGCGGGCGGTGGCGCAAGAGATCCCGGCGGACCGCCTCGTCGTCGAGACGGACAGTCCGTACCTCGCCCCGGTGCCGGTGCGCGGCAAGCGCAACGAGCCGGCGTTCGTCGCCCACACGGCGGCGCTCCTGGCTCAGGTGCGGGGGGCCGAGCCGGCGCTGTTCGCGGCGGAGACGACGCGCAACGCGCGGGCGCTGTTCGGCCTGGCGTCTTGACTCCGGCCGCACGTCTGGGACAATCGCCCTGCCCGCCCCGTCCCTCAACCGCGACCGGAGGACCGACCCGTGACGGCCGACCCGCGTTCCGAATCCTTTTCCTCTCCTTCTCCTTCTTCCCCGACGCGGCGCCGCCTGCTCGGCCTGCTCGCCGGCCTCGGCGTCGGCCCGGCGGTGTTCCAGCGGGCGCTCGCGTCCCAGGCGGAAAAGCCCGGCGAGGTCACGCTCGACATGGTCCGCCAGGCCGAGTGGGTCGCCGGCGTGACGCTCAATGAGGCCGACCGCAAGGCGATTCTCGGCGGGCTCCGGCAGGCGCAGCAGGACTACGCCGCGATGCGGGCCGTCAAGCTGCCGAACGGCGTCGCGCCGGCCCTGTCGTTCGTGCCGGCGCCGTGGCTGCCGCCGTCGTCGGGCGGGCGCGGCCGCGCCGAGCCGATCTCGTCCGCGGCGCCGAAGCGCCCCGACGCGGCCGACGACCTGGCGTTCCTGCCGCTGACGGCGCTGGCGGCGCTGCTGCGGACGCGCCAGGTTTCCTCGGCGGAACTGACAAAACTGTATCTGGAACGGCTGAAGAAGTACGACCCGGCGCTGCGCTGCGTGGTGTCGCTGACGGAGGAACTGGCGCTGAAGCAGGCGGAGCAGGCCGACCGCGAGATCGCCGCCGGGCGCTACCGCGGTCCGCTGCACGGCGTACCGTGGGGGGCGAAGGACCTCATCTCCTACCCCGGTTATAAGACAACATGGGGCGCGGCGCCGTACAAGGAGCAGACGCTCGACGTCAAGGCGACGGTGGCGCGGCGGCTGGAGGAGGCGGGCGCGGTGTTGGTGGCGAAGCTGACGCTCGGCGCCCTGGCGATGGGCGACCGCTGGTTCGGCGGCATGACGCGCAACCCGTGGAACCCCAAGAGCGGCTCGAGCGGCTCGTCGGCGGGGTCGGCGTCGGCGACGGCGGCGGGGCTGGTCGGCTTCGCCCTGGGGAGTGAGACGCTGGGCAGCATCGTGTCGCCGTCGAGCGTGTGCGGCACGACGGGGCTGCGGCCGACGTTCGGGCGCGTCAGCCGCCACGGCTGCATGGCGCTGGCGTGGAGCATGGACAAGCTCGGGCCGATCGCGCGCTCGGTCGAGGACTGCGCCCTCGTCCTCGGCGCGATCCACGGCCGCGACGGCCTCGACGCGGCGGCCGTCGACCGGCCGTTCTTCTGGCCGGGGCCGCGCGATTTACGCACCCTAAAAGTCGGCTATTTCGAGGGCAACACGCCGGAGAAGGAGCGCGACGAGCTGCGCGTGCTGCGCGACCTCGGCGTGACGCTGGTGCCGTTGAAGCCGCCGTCGAAGGTGCCGGCCGGCCCGCTGCGCGTGATCCTGACCGCGGAGGCGGCGGCGGCGTTCGACGACCTGACGCGCCAGGGCGTGACGGAGGGCCTGAACAGCTGGCCGGTGACGTTCCGCCAGGGCCAATTCGTGCCGGCGGTGGAGTACATCCGGGCGAACCGCCTGCGCGCCCTGCTGATGCAAGACATGGAGGAGATGATGAGTCGTGTCGACCTGTACGTCGGCAACTACGGCAACGAGCTGCTGGTGACGAACCTGACGGGGCACCCGACGGTGGTGATGCCGAACGGCTTCCGTAAGGCGGGCGGCGTCGAGGTGCCGCGGCCGCTCACGTTCACGGGGCGGTTGTACGGCGAGTCGGAGTTGCTGGCGGCGGCGCACGCCTACCAGCAGGCGACGGGGCACCACCTCAAGCGTCCGGCGATGGACAAGGTCACGGCGGAGAACGCAGGGGGATGAGCAGCACGCGAACCTGTTTTCCTCTCAAAACTTGGGGGCGATCCTCCGTCGGATCATTCGAGGGGGTAGGCCGTGAATAATCTGGATAAGTGGATTGATCCCCGCGTTAAGTTGGTTAAGGCCGCCGGCCTGCACGCCTACCTCCTCGCGCGCGGGTGGAAGGAGAAACCCTACCCTCGGCCCCAAGTGCGGATGTTCGAGGAACCCCCCGGCCACCCGGGAAAGCCGATCCTTCAGACCGTGCCGGCCTTCGAGCAAGGGAGCGACTACATCGACAGCGTCGTGCGGGTCATCACCAACCTGGCGGTGATCGAGGACCGCCACGCCGTGGACGTCCTGAACGACGTTCTTCAGGCGTCGGAAGAAGATGCTCCGTCGGCCAACGGGGCGCCGGCGGCCGCACCACGGCGGAAGGGCAAGAAGCCCTGACGGCGGCGCACGCCTACCAGCAGGCGGACGCGGTCATCGGCCTGTTAGCGTCGGCCCGGCGGAGAGGTAAGCCATGACATTCCGGAACCCGTGGATCGATCCTCGCATTGCCGACGTCCTTCCGGAGGGCGCTCGGGCGTACCTGTACAGCCGCGGGTGGAGACGGCTCGGCCCCGCGGCCAACCCCATCCTCGACCTGTACGAAGGGCCGGGCGAAGGCGACAAAAGTCCCTCCGTGTTGCTGCCCCTCCACACCGACCGAGGGCCGATGCTCCAACGGATGATCGACCTGGTCGGCGAGGTGGCTCACTTCGAGGGGCGTTACGCCGGGAGCGTCATCGATGACATGCTGCGCGAACACGCGCACCCCGATACGAACGGGAACGGACGAGACCGGCCGAGCGGGTCCGAAACGGCCAAGGTCTGACAAGCCTCCCCCTCCCCGCCTCTTCCCCTCGCGGGCGACAAATATGCGTAAAATTGTACTCATTTCCTTAATAACGATATCGCTCGCCGTCACCCCGCTTCCCGCCCAGGGCACGCGCGCCGACTACGAACGCGCCGACGGCCTCGGCCGCCTGACGCGCGACAAGGTCGTCCGCGACGCCGTCCGCCCGGGCTGGTTCGCCGACAACACGCGCTGGCGCACGCCTACCAGCAGGCGACGGGGCACCCCCTCAAGCGGCCGGCGATGGACAAGGTCACGGCGGAGAACGCGGGGGGTAATTCATTTTCTCGGCGACCCGGAGTGGGGAGCCGCCGTTCCGAAAGAGGATCCGTTGCCGTATGATGGGCGGAGCGGCGTGGGGAGGGTGAAGGATGTTGCCCAAGAACCAAAGACAGGAAGGACTTTCGCGGGCCTACGTGCGGGCGGTCGCGGCCCACGCCGGCTTGATTTATACCGAACCGGGGGAAGATGTAGGGATTGACGTTTGTCTCCGCACGGTCCTTCAGCGCGGCCGGCGCTACGCCCCCGGCGCGGTCCAGTTGGACGTTCAGCTGAAGAGCACGGCGCGGGCGAACGTCACGGAGAGTCACCTCGCCTACGATCTCGAAGTGAAAAACTACGACGACCTACGTTCCCCGTCGCCGATGTGCCCGCGCATCCTGGTTGTCTTCGCCTTGGCCGCCGACGAGTCGGAGTGGCTCGGCCAATCGCCCGAGGAACTGACGATCCGCCATTGCGCCTATTGGCTGTGGCTGGGCGGCGCGGCGGCGACGGCCGCCAAGAATACGATTCGTGTCGCCCTACCGCTCGCCAACGTCTTTTCGCCGGCGGCCTTGCGGGAGATCGTGAGCCGGCTCGAACGAGGAGATCAACCGTGTTGAACGAACTGCGCCGGTGGGTGGACCCTCGGTTGAAGTCGGTGAAAGTCGCCGAAGTCCAAGCGTACTTGCTCGGCCGAGGCTGGATCACGCGCCCCGCCCCCCGTCCCTCCCAACTGGCGTTCGAGGAACCCGCCGGCTCGCGGGACGGACCGGCCCTTCTGTACACGCCCTCGTCCGAACAGTTTTCCGATTACCCGCAGCGCATCCTCGAAGTGGTCACGGAACTGGCCGAGATCGAGGACCGCTACGCCGTTGACGTGTTGAACGACATTCTCCGGGCGTCGCACCGAGACTCGCCGAACGGGGCCGCCGAGGAACGATCCCGCGAGACGGCGAGGTCCGCCGGCCCGTAGTTCCTGAATTCATTCCAGATCTCTCGGACTATGCCGAGCGCGGGACCGCGAAGCCGCGAGCGGCCTTGTCATCGAGGATTCTCCGCGAGAACGCCGGCGCCTCACAGGTTGCCGTTCGGCGTCACGTCGTGCCCGTCTTCCTCCTGCTCGCGGCGGGCGCAAGCGACGCAGAACGACGTGTACGGCAGCGCCTGCAACCGCTCCGGCCCGATCGCCCGGCCGCACTCCTGACACGTCCCGTAAGTCCCCTGGTCGAGGCGGTCCAGCGCCGCGGCGACCTGATCGAGGATCTGCTGCTCGTTCTCCATCAGGCTGAGCGAAACGTCTTGATCGAAGGCGTCGGTGCCGAGGTCGGCGGTGTGCAAAGGTGCGTTCGATAAGTTGCCGTTCGCCCCGCCGCCGACCTGGCGCAGCGCCTCGCTTTGAACGCCCGTCATGTCGCCGCGCAGCCGCTTCCCCAGACCGAGCAGCCGTTCGCGATACTTGTCCTGTTCCGCTTGCGTCATGGCCGTCCTCCCTTTCCGCCGGGTCACGGCCGCGCCGGAGCGGCGCGGCCGCCGGAGGGAGAAGCAATTCTGGTGCCTTCTCCCGCTTCGGGGCGCGTCATGCCGCCGCCGCGGGCGTCAGTACCTGGCGCTTGCACAGTTCCAGGACGTGATGCAGGGCGCCGAAGAGTTCGTCGAGGCGCGTGAGGCTATAGTCCTGGGGATGGTGCGCGAACGTCTGCCCCACGAGCTTGCCGAACCGCCAGGTGAAGCCGTCCGTGGCGCAGCCGTAGACGACGCGCCCCGGCTCGCCGTTCACGTCCTGGACCGCGCGCATCGCCGCCAGGCACTGACCCCAGCCGGCGTCGAAGTCGTTCTTCTTCGCCTCCATGATCATCGCGAGCGGCGTCCCCATCACGCGCGCCGACAGCGGCGAGCGGCGGGCGATCGTGTAGTCCGGCGAGCCCAACAGCTTGTCGCCGTGGGAGAGCGAGACGTGACTCCACACGCCCAGGACCGACGTGTGCGCCTTGATCGCCTCGCGCAGCACGGGGAAGAGCAGGTTTTCACAGACCGCGAACTCCGAACAGCTCACGTCGAAGTCGCGCAGCGTTATCTCCAATTCGGAGCGGAAATAATCGCTGAGCGCGACCGGGGTCGGTTCGACGAAGGCTTCCGTCGTCTCGCGGATCTGCAAGGCCCCGAGGGCCTCGCCGAGCGTCTTGTAGTTCCCGAATGGCATCGAAGCATCCTCCCTCGGCCGGGACCGGCGAAGATCATCATACCGGATGGGCGCCCTGCCCCGCTTGCACCTTCCCCTGAAAGTACGCCAGCGTCCGCTTCAGCCCCTCGTGCCGGCCGACCTTCGGCTCCCAGCCGAGTAACTGCCGAGCCCTCGCGATGTCGGGCTTGCGTACCTTCGGGTCGTCCTGTGGCAGCGGCTTGTAGGCGGCCGCGCTCTTCGAGCCCGACAGCGCCAGGATCTCCTCGGCGAATTGCAGGATCGTCACCTCGTCGGGGTTGCCGAGGTTCACCGGCTCGTGGAAGTCGACGCCGAGCAGGCGGACGACGCCCTCCACGAGGTCATCGACGTAGCAGAAGCTGCGCGTCTGCGAGCCGTCGCCGTAGACCGTCAGCGGCTCGCCGCGCAGCGCCTGGCCCATGAAGTTCGGCAGCACGCGGCCGTCGTCGAGGCGCATGCGCGGCCCGTAGGTGTTGAAGATCCTGATAATCCTCGTATCGACCTTATGGGCGCGGTGGTAGGCCATGACGATGGCCTCGGCGAAGCGCTTGCTCTCGTCGTAGCAGCCGCGCACGCCGATGGGGTTGACGTGGCCCCAGTAGTCCTCGCGCTGCGGGTGCCGCTCCGGGTCGCCGTAGACCTCGCTGGTGCTGGCGAGGAGGACTTTCGCCTTCTTCGCCTTGGCCAGGCCGAGCGCGTTGTGCGTCCCCAGCGAGCCGACCTTGAGCGTCTGGATGGGATACATCAGGTAGTCGACCGGGCTCGCCGGCGAGGCGAAGTGCAGGACGATGTCGATCGGTCCGTCGACCTTCAGCGGCCGCGAGACGTCGTGGTGGAGGAAGGAAAAGCGCGGGTCCGACCGGAACGGCTCGACGTTCGCCGCCGTGCCGGTGATGAGGTTGTCGACGCAGACGACGTCGTGGCCGTCGGCCAGGAGGCGCTCGCACAGGTGCGAGCCGATGAAGCCCGCGCCGCCGGTGATCAGGGTGCGCATCGTCGGTCCCCGCGAATGGATGGTGTCGCAGGGATGTCTTAGCGGCGGCACGGCCCGCGTCCACGCCTCCGGACTCAGTTGCCTGCCAGGGACAGCACCTCGGTCGCTTCCGGCGCCCCGTCGATGTACTCGTAGAAGACGTTTCGCTGTCGGGGGACGTAACCGGCCTCGCGGATCGCGGCCTTGATCTGCTCGACCGTCAGGTGATACACCGTTCCCGCCGACGAGACGACGTTCTCCTCGATCATCAGGCTGCCCATGTCGTTCGCCCCGAAGAACAGAGCCACCTGACCGACCTTCGGCCCCTGCGTCACCCAGCTCGACTGGATGTTCGGCACGTTGTCGAGGTACAGCCGCGCGATCGCCTGCGTCCGCAGGTACTCGAAGCCGCCCGCCGTCGCCACGTCCGCCATCGCCGTGTTCTCCGGCTGGAACGTCCAGCAGATGAACGCCGTGAAACCGCCCGTTTCGTCTTGCAATTGGCGCAAACGCTCCAGGTGTTCGACGCGCTCGGCAAGGGTCTCGACGTGGCCGAACATCATCGTGCAGGTGGAGCGCCCCCCCAACTCGTGCCAGACGCGATGCACTTCGAGCCATTCCTCGGTGAGGACCTTGTTGACGGTGATTGCCTCACGCACCCGGTCGGTAAGGATCTCGGCGCCGCCTCCGGGGAGACTGCCCATGCCGGCGGCCTTCAGGCGGGTCAGCACCTCGCGCAGCGGCAGCTTGTTCAGCTTGTGGAAATGCCACAATTCGGAGGCGCTGAAGGCGTGCAAGTTCACCCGCGGGTAGCGCGTCCGCAGGTCGCGCAGCAACTCCTCGTACCACTCCAGGCGCAGCGACGGGTGGTTGCCGCCCTGCATCAGGATCTGGTCGCCGCCCAGCGCGACCGTCTCCTCGATCTTCTTGTAAAGCACCTCACGCGGCAGCACATAGGCGTCGGCGGCGCCGCTCTTGCGGTAGAAGGCGCAGAAGTCGCACACGGCGGCGCAGACGTTCGTGTAGTTGATGTTGCGGTCGATGTTGAAGGTGCGGTACGGCTCGGGGTGCAATCGTCGGCAGACGGCGTCGGCGGCGCGGCCCAGCGCGGCCAGGTCGCGGCACGCGAACAGAGCGAGGCCCTCGTCGCGCGTCAGCCGCCCGCCGTCCGCGGCTTTGTTCAGGATCGTCTCGACTCGCATAACTCGTTCTCTCGTCAGGCCAGGGCGGGGGCGTGGATGCGGACCTCGCGGCCCACCGGGGCGAGCCCGACCTGACACGCCAGGTCGTAGTAGTGCCGCAACCCGCGCAACTCGCGCTCGCCGAGGTCGAAGCGGATGATGCTCTGCAAGTAGCGGCGACAGAAGCCGGGCGTCAGCCCGAGGCGCGGCGCCTCGCGAGCGGCGATGGGGCCGATGCGCTCCAGGCCGCGCCGCTTCGCCTCGTGCAGCGCCGCCTCGACCGGCCCCAGGTCGACCCCCTCGCGCACCGCCCAGAAAGCGTAGACGAACGGCAGACCCGTCCAGTCGCGCCACTCCTGGCCGAGGTCGAAAGCGAATTGGAACCCCGGCAGGCAGGCGTGCATGGCGCGGTCGCCGATGAGCAGCACCGCGTCGGCGTCGACGTCCTCGGCGGCGCGGTCGAGCGGCAGCGGCACCACCTCCGGCCGCACGCCGTGGCGCTGGCGGAGGAGGATCTGCGTCAGCGCGGCGCTGGTGCGGCTACCGGCGTCCAGGGCGACGCGGCGGACGCCGGCCCACGGCACGCGGCTGAACAAGGTGACGCTCAACACCGGGCCGTCGCTGGCGATCGACAGGTCGGGGACGACGGTGTAGGTGCCGGCGCGGAAGTACTCGATGGCCGGGATGAGGGCCACGTCGAGCCGCCCCTCGGCGAGGAGGTCGGCCAGGCGGCTCGGCACGTCGAGGACGAGGTCGATGCCGGGCGCCAACTCGTCCAGGTCGCAGATGAGCGGCTTCGTATTGAGATAATTGACGGCGCCGACGCGCACGATGGTGTCCATGACGGGGGGACCTCGCTGAGGGCGTCGCGGGCAGGCTCTCCCCCCGCTAACCGTCTTCCGGGGCATCTTATAACCGCGGCGCGGCGGTTTCAAACGGTTCGGAAACGCGCGGCGAGGGGAAACGAAGATGGCCTCCCGACCCGGATGAAGTGGGGCGGGAGGCCGGTATGAAAGAAACAGGGCCAGTGGTTGGCGGCCCCGGATGAAGCTGGCCTTCTCCGGCTCGCCTGAAACACCGTCGTTATCATAAAACCTTCCCGCGCCGCTTTCCACTCGATTCTCAGCGGTCGTCACAACTTTCCGGCGCCCGCGCATCCCGGACGACCCCTTCAAGCCGCCCGCGTATCCCGTCCGAAGGACCGTCCAATCTCCTCATCTTCCCCAAATTGCCTTTGACGGGCGCCGCGGCGGTTTATTATGGTGGGGCAGAGTTTTCCCGAGGCACCGAGACGGAGCCGCTTCGGGGAATCGCCTCGGCCTCCCACGCGGCCGGGTCGGTGACGCACAACGGGTGGGGAGGACAACACGATGTACGGTCTGATGCTGGCGGCGATGATGACGACGGGGACGGCGACGCCCGACTGGGGCTGCCACCACGCGTCGTGCTACGGCTGCTCGTGCTACGGCGGGGGCAACGCCTTCAGCTACGTCGGCTGCGGCGGCTGCTCCGGCGTCGCCGGGTGCTGGGCGTCTTACGGCTGCTCCTGCTACGGGGGCTGCTACGGCGGTTCGTGCTACGGCGGGTGCTACGGCTGTTCCTGCTACGGGGGCGCCTACGGCGTGCGCGTCTCGGGGTGGGGCTGCCACGGCTGCTCCTGCTACGGCGGGTGCTACGGCTGCGCCGGGTACGCGATCGTCGCGCCGGCTTACGCGGTCCCGGCGATGTCGCCGGGCGGCGGCACGGCTCCGAAGATGGAAATGCTCCCGAAGGGGCCGAAAGAGGACCCGAAGAAGGGGGCGATGGGGGCGCCCGCGAACGAGGCCACCGGGCACGTCACGGTCCGCCTGCCGGCCGACGCCCGGCTGTACGTCGATGACGTCGCCTGCCCGCTGACGTCGGCGACGCGCAGCTTCAACACGCCGGCCCTGGAGCCGGGACGGCAGTACTACTACACGCTCAAGGCCGAGGTGACGCGCGACGGCCGCGTGGCCAGCGAAAGCAAGCGGGTCATCGTCCAGGCCGGTCAGGAGGCCAGCGTCGACTTCGGCGACCTCCGAACGGTGCGGGCGGCGAGCCGCTGAACGCCGAGCCGCTCGCGGCTTCGCACTTGCGAAGCCGCGAGCGGCAAATTCTACTCGTGCCGCAGCGCTTCGATGGGATCGAGCAGCGCGGCGCGCCGCGCAGGATACCAGCCGAACAGGATGCCGACGCCGAACGCCACCGTCAGGGCCAGGCCGATCGACAGCCCGTGGACCTTCGCCGGCATGTGGGTCTCGAAGAACCGCTCGGCGACGACCGGGGCGAGGAAGATCACCGTCATCCCGAACACAATCCCGAGCAGGCCGCCCGTACTCGTCTGCACCACCGCCTCGATCAAGAACTGCAAGGTGATGTCGCGCCGCTTTGCCCCCAAGGCCCGGCGGATGCCGATCTCGCGCGTCCGTTCCGTCACCGACGCCAGCATGATGTTCATGATGCCGATGCCGCCCACGAGCAAGGAGATAAAGGCGATCGCCACCAGGAGAATCGTGTAGCGCATCAGGGTGCGCTCGGCCTCCTCGAGGCGGTCGAGCGGCACCGTCACGGCCCAGTCATTTTTGAGGTGGCGCTGCTGCAGGAGCCCGCGGATCACGTCGCCGGTGGGGCGCACCTTTTCCATGTCGGAGACGGTGATCGTCACCTGGCTGAGGTCCACTTTCTCGCCGGAGCGCGAGCCGGACTGGCGGATGAAGATCTTCTCGCCGAAGCGGCCGCGGCAGGTGCTGAGCGGGATGTAGACGTCGTTGTTGAAGTCCTCCGCCGCCTGGCTGCCGCCGCTGCCGCCGGTCGGCATACGCTCCTTCAGCACGCCGACGATGAGGTAGTCGTAGGTGCCGAGCCGGACCGTCTGGCCGAGCGGGTCGTCGAAGGGGAAGAGCTTCTCGGCGGTCACGGAGCCGAGGACGGCGTGGTTGTACTCGCGCAGGTCGTCCTCGTCGGTGAGGAAGCGGCCGGCGGACAGCGGCAACTCGTTGACGTCGGCGTACTCGGGCGTGGTGGCGACGACGCGGCCGTTGTGCATCCGCTCCAGCCGGCGAATTTCCTGGGGGAAGACGCGCATCGGCACCATGCGGATGACGCTGCTGATCGTGGCGAAGCGCTCGTAGTCGCCGTAGGTGAGGCCGTACATGGCGACGAAGGAGCGGCGCTGCGTCGAGGCGTCGTCGGGCGGCTTGACGCTGCGCACCATGATGTTCGTCGCCCCCATGCGGCGGATGTCCTCGAGCGCCTCATGCTTGCTCCCCTCGCCGAACGCCATCAGCGAGATGACCGCCGCGATGCCGATGACGACGCCGAGTACCGAGAGGATCGCGCGCATCTTCTGCAAGAGCAGGCTGCGCAAGGCCAGCAGCAGGCTGCGCCGGCCCTTCTCGGTGAACAGCATCGCGCTCATCAGCAGGAAGACGGGCACGAGCAGGACGCTCAGGATGACGTAAATGATCGAGTTCATCGGGGGGTAAGCTCGCATTTCTCCCCTCTCCCCGAAGGGGAGAGGGGAGTATTAGGCCGGGTGTCGCTTGACCGCGATGCCGTCGGCCGGGCCGTCGAGGCGGAGGTCCGGTTCCGAGGCCATCGGGGCCGCCGCGCCGTTGCGGTGCGGCCGGTGCTCGTTGGGCTGGTCGGACTCGATGTGGCCGTCGCGCATGCGGATGACGCGCTTGGCCCAGGCGGCGATGTCGTTCTCGTGCGTCACCATGATGATCGTCTTGCCGTCGTCGTTCATCTTCGTCAGCATCACCATGATCTCGTCGCTCGTCTTCGAGTCGAGGTTGCCCGTCGGCTCGTCGGCGAGGATCACTTGCGGGTCGTTGACGAGGGCGCGGGCGATGGCGACGCGCTGCTGCTGGCCGCCGGACAGCTGCATCGGCCGGTGGTCGAGGCGGTCGCCCAGGCCGACCAGGCCGGCGAGCCGGACGCACCACGCGCGCGTCTCGTCGTTCAGCGGCCGTCCCTGGTACAGCAGAGGCACTTCGATGTTCTCGACGACCGTGTACTGCGGCAGCAGGTTGTACGACTGAAAGATGAAGCCGAGATATTTACTGCGAATCTCCGAGAGCTGGTCGTCCTCCATGTCGGCGACGTCCTCCTCGCCGAGGAAGTAGTTGCCGCTCGTGGGGCGGTCGAGGCAGCCGAGGAGGTTGAGCAGCGTCGACTTGCCCGAGCCGGACGGCCCCATGAGGGCGACGAAGTCCCCCTCGTCCACGGTGAGCGACACGCCCTGG
Organism: Gemmatales bacterium; assembly: GCA_038229635.1. GTDB lineage: Bacteria > Planctomycetota > Planctomycetia > Gemmatales > Gemmataceae > DATFNV01. The sequence goes on from JBBROG010000062.1 coordinate 27,201, forward strand.
AGGGCGCGGACGGTGACCGCCTCGAGTTGGTAGTGCTTGACCAGGTCGAGGACGCGAACGACGGCAGGCATGAAAGATCTCTCACACGACCCGCCGCTTGCGGCTTCGCAATTGCGAAGCCGCGAGCGGCCGGGGAAACATCATCATTCCCTCACTGTCCGGCGCCGGCCGCCTTGCCGCCGTCGCCCGCCGGCGCGCCCTTGGTGAAGCCGCCCGGAGGGCCGCCCTTACCGGGCATGCCGCCCGGCTTGCCGCCTTCGCCGCCCGGAGGCCCGCTCTTGCCGGGGTAGCCGCCCTTCATGCCGTCGCCTCCTGGAGGGCCGCCCTTGCCGGGCATCATGCCGCCCGCCGGGGGTATTTCGTCGCCCTTGATGAGCCGGTCGCCGCCGCCGAACACCTTGCGGTCCTTGTCGTTCTGCAGCGAGCGCGGGTTGAGGACGACTTGCTCGCCCTCCTCAAGACCCTCCGTCACCTCGACCATCTTCTCGTTGCTGATGCCGATGGTGATTTCGCGCTCCTTCGGCCCCTGCGGCGTCATCACATAGCACTTCTGCTTCTTGCCGATGCCGGCGGTGCCCATGATCGCCTGGATGGGGATCGTCAGGGCGTCCTCGGAGCGCTGCTCGGTGAAGATCGTCACGGCGGCGCTCATGCCGGGCTTGAGGCCGAGCGACTCGACGTCCTCCTCGATCGACACCATCGTCTGGTACGCCTTGACGTCGGACGACAGCCAATCGCCCTGGTCGGCGACGGTGGCGACCGTCTTGACCTTGGCGGCGAACGAGCGCTCGGGGAAGGCGTCGAGGCGCACCTTGGCCGGCTGCTCGGGCTTCACGCGCGACACCAGCGCCTCGTGGACCTTCGTCTTGACGAACATGTGCGACAGGTCGGGGATGCGCATCAGCTTTTGGCCTTCGTTCACCGGCTCGCCCTGCGCGATGATCGACTGCCGGCTGCCGCCGCCCCAGCGGCTCTGGTCGGGGACGTAGTAGACGACGAGGCCGTCCTTCGGGGCGCGCAGCTCGCAATGCTTGATCTGTTCCTTGACTTCCTCGAAGCGGGACAACTCCTGCTCGTGGATCTTCTGCTTGGAGGTGCGCTCGGCCTCGGCCTGGACGATCTTGGCCTTGTTCTGCTTGACGGTGCGGTCGATGGCGTCGACGGCCTGGGAGAGCTTGCTCGTCTTGTCGGTCACTTCCCGCCGGCGCGTGAAGTCCTTGAGGACGCGCATCTCCTCGTCGACCTTCTCGACAGCCACTTCGGCGCTCTTGAGACGGGCTTTGTCGGCGAGGAGCTGGGCCTCGGTGATGTACTTGCCCTTGACCATGCGGTCGGACCACTCGACGCGGTCGCGCCACATCTCGCGGTCGGAGCGGGCGATGAGGACGCGGCCCTCGATGTCCTTCTTGGCCTGCTCGTAGTCGCCCTTGATGTACTTATCGAGTTCGATTTCGGCCAATTCCTTGTCGGTCTTGGCCTTGGACAGGTCGCTGTCGTTCTGCGACTCGGTGATCTTGTAATCCTCCTCGGCCTTGGTCTTGGCGGCGTCGGCCTGGCGGAGGGTGATCTCCTGCGTCTTGAGTTGCTCCTGCAGGCCGGAGTCGTCGAGGGTGATGAGCAGGTCGTTCTTCTTGACGTGCGTGCCGTCGTCGAGGACCCACTTGATGGTGGTGGCGATGGTGCTGCCCTTGCTCCCCGCCTTGACCTTGCAGACGACGTCCTCGTTGGTCGCCGCTTCCAACTGGCCGCGCTCGACGATGGTCAGTTGCAGGCGCTCGCGCTTGGCGGCGTGGGTGATGAGGTCGGTCCGCGCCGCGCCGGTGCTGGTCAGGTACAGCCAGACGCCGACGCCGCCGCTGCCGAGTAGGAGCAGCGCCCCGACCGTGAGGAGGAGCCGCACGGGCAGGCGGCGCCGCCCGGCCCGCGGGGGCAGGCCGGCGGCGCCGTTGGCGGCGTGGCCGTCAGCGGACGGCGCCGCCTTCAGGTGCGGCCGGCTTTGGCTCGGCGAGCCGTTGGTCGCCGGCGCCGGCGGTTCCGGCGGAAGGTGTACCACAGGCGCAGTTGGCGGAGTCATCGATCCACACTCCTCGGAAGTCAAGCGGCATCAGCTCGAGGTCGCGATACAGGGCGAGGCGGTTGGTCAGGTAGCTCATCCACACGTTGTACAGGTCGTTCTTGGCGCCCAGGAGGGAACGAATGGCGCCCAAGAACTGCTGCGTCAAGGCCGCCGGGTCGCCGCCCGCGCCGCGGCCGGCGGTCGGGGGGCCGACGGTGCCGACCGCCAGCTGCGGCCCGGTCGGCGACGGCGGCTGATTCACGAACTCGCCGGCGAGATCGACCTGGAAGTACGCCAGGTCCAGACTTTGGCGGTAGCCCTTCTGGATGTCATTATAGTTGCGAGCCAGGGCGCGCAGCTGGCGCACCTCCTGCCGCACCTGGCCCAGGACGTCATCTTCTGCCGCCATCAGCGCCCGCCGCTGTCGCTGGTAAGCGATGAGCGTGGCGCGGTACTGGTTGCGCTCCAGCAGTCGCACGAGGGGCAGTTCGCCGTTGAGGACGAGTTGCTGCCGCGTGCGTCCGCCGCTGAAGGCGAAGGGCCGGGCCAGACCGGCCGGGGTGCTACTCTCCAGATGATACTCGACGTTGAAGGTTCCTAGCAAGGAATTTGCCGCGACGGCAATTTTTCGCCAGCTATCCACGACCTGGGCGCGGACGTTCATCAGGTCGAAGCGGTTGGTCAGGGCGTAGCGCCCCGCCGCCGCCAGGGCCGTCTCCTCGTCGGCGCTCATGAGGTCGACGCCGTCGACGCACACCTTCGGCAACGGGGGCCAGTTCTCCTGCACCTTCTTGATGCGCTCGCGGCGCGGCCGGTCGAGGAGTTCTTCGCGCGTCTCGCGCAGGAAGGCGGCGAAGGCGCCGATCACGTCGCGGAACAGGGCCTCTTGCTGGGCCTGCTGCTGCTTCTCGTCGGCGCCGGGCTTCTTCCACGGCTGGCTCTCGAACAGCCGCAGCCGCTTCTCGAATTCGCCCAGCTCGACCTCGAAGTCCAACTCCTTGAGCCGCTCCGTCAGCGCCTCCGGAATCGCCTTCTCGTCTCCTTCGAGCTTCGTCTGTCGGGCACGCAGCTCGCGCCGCTGCTGCCCGAACTGCTCGATGCGGTCCTGGACCTGGAGGACGGTGCCGACCTTCTCCCACTCGGCCCAGCGGCGGCGGAAGTTCGCCGGGTAGGGCGTGTCCTTGACGAGCGGCGAGGTGCCGAGGAAGTCGCGCAGCCGGCGCCGCAGCGTCTCGGGAGCCAGGGCGGCGGCCGTCAGCGTCCCCCTCTCGTCGGGCAGGAGTCCGACCTTGACGAGGTACTCGCGCACCTCGCGCGCCGCCTGGACGCCGGGCGTCTCGTAGTTTTTCAGATCCTTGAAGCCGTAAACCTCCTCGTAAACCTCGACCTGCTTCAGCAGCGGCCGCAGCGGCGCGTCGTCCAACTCGAGCGGCAGGTCGGTCGGCACGCCGAGCGAGAGCTTGAAGAGGTCGGTGTTGGCGCCGAAGTCGGCGGCGAGCTGGAGGGAGTTCTCCTGGCTGCCGAGACGCTGCTGGCGCACCTGGTTGAGCTGCGCCTGGTCGATGAGCTGGGCGCGGTACAGGTTGCGGAAGTTCTCCTCGTAGATGCGGAGGATTTCGAGGTTTTGCCTCTCGTTATCGAGCCGCGCCTTGAGGAGGACGACGGGCAAGTAGCCCCCGCGGTTGAGGTTGACGATGGCGACGGGTCCGGCGCGGCCGCCGGCGCCGGGCGACACCGGCACGCGCTGCGCGTCCTCGAGGGCGACGGGCAGGGCGGTGGAGAGGGGCACCAGCGTCGCGCCGACGCCGGTGCTGCCGCCCGAGAGCGGCTGGCCGGTGGCGAGGGCGACGAAAAATTCCTTGCGGAAGCGGGCGTAATCGCGGATCTCGTAAAGCAGGTTGCGCTCGGACTGCGTCAGCGGCTCCAGGGTGACGGCGCGGCCGCCGCCGCGCAGGAACGGCTGGACGACGTCGAGGCCGAGTGTCGACGTGCTGACGGTGCCGTTGGGGCTGGTGCCGGTGAGGTTGACCACCGTCTGGTTGGCGAAGCGGAGCAGTAGCAGGGCGCCGGTGGGGAAGACCTTGGTGAGGCCGACGTTGCTGTTGATGCGCCAGCGGTTGCGGTCGGGGGATTGTAGCTGTTTGCCGGCCCACTCGCGGAAGGCCTGCTCGCCGGCGAAGAACTGGGCAGCGAAGCCGAAGCGCTCGGCGGTCACTGGCAGGGCGGCCAGGTAGAGGTTTTCGCGCCGGTCCTGGTACTCGCGGGCGTTGACGAGGCCCAACTCGGTCGCCTGCTCGAGCGTCAGGAGGTAGCCCGGTTTGTGGGGCTCTTCGGCGGTCGCGTTGGTCACGGCCGCCGGCAGCGCCGGGGGCGCCGGGGGCGTGGCTTCTGTTGTCTTGTCCTTGGGCGCGGGCTCGTCCTGTTCCTCGGCGCCGCCGCGGGTGACGGAGCCGGTGACGGCGAGCGGGGCGCCGCCCTTTTCGGCGGCGAGGGCGGCGCGGTTCTCGACGTTCCAGGCGTCGATCAGGGCGAGGTAGCCGGTGCCGCCGACGCGGGCGACGCCGACCTTGTGCGGCCGCTGCGGGTTGGGCGACAGGTCGTAAGCGGCCGGGTCGTCCGGCGGCATGGGGGGGCGGTCGGCGTTGGTGCTGTCGGCGAAGCGAGCGCGGCCGTCGGGGTAGACGTGCCAGTTTTCGACCTTCCACGCCGGGTACTTGTCCTTGTCGGCGAGGACCTGACCGACTTCCTTGTCGGCCCGGTCGCGGTAGAAGCGCCGCGTGCAACCGGCCTCGGTCAGCAGGAGCGCGCCCAGCCCGAGGGAGAGGGCGGCGCGCCACAGCCGGCGCAGGGGAGAGCGCTGAACGATCCCGTTATTTGTACGGCCTGCCATTGGCTCACCTGGGGTTCCGGACAGCAAATGCCGAAGATGCAGCATTCACGGTATCGGCCGCAAAATGGGACCGGCTTGAACCCCTTCTCAAGAGTGTCAAAGGTAGCAGTCTGGATAAGATAACGGCGGCTGGATTAAAGGACGATGAGTTTGCCGCTTGCGGCTTCGCACTTGCTAAGCCGCAAGCGGCCCAAAACAGTTCGGATTCCCCTATGAAGGCCGTCGTTTTCGACCGTTTCGGCCCCCCCGAGGAAGTGCTTGAGGTGCGCGACGTCCCCGTGCCGGAGCCGGGGCGCGGCCAGGTGCGCGTGCGCATGCGCGCCAGTCCGATCAACCCGTCCGACCTGCTGTTCGTGCGCGGCGACTACGGCGCGCAGGCCAAGTTGCCGGCGACCCCCGGCGTCGAGGGCGTCGGCGTGATCGACGTCGCCGGCCCCGGCCTGCTGCGCCTCCTGCGCGGCCTGAAGCCCGGCCGTCGCGTCGCTCTGCTGAACGCGAGCGGCAACTGGCGCGAGCAGGTCGTCGTGTCGGCGCGGCAAGTCGTCCCCATCCCCGACGACATCCTCGACGAGCAGGCGGCGACGTTCTTCGTCAACCCGGCGACCGCCGTCGTCATGACGGGCGAGGTGCTGCGCGTCCCCGCAGGCGCGTGGCTCTTGCAAACGGCGGCGGGCAGCGCCCTCGGCCGCATGGTCATTCGCCTGGGGAAGAAGGTCGGCTTCAAGACGATCAACGTCGTCCGCCGCCGCGAGCAGGGCGAGGAGTTGCTGCGCGCCGGCGCCGACGCGGTGATCTGCACGGCCGACGAGTCGATCCCGGACAGGGTCCGCGAATTGACGGGCGGCCAGGGAGTGCGTTACGCCCTGGAGTGCGTGGGCGGCGACACGGGCTCCGCGGTGATCCAGGCGCTGGGGTCCGGGGGGCGGATGCTCGTCTACGGGACGCTGGCGGGGACGCCGATCAGCATCGACCCGCGCCTGCTGATCGCGGGGCAGAAGTCGGTCGAGGGCTTCTGGCTTACAGAGTGGATCCAGCGGCAAGGGCCGTTGAAGATGCTGCGGCTGTTCGGCACGGTGCGCGACCTGATGCGCGCCGGCGTGCTGACGTCGGAGGTCGGGGCGACGTTTCCGCTCGACGAAGTGCGCCAGGCGGCGGCGCAGGCGGCCCGGCCCGGCAAACAGGGCAAGGTGCTGTTGCGCATCGGGGGTTGAGGTTCCGGGGCGGGCTCAGGCGCGGTTGCCGCGGAAGCTCACCAGCACCTCGGAATGGCGCAGATAGCCCGCCACCCAGATCAGCGCCAAAATTACCGACTGGACCGCGAACGGCTCGCCGTGCTGCATGTGCGTGACGATGGCGCCGCCCATGTAGCCGCTCAGCAGGAGCAGCCCCAACGACGTCGTGCGCGGGATCAAGAAGAGAATCGCGCTGACCAACTCGCCAGCGCCGATCAGCAGGATGTAGTCGGACAGGCCGAATTTCTCCAACCCCTCGACAGCGGGTTGTGCCTGCATCAACTTGAGCGACCCGCTGAAAAGGAAGAGCGCTGTCAGGAGTCCCGTCAACACCCACGCCGCGACGCGCCTCGCCATGCCGTGCTGTCCCACGTCGATCTCTCCTCCAGGCGAATGTCCTCTTATCATAAGGCGGACCGTGCCCGCGGAAAGAGTCCGTCAACGAGGCGCCGGCGGCGCCGGGATCAGGAGCGCGAACGATGTCCGTCTCCGTGATCGTGCCGACCCTGAACGAAGAGAGTTGCCTGGCCGAGGCGCTGGCGCGGCTGCGGGCTCAGCGTCCGTTCGAGGTGATCGTCGCCGACGGCGGCAGCACCGACGCCACGCGCCAGCTGGCGCGGGGCGCCGACCTCGTCGTCGACGCCCCGCGCGGCCGGGCGGCGCAGATGAACGCCGGCGCCGCCCGCGCCCGGGGCGACGTCCTCGTCTTCCTGCACGCCGACTGCGCGCTCGCCGACGGCGCCCTCGACGAGGCGGGGCGGCTCCTGGGGCGGCGCGGCGTGGCGGCGGGCTGCTTCCGCATGCGCGTCCGCGCCGACGGTCCGCTTTATCGGCTCGTCGACGCCTGCGCGACGGCGCGCGTCCGGCTGACGGGGATCGCTTACGGAGATCAAGGGCTCTTCGTGCGCCGCGACCTGTTCGAGCGTGTCGGCGGCTTCCCGCCGGTACGCTTCCTGGAAGACGTGTTGATGAGCCGGCGCCTCCGGCGGCTGGGGCGGGTCGTCGTCGCGGGCCGGGACGTGTTCGTCTCGCCGCGGCGCTGGCGGCGGGCGGGGCTGGTACGGCAGACGCTGCGCAACTGGGGGCTGACGGCGCTCGCGGCGGCCGGCGTAGACCCCAACCGCCTGGCGCGCTTCTACCCGGCGGTGAGATGAAGGAGTCGTTCCGGGGTGCGTCGTCGTTCCGGGGGTGCGTCGTCGTTCCGGGGGTGCGCTGCGCGACCCCCGGCTGGGGGATACAACCCCTTCGGGGCAGGGCTTCCAACATGGTTGTAAACCCAAGGTATCAAAGGCTTTGCGGCAACAGATCATGTGAACTAACGTCCACTGTCAGTCGGGCCTCGCCGTGGCCGAGGCGGGACATGCCGAAAACC